>JBDNIL010000097.1:0-30297 GCA_041688355.1 Verrucomicrobiales bacterium | reverse complement strand
GCCACTCGCAGCCGCGAAGTGGGAGCGCATCAAAAAACGCTGCCAGGGCGGAGTGGGCTCGCTCATCGAACTGCTCCAGGGAAAAGTCTCCGGCGAGATCATGGAGGTCGTCACTGATCCGGCCGACGGTCTTTTTCCCACGTCAAAAGAGATCAAGCTCAGCTGCTCCTGCCCCGACTGGGCCAGCCTCTGCAAACATCTCGCCGCGATCCTCTACGGGGTCGGAGCGCGGCTCGATCAGCAGCCCGAGTTGCTCTTCAAACTCCGCGGCGTCGACCACCGCGAACTCATCGACGAGAGCGCCGTCGCCACCGCGATAGCCGGCACGACACGGTCCACGCGGCGCCGCACCCTCGACCCGGCCGCACTCGGCGATGTCTTCGGAATCGAGTTGGATTCAACTGGCGCGGAACCCGCAGCGGAACCCGCCGTTTCTCCCAAAAAACGCGGTGGGAAAAAGGCGTCTCCCTCTCCCGTTATCGCTCCCTTCGAGCCTACCGGCAAATCGATCCGCGATCTCCGTTCCGCCATCGGACTTTCCCGCGCGGATTTCGCGGAGTGGATCGGCGTCAGCACTCAGAGCATCTCCAACTGGGAAAAGCAGAGCGGCCCGCTGAAAATCAGAGCAAGCAATCTCGAAAATATCGAGGCGCTGCACCGCGGGCACTTCCGCGAGGCGGAATAGAGACCTCGTGAATCAAGAGGTGCCCGAAAGAGTTCAGCGCACCCGCATCCGCACCATATCCTGCGCACCGGGGGCGAAGAGGGAACGACCATGGAGGGTGGCGTTGATCCGTGAGCGACGCGTCGTGCCGGTCGATCGCAGCGAGGCCCGGTAGAGGTGGCGCCTTCGCCGGGCAGAGCCGCAGTGGTTTGGTGCAGTCCGGCGATGATGGCTGCGGTGACATTGCCGGGAGCCGGGTCCACCTCTGAATGGGCCACCAACGAATTCGACCAGGGTGCCGTTACTTTTCCAAAGTCCCCTCCCGTTGAAACCACTAGTCGCGGAGAAATACAGGACGCCGTTCACCACGGTCAGGTAGCTGGGAAACGAGGAACCGCTGGGGTGGATGTCACTCACTTCGACGGTCCCCACTTCGGTGCCGTTGGTTTTCCACAGTTCGACCCCGTTGGGGCCTTCCGCCGAAAAGAAGAGTTCCCCGCCGAACTTCCTAAATCCTGCCGGAGTCGAATTGCCCGAGGGATTGATGTCTTTGACCCGGGTGGTGCCGACCTCGGTGCCATCGCTCGACCAGAGTTCAGAGCCGGTCGAGCCGTCGTCCGCTTTGAAATAAAGTTTGCTGCCCAAGACGACCACTTGGTTGATAAATCGGGTGGCGTCGCCCAAACCGGGATTGATGTCTTTGACCAGGACGGTGCCGACCTCGGTGAGATCGCTCTTCCAAAGCTCGTTGCCGTGGGTGTCGTCATCCGCCGTGAAGAAAACCGTTCCCGAGACCACCGCCAGAATCCCGGGGCTGGAGTTGCGCTCACCGGGGAGAATGTCTTTCACCATCGCGGTTCCCGCAGCGGTGCCGTCGCTTTTCCAGAGCTCCCTGCCGTGGCGACCGTCGTCGGCGGCGAACACGAAGATGGAACCGGAGAACTGGGTGAACCCGGAGGGAGAGGAGCTGTCGTATCCGGGAAAGCGGTGCAGCACCGTGCTGACGAAGGGATCGACCGTCACTGGAAAAGTGGCGCCGGCCGAATCGAACACGAGAGCGACCGTGACTCGTTCGTCGCCAGTCTCTTCCAACTCCATCCGCGCCGGTAGTCGCGCCCCGGTGGCGTCGACGACCTCGATCTGGTGATAGTACAAAGCCGGATCTCCCTTCTCATCGAGGAACGCGATCCGATCGTGGTCCTCCATCTCGGGCTTCAGTCCGGTTTCCATCGCGATGCGGATCCGGGATTCGCCGGCCTCGTCGATGGCGATCGGTTCATTCAGGGTGAAAAACTGCTCCAGTCCGCGCTCTTCGTTCACATACCATTCGGTGATTGCTGAGCCACGTTGCCGCTCGACTTGCGGGCCATCGGTGGCGAGAGAACCCGCGGCAGGCAGATCGAGCGCCTCCATCCGCCACGACCAGTCGGCGCCATCCGTCGACCGAACCTGGACTCCGCCGTCGGCATCGAAGGTCGCGGAAAAACCATGAGTTGGATTGTGCATCGCCTGGCCGCCGCCAGCTGCCTGACGCGCTTCATAAGCCGACGGATTGCGCCGCGCTTTTTCGAGAAGCGACTCCCTCGTGGGAGCCGCGAGACTCTTTTGAAGGACCGCGAAGGCGATTTGCTGAATCTCCGTAGCGCGCGGATCGGTGGCGTCAGCCGCGAGAATCCGGGCCACGAATTCCGCTTCGGGAACCGAACGATCGGTTTCGGTAGCTACCGGCGGAAGATCGGCGGGCTCCGGCTTGGCGACCGGGGAAACGAGGGCGGCGCTGCGATCGGGGCTATGGAGAAGAAGACCGGTCAGGAGGAGCAGGAGACCGATTACGAAGAGACTGGAGCGTAGAGATGGCATGGCTGGAGACATGATAGATTTACTTTTTCATCCCTTTCGCACGCACGTCACCGGAAGGGCGGGGATCGTGAGTGCTCTCTTTCTGTCACGAAATGATGCTTCTGGCCCGTGACGCATGCGGCGAGGTCCCGATCACGGCGGCGACGACGGGTCACGCGTCGCGGCGGTCCACTTTCACGGCTATCAGCCAGAATAGGACGGCCCACGCGCCGCCGAGAGTCCATCCGGCGAGGACGTCGGTGGGCCAATGGACGCCGAGATAGACGCGGCTGACGCCGACGAGCAGGGTGATGGCGACGGAAATCGCCACGACGAAAACACGCAAGCTTTGCCGTGGCTGGGTGCGGGCGATGACGATGCCGAGGGTTAGCCAAACGAGCGCGGCCATGGTCGAGTGGCCGCTGGGAAAGCCGGGAAGGGAAACGAGGGTCGCGTGCTCGACCAGTTCGGGACGGGGCCGGTTGAAGCCTTGTTTGAGAACGACCACGAAGATGCCGCCTACGAATACCGATATGACGCCTGCCACGGCGAGCCGCCGTTTTCCGGAAAAAAGCGCGACGCCGGTAGCGACGAACATAACGCCGCTAAGAAGGGCGAATCCGCCGAGCGCGGTGATGTCGCGGGCCATCTCCCCGAGCCATGGCGGACCGACTGGATCCTTCGTGTTGCCGGGTTCCCGCATGGCGAGGAGGATGGTTTCGTCGAAATGGTGGGTTTCCTTTTCCATCACTTCGTCGGCCGGGGAGATGAAACCCCACGTCGCGCCCAGGACGACGAGCACCAGGACGGGTAGCAACGGTTGACTCGACCGGAGATTGCCCAGCCAACGCAGGGCATTGCGGGAAAAAGTGATCATCTCACGGATGGCTGGATCTTCCGCGTAGCTTCCGGATTCCGTTGAAGATCAGCAGGACGACAGTGCCGGCGACCAGTCCGCTGATGCCGTTTAGCAAAGCGGGGATCACGGCGGCGAGCGGTTGGCCGACAGCGTGCGCGGCCTCTTCGATGGCGTGGTGGAGCGGCGGAATGCCGTGCGTGATGATGCCGCCGCCGACCAGGAACATGGCGGCGGAGCCCGCGATGGAGAGCGATTTCATGAGCCAGGGCGCAAACCACAGGATAGCGCGGCCGAGCGAGCGCAGAACCGCGCCGGAGCGCTCGGACAGGTAGAGTCCGGCGTCGTCGAATTTCACGATGCCCGCGACGAGGCCGTAGACACCGACGGTCATGACGATGGCGATGACGGAAAGGACGACGAGCTGGCGAGTGAAATCCTCAGCCGCGACGATGCCGAGCGTGATGGCAATGATCTCGGCGGAGAGCACGAAATCAGTGCGGACGGCACCTTTCACGCGCTCTGCCTCGGACTCGGTTTCCGGTGGTTTGGCGGCGAGGTCCCTGATCTTCTGCGCCGCTTCCTGTGGCGTCTTTTTCTCGTGGTGGAAAAAAAGATGGGCGAGTTTTTCACAGCCTTCGAAGCACAGGTAAAGTCCGCCGATCATGAGCAGCGGAGTGACTGCCCAGGGGGCGAACGCGCTGATGAGCAGGGCAAGCGGAACGAGGATGAGCTTGTTGACGAAGGATCCTTTGGCGACTGCCCAGACGACGGGCAACTCACGGCTGGAGACCACGCCGCTGACTTGCTGGGCATTGAGCGCGAGGTCGTCGCCAAGGACACCGGCGGTCTTCGCGGCGGCTTTCTTGGAGAGGATGGAAACGTCGTCGAGGATCGACGCGATGTCGTCAAGGAGGGTGAGCAAACTGCCGGCGGCCATGGATAGGACGTTGGAGGGATGGGAAACGGTCTGCAAGTCGAAGTCAGCTCGAGGTGGCCTTTTCTGACGGATCTTTACACGACAGGAGGAGGTCGTTACAGATCGAGAAGCGATTGCTGCCGCGTGCCCCGAACGCAAAAAAAACCGCCCCGCGTCAAATTCATCGACGCGAGGCGGGGGATGAGGAAAAACGATCACGGAGTTTGGAGCGCGAATACCGTGACGCGATGGTCCTGAATTCGAAGCGCCTCGGGGGCGTTGGCAGGGTTAACGGCTTCACTCTCCCCGTATCCGACCGGCACAAGCTGTGAACTCGAGACGCCAAAGCGGACCAACTCGCGGGCGATGCGCTCTGAACGAGCCTGCGAAAGAGACAAATTGGCCGAGTATTCGCCCTCTGCGGAGGCATGGCCCTCAATGATGAAGGCTTGTCCTGCGAGAGACTGGTTTCTGATCGCCGCAGCGAGATCGGCGACGACGTCATACGAGTAGGCGTCTGCGAAATTCGTCGTCCCTTGTTCGAATAAAATATCGCTGCGGGTGATCTCAGTATCGGGATTCACCGTGTAGGTCACAGCGTAAGCATCGGGGGCGATGTAGGCGGGTGACATGTCGTCAACAAGAACGAGGTCCTGACGAAAGGGGCTTCCTCCGACCTCGGCAATCTCGACGCGCTTCAGTTGACCGCTGGCACGAAGGACCGGAGGAATCTCTTCGCGTGTTCGGTAGGTGACGACACGGCGTCCCGGGCCGTAGAATCGCGGCTGACTCGTCTGAACGACCACTTCGGTAGTTGCGGGAACAGGCACGACCACCTGGGTAGTCGCGGGAGCAGCGACGATCACCTCCGTGGTTGGCTGAGCAGGCACCAATACCGCCGTAGTCGTCGCGACGGGCACGGTAACGACGCGGGAACGAAATGACGCCGGGGCATCGGTTATCGTCACCTGACCCTGGAGACGACGCGTCATGTAGGCGACGTAATCTTCGCGTTCCTGTGCAGTACGATTCACCACATCGAGAGCCAGCCTCGCTGCCTGGACGGAGACCGCGTCGTCTTTGACGTCGGCTAGAATTGTATCGAGAATGACGTTTGCCTCCGCATCAGAGTCGACTTTGAGCGCCGCCTGAATCTCGGCCTCGCGCTCCGGGGCAATGCTTCGGATGTCGCGAAGCACAGCGAGTGTCTCGTCGGAAACAGCGCGGGTTTGAATCACGACCCCGGATGTTTGCTCCAGCGGAACAGTCACCGTCGTTGTCGGGGGAGTGGTAACGATGGTGGCCGGGTTGGAACCGGAGATTGGCTTTACGAGCACTTGGGCGTAGCTGAGATGTAGGCCGCAAAGGGCGGTGATGGCTGGGATGAGATAGATTTTCATGGGTCTGATGACAGCCCATACAGCGCGAAGTAAGCCAGTTGATCTCGTTTAAATGTAACTGCCTCATTTGTACCCGATTACGCAGGTCTTTAGCAAGGATTAGATGCGACGGTTTTAAAGAAATTAGAGCAACACGCATGTCGATTCGAGTAAAATGCACAGCCGATGGGAGGATGTATCCTCGTTTCGGCAGGATCTTTGCCAATTCCTGACCTTTCCCCGAAAAGATCTTGCAATACAGACCGAAGTTTCGTGATTCTTCCGCATGACCCTTTCTCTTCCCGGCGTTATCCTCATTTTCCTCATGACGGCGACCTCGCCGCTCGGAGCCGAGGACCCGAAAATGAACCGGTCGGCGAAGGCCCTCGCCAAGCTCCTCGCTCCGACGCCTTCCTCACCCGGAAACAAACCGGCCGATTTCGGCCCTGTTCGGCAACGCATGATCGTCCTTATCGAAGCGATCGAGGCTTCGAACCGCACCAACGGCCCGGGTCCCGAAAGCATCATCTCAAAAGCCTACGACTTCAGAGATGATGTGGGGAACATAGAGCGACTCCTCTCCGGCAATGCCATACTCGGCGTCTGGCGTGAGGCCCATGCCCGTGGTCTCTTCAATGACTTCGGCAAATTCAACGGCGAGATCACCAAAGGGCGCGGGGCCGGTAGCGCCTGCGCCTTCGAGCCCATCATTCCCGCCGAGGTCTACCCGCAGGCCTCGAATCAGATCGCGAACGTGCGCCTCGTTCCCGAGGAGTCGAAACGGAACCCGGAGTCGCCTCTCTCTCAGCGCGAGGAGTCCTACCAGGCCGAACTCGTCAAGATGCTCGCCGAAAAAAATCGCACCGCCGCCGTCACCCGATTCGAAAACCCGCCACCCACAAACGCCCTCGGCGTCACCCGGCAGGAATCCCTCGCGCTCTGGCAAAAAGCCATGGACGAGGCGGGCGAGGCCGGAAAACGCAAACCGAATATTCGGCTCAAAGGCAAGGTCACCGGAACCCCGTCCCATCCGACCCGGCAGCGCTGGCGTGTCGAGACTGAAGTGATCAACTTTTCCGTCCACCCGACCGAAACCATCATCGAGATCTATCTTATCGGCTATACACAGGAGAAGAGGGACTACTATCTGATGGCCAAATCGAGCCACACTCTGAAACTGCGCGCGAACGAGTCGCACCATCTCGAGGTCTTTTCGAAGGCGGAAAGCACTTACAAAAAGGCCGCCGACGACCGCGACGGACTCTCAAAAGGAGAGCGGGCGAAGAGCCGGGTCTATTTCCGTGGATTTGTCGTCATGGCGAAACATGGAGAGGACGTCGTGACCTACATCGGATCGGACCAGCGCCTTACCGAATTCGGGAACCCCAAGGCCGAGAAGTCGCCACTCGCGGGGCTGCCGGCGTTTTGAGGGCGCGGGTTGGGTGAGCTGAGCGCCTTGCCTCTCTCACTACCCCGCCGTCTCGCGCATCAGCGGATTCGCCATGTTTTCGGGGCTTAGCAGTTCATCAAGCTCGGCCTGCGAAAGCCAGCCTTTTTCCAGAACCAGCTCATAGACCCCGCGACCGGAAGCGAGGGCCTCTTTCGCAATCGAGGCTGACCGCTCATAGCCGAGCGCAGGATTCAGGGCGGTGACGATGCCGATGGAATTTTTCACGTAGTCGGCGCAACGCTCGCGGTTCGCGGTGATGCCGTTGACGCAGCGATTGGCGAGGACGATGGCGGCGTTCTTCAGGAGCATCATGCTGCTGAGGAGATTGTAGACGATGATGGGTTCGGCCATGTTGAGCTCAAACTCGCTCGCCTCGGCGGCCATGGAGACGGTGAGGTCCGATCCGATGAGCTGGTAGCAAATCTGGTTGACGACTTCGGGGAGGACGGGGTTGACCTTGCCCGGCATGATGGAGGAGCCGGGCTGGAGCGGGGGCAGATTGATCTCGGCCAGACCGCAGCGCGGGCCGGACGAAGCCCAGCGCAGGTCGTTGCAGATCTTCGAGATCTGGATGGCGGTGACTTTGAGGGCACTGCTCATGACGGCGAAGTCGGCGGCATCCTGGGTCGCCTCGACGAGATCGACGGCGAGGGTGACGGGGTGGCCGCTCAGTTCGGCGAGCTTCGCAGTGCAGAGTTCGGCGTAGCCGCGCGGGCTGTTGAGTCCGGTGCCGATCGCGGTGGCGCCCATGTTCACGACGAGGAGATCTTCGGAGGCGCGGTTGAGGCGACGAATCCCGTCGTTGATCATCGTGGCGTAGGCGGTGAACTCCTGTCCGAGGGTCATGGGGACGGCATCCTGATTCTCGGTGCGGCCCATCTTGATAACGTCGGCGAACTCGGCGGCCTTTTTTTGAAAGGATTCCCGAAGGACAGCGAGGGCCGAGGTGGTCTCGTGCAGGGCGGAGACGACCGAGAGTTTTACTGCGGTGGGGTAGACGTCGTTGGTGGACTGGGAGCAGTTCACATGGTCGTTGGGGTGGCAGTAGCGATATGCGCCCTTTTCATGTCCGAGTATCTCGAGGGCACAGTTCGCGATGACCTCGTTGGCGTTCATGTTAGATGAGGTTCCCGCTCCGCCCTGGACCATGTCGACGACAAAGTGCTCGTGCAGTTCGCCGGCCAAGAGGCGGTCGCAGGCGGCTCCGATCGCAGCGGCGATGGTCGGGTCGAGCACGCCGAGTTCGGCATTCGCGGCGGCGGCGGCCTTTTTGACATGGGCAAAGGCGTTCACGAGGTGCTGGAAATGGGAAAGCCGGATTCCCGAAAAAGGAAAATTCTCCACCGCCCGCATCGTCTGGACGCCGTAGTAATGGCCGTTCGAAACCTCGCGCTCGCCGAGGGAATCGTGCTCGAGCCGGTAGCCCGAGATGACGGCGCGGTTGCGGTCGGAGTGCAGGAGCAGCTCGGTCGTCTCGCGCAGGCGCAGGCTGATGCGGCGGGCGGCGCGTGCGACGAGGCGGTAAAAAAGCTCGGGCTTTTCCGAGCGGAAGGCGTCGATCTTCTCCCGGGCGATGGCCCAGATCTCGACGTCCTCGAGGGCGAGTCCGGAGACGCTGTGGGCGAGCTCGTCGATGAAGAGGCTCTCCCCGATGACGGCTCCGTCGGTGAGGCAGGCGATCGTGATATTCCGGCCCGAGAGGCCGCGCTGGAGATTGATCTTACCGCTCAGGACGATCCCGAAGAATCGGCGGGGGGTCGATTCATGGAAAAGATAATCCCCCTTGAGCCAGGTCCGCTTTTCGCCGAGGGCGACGAATTTTTCCAGCTCCGCTAGCGGGACCTCCATGGAGGTGGCGACTCTTTCGATTTGTTCCCGGGTGATTTCCATGATTGAGATATCGCGGAGGATACGCGCGAGGGAAGGATGGGGGAAGCGCATTTTCGCAAGGCGGCGGTTGCGTCGGACGCAAAAAACGCAAGATTCCCAGCATGGGAAGAACGGGATACGATTACGCGCCTTCGTCGAAAACGCTGCCTCCGGTGGTGGGTCCGGGGGAATTCATCTTTTCGGTGACGGGACTGGATCACGGGCACATCTTCGGTCAGACGAACGGTCTCATCGATGCGGGCGGGACGCTGAAGTATGTCTATGATCCCGATCCGAAGAAGCTCGACGACTTCCTCACCCGCTACCCCCAGGCGGAGCGCACGGGATCGGTCGAGGAGATCCTCGCGGATGAGGAGACGATGTGCGTGGCCTCGGCCAATGTCCCCTGCGACCGCGGCCCGCTCGGGGTGCGGGTGATGGAGGCGGGCAAACACTATTTCACCGACAAGTCGCCCTTCACCACCCTCGCGCAGCTCGAAGAGGCACGCGCGGCAGTCGCCGCGACGGGGAAACGCTACATGGTCTACTTCAGCGAGCGCCTTCACAACGAGTCCTCGATGAAGGCGACCGAGCTGATCCGCAGCGGGACGATCGGCGAGGTGCTGCAGGTCATCAATCTCGCGCCGCACCGCATGTCGAAGGGCGCGCGACCCGACTGGTTTTTTGAAAAGGCGAAATATGGCGGCATTCTCACCGACATCGGGTCGCATCAGTTCGAGCAGTTCCTCGCCTTCACCGGCGCGACCGATGGCACGGTGAACTTCGCGCGGGTGGCAAACTTCACCGCGCCCGACAAGCCGGGGCTCGAAGACTTCGGCGAGGCTTCGCTGACGATGAACACGGGCGCGTCGTGCTACTGCCGGATCGACTGGCTCACGCCCGACGGGCTGCGGGTCTGGGGTGACGGGCGAGTCTTTGTCGTCGGGACCAAAGGTACTATCGAGATCCGCAAGTACATTGCCCTGGCCCGACAAGAGCCGGGGAACAAGCTCTTCCTCGTCAACGGCGAAGAAGAGCAGGAAATCGACTGCGACGGCACGACGGGTTTCCCCTTCTTCGGCGAGATGATCCTCGATCTGCTCAACGGCACCGAGAAAGCGATGACTCAGGAACACATTTTCAAAGCCGCCGAGCTATCGATGATCGCCCAGCAAATGGCCGACGGTAAGTAAGAGAAAAAGTAGAACGGGTCTCCAGGCCCGTTTGGCAGAGGACCGGGCAAGTGGGAACGGGCTAGTGGCGAACGGGCCTGGAGACCCGTTCTACGGCGGGGGAAATGCGTTATGAAAGTCAAGGGAGGGCGGACCGTCCCCGCCCCCGATCTGTGCAATCCGAGAAAATCTGTGTAAATCTGTGTGGAAGAGAGAGAACACAGATGTCCACGGATGCGCTTCGCTTACACAGATGGCCAAAGACCAGGAACAAACCTGAAACTTAAAACTTAAAACCTGAAACTTTTCCCTCCCCTCACCCCGCATGCGCGCGTTCTTCGCAGCCTTTAATGTCGAGTTTGCCCGAGGCGAGGATGGGGATCTCGTCGACGTCGACGATTTTTTTCGGGATCCAGAGGGCGGGGATGCCGGCGGCGGTGAGCTTGGCGCGGAGATCTTTTAGATCAATGTCAGGGTTTGAGCTGAGGAGGATGAGGGCCTCTCCCTTGGCCTCGTCGGGCACGCCGACAATGGCGATGCGGCGTTCGTCATCGGCGTGGCCGAGGGCTTTGTTGATGAGATCCTCGACGGTCTCGTGCGGGACCATCTCGCCGCCGATTTTGGAAAAGCGGGAGAGGCGGCCCTCGATGTAGAGGAAGCCGTCTTCGTCCAGGCGCCCGAGGTCGCCGGTCTTGAACCAGCCGTTTTTCATGACCGAGGCGGTTTTCTCTGCCTCGTTGAGATAGCTTTCGAAGACGTTCGAGCCGCGCAGCCAGATCATGCCCGAGGAATGGAGCGGGAGCGGTTCGCTGGTCTCGGGGTCGGTGATACGCACCGCCATCCCGGGAATGAACTGGCCGACGGACCCGAGCCGGTGATTCGGGAGGACGGGGCCGCGGGCGCCTTCGGGGCGGACCGCGTCGGGCAGGTTCACATTGGTCACGGGCGAGGTCTCGGTGAGGCCGTAGCCCTCGAGGACGGGTTTGCCAAAGCGTTCTTCGAAACTCTCGGCGACTTTTTTCGGCAACTTCTCGGCACCGGTGATGACCATCTTGAGACAGGCGAGCTGCTCTTTCGTTGCTTTGCGCAGGTAACCTCGCAGGAAGGTCGGGGTAGCGAGGAGGAGGCTGAGGGAGTGCTCCTCAATGAGTTCGGCGAGCTTCGCGACTTCGAGCGGGCTCGGGTAGGTCACGACGCTGACGCCCTCGATCATGGGATACCACATCGTGACGGTGCAGCCGAAGCTGTGGAAGAGCGGGAGACAGCCGAGGACCCTGTCGTCGGATCGCAGATCCACCCGCGAGCCGAACTGGTTCACGTTGGCGAGGAGGTTGCGGTGCGAGAGCACGACGCCCTTCGGATCGCCGGAGCTGCCGCTCGTGAAGAGGAGCACGGCCTCCTCCGAGCCGCCTTTTTTCGGAAGCTTGAGGAGCGAGGCGATGATCCCGGCGGGAAGCAGTTTGGAAAGGCCGAGCCAAAGCCCGATCCTGCTTTTCATGCCCGGGAGGATGCGGTCGAGGAGGATGAGTTGGCGGTTCGGCGGCCAGCTGAAGGAGGTCATCTTGCGCACGAAGGGATCGGCGGTGATGAACTTGTCGATGTCGGCCTGGGCGATGCACGAGGCGATCGCTTTTTCCCCGGCGGTGAAGTTGAGGTTCACCGGCACTTTGCCCGCGAGGAGTACGGCGAGATTGCTGACGAGGCCACCTTTGCCGGGAGGCAGGATGATGCCGACGCGTTTTTTCTGGGTCTCTTTGCGGATCACCTTGGAGAGGGCGATTCCGGCGGCGAGAAGTTTGTCAAAGCGCAGTCTCGACCCGTCGAGCCCGTCGATGATCTCGGCGGAGCGGCCGTTTTTCTTGAGTCCCCGCAGGATCTCCCAGGCGAGATGGCTGTGGAGGATGGGGCGCGCGGCGTAGGCGATCTCGCCGGCGATGAGCAGATTCTCGGTGAAGTTCGCGAGCGTGGCGGCCTCGCGCTGGAGCGGTTCGCCGAAGGAAAGAACGATGCGCTCGAGCTCGCTGCGGCTCTCGACCCCGAGGGCGGTTTCTTCGGGATGTTCGACAAAGAGCGGCAGCACCGGAGCGCCGGCGCTGGTGAGGAATTTGAGGGTCTCGCCCGGGATCGTGAGGTTCTGCCCGCTCCGGGTGTGGGCGGCACCGGGGATGAAGACGACGACACTGCCTTCGGCGAGATACTGGTGGAGTTCTTTTTTAAAAGACGCCTTCGAAGCTTCGTCGGATGAGAACTCGACCGCGTGGGTATCTTCTTTCTCGAGATGGGCCTGCAGGAGCGGGTCGTAGTCGAGGGCGCGGTCAATCAGGAAAACGAGCTTCCGCCCCGAGAGCAGTTTCTCGAGATGGAGGAGATCCTGAAAGGCGAGGCGGCTCGGGATGATGAGGATGCCGCCGGAGGGGATGTGAGATTCTCCGTGAAGTTCGAGTTTGTCGCGAGGGCTGGCCATGGGTACAAAGTGTGGCGTCTTTTCGAGGGATTTCGACCAATTTAGCAGAAAAGAAGTGATTCCTCGCGAGCGATCACGGCTGAGCCTCGATGGCGTAGCGCGGACCGGCCTCGCGGGTGAGGGTGTGGATGGTCTCGCTGCCGTCGGGCCAGCGGACCGTGACTTTCGCCGCAGTGGCGTCGCTCGTAGCGGCACCCCAGCCGAAGTGGAGGTCGGGACCGTTCTGGGTGAGATAGCCGGATCCGGCCGTCCTCTCGGCGGTCTGCTGCGGCAAGTCCGGGACCTCGACGGTGACACGGGCGCCGATCGCGCCGGGATTACCGGCTTTTCCCTTGAGGGTAAGAGTCAAGGGCGATCCGCCCTCTCTTGCGCCGTTGTGGAGAAAGACGGCAGGGGCGTCGTTGTTCATCCCGAAAAAGACGTCCGGTCGACCGTTTCCGGTAAAGTCCACGAGGGCGAGGCTTTTCGCATCACCCGGCACGACGATGCCGCTCTCAAGAGGCCAGACTTCGGAGAGGCCGAAGGTTTTGCCTTCCTTCACCGCGCCGCCGCGGAGGAGCAGGCTGAGTCCGCCGTCGTAGGGGACGGTCTCCTGCTGCGCGGTGAAAAAGTTCTGCGCGAGGACCGCATCGGTATAGCCGTCGCCGTCGAGGTCGCTGAGGGCGATGCCGAAGACGGGCGAGAGCTGGGCGAGGGCGGGCAGGGGATGGAGGGTGAAATGTCCTTCCCCGTCGTTGATGAGGACGACGGACTCGAGCGTCGTCGCCTCGAGGCGCAAGGCGGTTTCGAGCCTGGCCTTTTCGTAGATCTCATCGAGCGCCGAGCTGGCCCAGCCGTGGTAGGTATTGACCCGGTTGAGCAAGTTCGGCATTGCGAGGGACGAGCAACTGAGACCACGACGGGGCAGGAGACAGTCGAGCGACTTGTCGAGCTTGGCCTCGACGAGGTTCTTTTTCCCGCTGCCGTCGACGTCGCCGTAGTAGAGCAGCTCGGGGACTTCGAGTGAGGCGCTGTACTTTGTATTGCGCCCGAGGTTGCCGACGAGGTAGTCGATGTGGCCGTCGCCATTGAGGTCGCGGCCGGCGATGCTGTTCCAGAAGCCGGTCGCAGTGGCGAGTCCGGCCGCTGCGGTCGTCTCTTCGAGGGTGCCTTCGCGGTTCGTGTAAACGCGGACCGGTCCCCACTCGTGGGTCACGAGGAGATCGAGCCAGCCATCGCCGTCGATGTCGCTCCAGAGGGCGGAGGTGACGAGGCCGGTCTCTCCGAGACCGAGGTCGCTGGCCTTGTCGATGAAGCGCCCGAAGCCGTCGTTGATGAGAAAACGATTGCGCGCCGCGACAGGGTATTCCCCCGGAACGACACGGCCGCCGACGAAAATATCGAGGTCGCCGTCGCGATCAAAGTCCGCCGCTGCCGCGACACTGCCGCTGGCGTGTTTGCCCGGACCGGGGTCGGGGAGGTGACCGACAGCCTCAGTAAACTCGCCTGTGCCGTCATTGAGATAGAGCCGGTCGGCGAGGGAGGAATCGCCGGGTTCACACTCGACACTGCCGCTCACGACGAAGAGATCGAGATCGCCATCGGCATCGACATCAATGAGGAGAGCACCGAGGTCCTCGTAGATAGTCGTCTCGCTGAAGAGCGGGCGCATCCGCATCGCGAAGATAGGCTGCCCCTCGGCATCGAGACCGCGGTTGAGGAGGAGACGTCCCGGCTGGCCTTTCGGTCCGCCGAGATAAAGGTCGGGTTTGCCATCGCCGTCGACATCACCCCAGGCTTGGCCGGGCCCGAGTTGGGAATGCTGGTGAGGCAGGAGCGGCTGCCGCAGGAAGTCGTCGAAGGGCGTCTCGGCGGCAGTGAGGGGCGCAAACCCCTCGATGCGGCGGAACCAGGGCGGCGCTTTTTCCTCGCCGTCGGGCGCGTGGCTGTCGCTCGCCGTGGGCTCGGTGATCTCGATCCAGCGATTCCCCGCGAGGTCGGAGAAAGTCTGCTTTATTCCCGTGGGCCATTCGACTTCGAGGGAAGCGACTTCCGCCGAGGCCCCGAGCCCGAAGTGCACGAGAGGTTCGTCGCTCTCAACGTAGCCGTTTTGCGGCAGGAGCGTGCGGGTCTGGCGAACGCCGTCGCCGGTGACGAGGGAGAGTTTGGCCCCGAGCCCATAGCGATTCCCGGCCCCGCCTTTCAGACTGATGAGGAGGTGGGAGGCCTTTCCACGCTCGGCGCTGCGATTCAGGTAAAGGGCCGGAGGATCCTCGAGGGAGATCGTGACCAGATCGAGGTCGCCGTCGCGATCCACGTCGCTGAGGGCGACGCCGTAGGTCATCGTTTCTTTTTGCCCGAGTCCCCAGGCTTTATCGGCTTTTTCGAATTTCCAGTCGGCCGCGTTGCGGAAAATGAGGTCGCGCTCACGCAGCTCGGGGCGATCCTCGAAAAGGTCCCAGTCATCTTTCCCGATGCGGTCCTGGGGAGTGCCCTGTTTGTAATCCGAGTGATTGAAGTCGCGGGTGTGGCCGGTCGGGAAATAGAGATCGAGTCGTCCGTCGCCGTCGAGGTCTCCGGTCTTCACCGCCCAGGTCCAGTCCGATTTGGCGATGCCCGACATTTGTGCGCCTTCGAGAAAATAGCCGGTGCCGGTGTTCACAAAGAAGGTATTGACCATGCTCTGCCGGGGCAGACCCGCCTCGTACATCGCGGCGAAGGAGGCTCCCATTTCCCCCATCGTCACCTTCTGCCGGTAGTGGGTCGTCGGGAGCATGTCAGCGATGATGAGATCGGTCATGCCGTCACCGTTGAAATCATTGGCGGCCGTCCCCATGGAAAACCAGGTGGTGTGCTGGAGCACCTGCGGGGCGATCTCTTCAAAGGTCCCGTCGCCCTTGTTATGGTAGAGCTCATCGCGGTCGGCGAAGTCGTTGGCGACGTAGAGGTCGAGCCTGCCGTCGCCGTCATAGTCGAACCACGCGGCTCCGTTGGTATGGGTGGGGACAGGACGCAGGCCGGCCGCCGCGCTCACGTCGGTAAACTTGCCGCCGTCATTCCGCAGGATGAGATTCTGCCGGGCCGTCTCGGAAAAAGACGGCACGCCCGTCTGTGGATTGATTGAGCTTACCTTAAAAAATCTGTCCCAGGGTGCCACCACTTCCCATCCGCTCTCGATGCGGCGCATCGGGACACCCTCGGCCGGACGCCCCCCTTTGCGGTAGAGCCCGTTCGTGACGAGGAAAAGGTCGAGGTCACCGTCCTGATCGTAGTCGGCAAAGAGAGGCGAGAGGCTCGCGTCGGCGATGTCCAGCCGCCACTCGGCGGCGGCTTCGCGGAAGCGGAAATTCCCCGGAGTCGATTCATTGAGGTAGAGGCGGTTCGGCTCGTCGTAGCGGCAGACGTAGATGTCCAGCGCGCCGTCGCCGTCGATGTCCACGAGAACCGCACCGGTAGACCAGCTCTCCGCATCCGCCACGGCGGCGTCGGCCACTTCGAGAAAACGGGGACCTCCGCCCTCGCCGGTATTGCGGTAGAGGCGGTTGGGCACGGGGCCGGCGGCAAAAAAGAGATCGGGCCAGCCGTCTCCGTCGAGATCGCCTGCGGCAACTCCGCCGCAGGCCATCGCGGAGTAGTAGAGGCGTTTGTCCGGATGATTCGTGTCGATCGGGATGACGAAGTCGAGGCCGGACTGGTCTGCGGCGAGGACCTCGAAGAGCGGAGCGTCAGGTGCGTCCGCCGCTCCGGGTGCTGGGAACCGCCGGATCTCCGTCATTCCGGCAGGTTCCTGAGCAGGGCACGGGGGCGCGGGGATAAGGAAGGAGAATACGGTGGCAGCACCGATGAAACTCGGAAACTTGGGGATCATCCTCCCTTTTTACCCGAATCGGGCCCCTTCTTCAAGCTTTCCAGCCTCCCTTCATGAGGGCCGGCCCTCCTAACCGTATCGCGTTGCATTTTACGATGGACAGTCGCGCTGAAAACAGGCTGTATACAATTTCCGCCGATCACGGTCTTGCAATGACCGGCAGATTTGGCAGTCTAACCGCTTCGTTTACTAACAACCCCCCTAAAAATCCCCCCTTCTACGATGAACACCCTTATCGTCATCATTCCGCTATTCGGCGTCCTTGCTCTGGTCTACACCTTCTGGCGATCCGCCTGGGTCGCGAAGCAGGATCCCGGGACGGAAAAAATGCAGCAGATTGGCGGCTTCATCGCTGACGGGGCGATGGCCTTCCTGCGGGCCGAATACAAGGTCCTCGCCATTTTTGTGGCCTGCGTCGCGGCGCTGCTGGTCTTCGGAGGGATCAAAGATCCCGTGAACAGCTCCCCTTTCGTGGCGCTCTCTTTCGTGGTCGGGGCTTTCTGCTCGGCCTTCGCCGGTTACATCGGGATGCGGGTGGCGACGAAAGCGAACACCAGGACCACCCAGGGCGCCCGAACCAGCCTCGGTGAAGGCCTCAAGATCGCCTTTGCAGGCGGTTCGGTGATGGGACTCGGCGTCGTCGGCTTGGGGCTCCTCGGTCTCGGCTTACTTTTCCTCATTTTCTCCAAGGCAATCGGAACGGACGCCGCCTCGATCACCAAAGTGATGACCATCATCACCGGATTCTCCTTCGGCGCTTCCTCCATCGCCCTCTTTGCCCGTGTCGGCGGCGGGATCTACACGAAAGCGGCCGATGTCGGCGCTGACCTCGTCGGCAAAGTCGAGGCCGGGATCCCCGAGGATCACCCGCTCAATCCGGCTACGATCGCGGACAACGTCGGGGACAATGTCGGCGACGTCGCCGGGATGGGGGCCGACCTTTTCGAGTCCTACGTCGGTTCCATCATCGGGACGATGGTGCTCGGCACCGTCTTCATGGTAATGCCCGAGTTTTCCGACCTCCCTCTCGCAGCGGTGTTGCTGCCGATGCTGCTCGCCGGACTCGGGATCGTGGCGTCCATCATCGGGACCTTCCTCGTCCGCGTGAAGGACGGGGGCGATCCGCAAAAGGCGCTCAACTTCGGGGAGATCGTCGCCGGGGTCATCATGCTGCTCGGCACCTACCTCATCATCGGCCAGGTCCTTCCCGAAAAATGGGTGATCGAAGGCAAGGAATTCACCGCCCTCGGAGTCTTCGGAGCGATCTCCATCGGTCTCGTCGCCGGGCTTGCGATCGGTTACATCACCGAGCATTACACCGGCACCGGGAAAAAGCCGGTCATCAACATCGTGCGCCAGTCCATGACCGGCCCGGCCACCAACATCATCGCCGGCCTCGGGGTGGGCATGATGTCCACCGCCCTGCCCATCATCGTCCTCGCTGTCGCCATCCTCGGCTCGTATGAGCTCGCCGGTCTCTACGGCATCGCCATCGCGGCGGTAGGCATGCTCGCCAACACCGGTATCCAACTCGCCGTCGATGCCTATGGCCCGATCTCGGATAACGCAGGCGGAATCGCCGAAATGAGCAATCTCCCTGCCGAGGTTCGCAAGCGCACCGACAAGCTCGACGCGGTCGGCAACACCACCGCCGCGATTGGGAAAGGCTTTGCGATCGGATCGGCCGCCCTCACTGCGCTCGCCCTTTTTGCCGCTTTCAAGACGACCTGGGAGCAAACTCACGGGATGAAACTCGTCATCGAAGTGACCGATCCCAAGGTGGTCGCGTCGCTTTTCGTCGGCGGCATGCTGCCCTTCCTCTTCTCGGCCCTCTCCATGGAAGCGGTCGGCCGCGCCGCCATGGCGATGATCGAAGAAGTGCGTCGTCAGTTCCGCGAGATCCCCGGTCTGCGCGCCGGTCTCGAGGCGATGAATCGCAACGAGGGCAAGGATGTCACGGAATGGTCGCCAGCGGATCAGCGGGTCTACGAAGACGCTCACGGCCAGGCCGAGTTCGGCAAATGTGTCGAGATCTCGACCAAGGCGGCGATCAGGGAGATGGTCAAGCCGGGCATCCTTGCGGTCGCGGCTCCGGTTGCGGTTGGCTTCATCGGCGGCGCGGAAATGCTCGGCGGTCTCCTCGCCGGTGTTACAGTGACGGGCGTGCTCCTCGCCCTCTTCCAATCGAATGCCGGCGGTGCCTGGGACAATGCCAAGAAGATGATCGAAGAAGGCTACGAAGTGAACGGTGTGATGCTGAAAAAAGGCTCCGAAGCGCACAAGGCGGCCGTCGTCGGTGACACCGTCGGTGATCCTTTCAAAGACACCTCGGGTCCCTCGCTCAACATTCTCCTGAAGCTGATGAGCGTCGTCGCGCTCGTGATCGCCTCCATGATCTGAGAATGCGGGAAACGCGCGCGAAGAAAAGGTAGCGAAACTCGTGAGAGTTTCGGCCGGACTGGCGGGTGCCTCAATCCCGCTACTTCCGGCCAGCTATGAGCATTTCCCACGCGGCCCGCACGATCCAGCCATTGCTCTCGAGCGTCTCGAGCGCGGTGGCTTCGTCGGCACCGGTGAGGTCGGAGACGATGCGGACGGCGCGGTCGCGCAGTTTCCCGTTCGAGGGATTCAGGTCAATCATGAGATTACCCATGACTTTGCCCGAGTGTGTCATCGCGAGGGTCGTGATGAGATTGAGAACGAGCTTGGTCGCGGTGCCCGATTTCAGACGGGTCGAGCCGGTGAGGATCTCGGGGCCGGTGTCGGGCAGGATCGCCCCGTCGAGGAGCGGATGATCACGATAGGCGGGGTTGCAGCAGACCAGCACCGTCGTCGCGCCGCGCTCTTTGGCCTCGCCGAGGCAGCCCCAGATGAAGGGGGCATGGCCGCTCGCGGAGATCCCGACGACGACATCGTGCTCGGTGATGCGGCGGGAAATGATCGCCCTTTTCCCCGCCTCGAGATCGTCCTCGGCGCCCTCGACCGCGCTCCAGAGAGCGGTGCGCCCGCCCGCGATGATGCCCTGGACGAGATTTGCGGGGGTCCGGAAAGTCGGAGGACACTCGCTCGCGTCGAGCACGCCGAGTCGGCCGCTCGTGCCGGCGCCGCAGTAGATGAGACGCCCGCCATTGGCGAAAGCCCGCACCACCTCGCGGACGGTCCACTCGATGTGCTCGCTCTCGGCGAGGATTTTGCCGGGGAGCGTTTCATCCTCTTCGAGCATCAGGCGGATCGCGTCAGCGAGCGCGAGGTCGGAAAAATTCGTCGACTTCGGATGTCGCCCCTCCGTCGGCGAGGACGAGACCGGTCGCCAGCTCTGCGCCGTTTCATGGAGCCCGCCGACCGGATTCGTCTCGTGCGCCGAGCTGAGCGTCGAGACCTCGCCGTCCTCTCTCCCTGCCATCGCCACCGCGCCCCACACGCTCGGCCCCTCGAGGCGGGTGATCTCTCCTTGGGGCCAGGCCTCGCGTATCCTCGCGATGACACCTTCGGCAAAGACGGGATTTTTCAGCAGGACAGAGCCGTTGAGAACAAATTGCACCTTCTGCCCGCGTTTCGCGATCCGGGCGGCGCAGGTCACGGTGTCCTTGCTGAGGCGCTCGGCGGCGCGCTTCAGGATGGCGAGGGCGATCTCATCCTGACGCGAGGCGGCGGCTTCGAAGACGACACGGGCGAGACTTGCGAGCTCGGTCTTGCTCGCGACCGACGACCACTCGATGAGCGACTCGGGCTCGTTCATCTGGAGAAAGGTGAGGATGTCAGCCCCGAGCGGCGGCCAGTCGGCGCGGATGTCCGAGATCGTGACGATGGAGCGCAGGGCGTGGAGGGCGATATCGCACGAGCTGCCGCGATCTCCGATGACGTGGCCGCGTCCACCCACTTTCACGACTCTTCCGTCCCGGTTGCGCCCGAGGCAGCACGATCCCGTACCGCTCACGACGAGGACCTGGGCGTCGCAGTCCGCGCGCCACGGCACCGCCTCCAGCGCGAGGACGAGGTCGTCGGTGACGATCGCGGGGACTCCCGGCCAGGCCCGCGCGACGGCGGCGGTGAGCCTTTCCCTATCCCCTTCCGAACGCACCGCCGCGAAGCCTATCCCGATGCGGTCGGGGACGACGGGCAGTTCGCGCCGGATCTCTTCGAGACGCTCCCAGAGGGCCTCCCGGCTGAGAAGGTGGAGATTCCCCGGCCCGAGGGTGAGGGTCTTGAGCACGGTATCCGTAGTGCTGTCCACGAGCAGGGCCGTGGTCCTCGTTCCGCCGCCTTCGATTCCGAGTAGGTTCATGTTGGGTTAGACCCCGAACTAACACCCGAAACGGTTCTGAAAAAAGTGAATCCTTCGTAACGCCAGGCTCAACCGTTCGGCGATCCGGCGCGGTGGATCGAGGCCATCTCTTCCGGCGTGAGGGCGCGGTTGAGGATGAGGAACTCGTCTATCCTGCCATTGAGACTGCGGATGGGGTTGGTGCTGCCCTCGGCCTGCCAATTGCCAATCTCGGCGTTGCCGATCTGCAGCGGAGGAAGGCCGCTGCGGGTTTCCTCTTTCACGATCTCCCCGTCGCGGTAGTGCCGCACCAGGCCTGTGAGCCGGTCGATGGTCACCGCGAGGTGCATCCATTTCCCGAGATCGCCCGGATGAATGACGGGAACCGAGATGGTATTCGGTGGCCCGCCGTCCGAGATCCCGAGGATAAGTTCGCCCTGATTGCTGATCTGCCAGTGCACCTCACCGGTTTCGAATCCGTCGGTCAGGAAAAGCGAGCTGAGCCACCGGTCGAAGCCCTCGATCCGCACCCAGGCGGCGAAGCTGAGCGTGTCAAAAGTGCCCGGCACATGCAGGCGGGCGCGGTCGGTGATGCGTTTGAACTCCAGCGCCCCTTTTCCCGGCCAGCGGCCCTCCGTCCAGCGGGCGCCGATGATGGCCGCCTGCGGACCGCCGGGACGCTGATTGACGAGCTGCCGGTCCCAGGGCTCCTGATTTTCGAAATCAAAGAGGACGAGGGTGGTCGGATCGGCGGCGACGGTATTGCGGGTCGTGAGCCACTCGCGGTAGCGGATGCTCGATCCCGCGTTGGCGAGATTGAGGAGTTGCCGCCGGTCGATGAAGTCGCTGCCACCTCCGTTGACCGACTCTAAGACCCCGCTCGACGACCGCAGGCCGTCTCCACCGAAGAGAGTTCGTATCTCCTCTCCCTCCCGGTTGTCGAGCCGCACCTCGCCGTCTACGACATGCACTTCGCTCTCGCCGCCACGGCCGACGCTGAGGGAAAACTCGGTCCCCAGATCGACGGCCCGATACTCGGGCGTCTCGATTACGAAGCCCCGGGCCGGTTCCGGGACGAAGGCGCGGAGACGCCCGCTCTCACAGCGGATCTTCCACTCCGAGTCGAGATGCAGCTCGGCGGGCCCTTCCACAATGAGGGTCGCGCCGCTGAAAAATTCGAGCTGGGCGAGTCCCGCCTCGAGCCGGAAGACCCCCGCCGGCACGGTCTCTCCCTCAGCCGGGGGATTGCCCGACGCGCCCCAGTCCGCATCGACGAGACGACTCAGGACAGCCACTCCGGGCACATGCAAAGGCTCGCCCGGGACGCGATCCGCCCCTTTCCAGAGCAGGTAGCCGTTCACGATCAGGGTCAAGGCGGCGGCGGCGGCGAGGACCGGTCCCCACGGACGGAAGGGTAGCGCCTTTTTCCCGGGAGCGGGTTCGCCGTGGACGGGAAAGGGGAGAAGGCCCGCTATCTCCAAGGGCAGAAGATCGCCGGCGTGCTCGTGCAAGAGCAGTGCGTGCGACTCGACGAGATCGAGATAGCGCTCGCATGTTTCCGGGTCGCCGCGGAGGAGTTCGTTGAGCTCCGCGCTCTCTGCGGCGGTGATCACCTCGTCGAGGAGTTGGGAGGTCAGCAGACTGACCCGATCAAGACGGTCCTTCCTGGTCATGCCGTGCCCTCCTTCATCATTTTGTGTTCGACACACTTCTGGAGAGCGGCGCGGATGCGGAAGAGGGCCTGGGAGATGGCTCCCTCGGACTTGCCGTCGTCTTTCGCGATGTCCTGCACCGAGGCCCCGGGCAGGTAGCGCCGGTCGATGAGGTCGCGCTGCTGCGGCGGCAGGGTCCTGAGGCAGGCGCGGAGCGCCTCGAGTCTATCCTCCGTGTCGGGGCTGCGGGACTCCTGCCGCTCGGCGAGGTAATCGAAGACGTCTTCGTCAAAGACGAGCTGCTCGCGGCTCTGTTTGCGGCGTTGATTGAGGACGTGAAAGTAGGCCGTGCGACAGGCCCAGGCCGTGAAGTTGGTCCCTTCCTCGAAGTCCCCGGCCTTGCGCCAGAGCGTCAGGTTGGTCTCCTGCAGGATGTCCTTGGCGAGCGACGGATCGTGGCAGAGCGACATCGCATAGCCGAACACCGCCGACTGCGCGCCGGTGAGCAGCTCGATGAAGGATTCGGTATCGCGTTGCATAGACTTGCAGAAATACCGCAGCCGGGCGCGCGATCTCACGCACGATTTTTCCCGACCCGCGTTCGGGCCGGGTCACGAGGGGCTCTTACCTCAGCCTTTTTCGCCGGTGAGAGCCGCTTTGGCTTCGGCGAATTTCACTTTCAGCTTCGTGTAGCCCGAGGCCTCGTAGCCGGCGGTCTTCACGGCCGCAGCGACGGTTTTTTCGTCGGGGGCTGCTTCCGAGTCCGTCGCGATGATCGCGGTTTTCGTCTTGGCATCGACGTAGACATCGGAGACATGCTCGAGCTTTTTCAGCTCTTGCGTCACAGACCAGGCGCAGCCGGTGCACTTCATCGCGGGCACTTTCACCTCAAAAGCGGCCTTTTCCTCGGCCTGGAGCGGCACGATGAAAAGGGCTAAGGCTAAGGCGGTAAGGGCGGAGAGGGCAAGAAGGGAGGTCAGTTTCATGGTGTATCGGGTTTGGTTTCAGGAGATTCGTTCAGCAGCTCCACGACGATGCGGGAGACGGTCGAAATCGCTTCGGGCTCGAGACCGTCGACGTAGGCTCGAACGGTACCCGTACGATCCACAATCGCAAACCGATTGCTGTGGATGAACTTTTCCGACATCAGCTTGCCGGCCTCGATCGGATCGCGGGTGAGAGGCAGGAGAAAGCTGTTTTTCACCAGCGCATCGACCTCGGCCGCCTCGCCGGTGAGGAAAAACCACTTCTCCGGATCGGCGTGCCAGCGTTGCGCGAACTGGCCGAGCCGCTCCGGCGTGTCGGTCTGCGGGTCCACGGAAAAGGAGACAAAGGCGAGGTCGCCTTCCTTCGCGAAGAGGCGCTGCAGCTCGGCGAAGCGTGACGAGAGGACGAGGCACTCGGCGGCGCAGCTCGTGAAGATGAAATTCGCGATCCAGACTTTCCCCTTCAGATTCTCCGCCGCGAGCGGGCGGGCCTGCTGATCGGTGAAGGTGAAAGCCCCGACTTCCCTGAATTTCCCGATGAGAACCTGAGGCCGGGACGCCCGCTGCTCGCAAGAGACGAGGAGCGCGAGGATTGCTCCCGCCGCGAGAAATCGGCCCGGGAACCGTTGGAAAAAAAGTAAGCTTTTCCGCTTCATGGTTTCGCCGCGTCCGGAATGAGAACGAGTGAGGATGGAAAGTAGGAGACGGGGTAGCATGGGATTCCAGCCGATTGCCTTCGGCGGAGAAGATGCGGAACAGGAGGGGAAGCCTCGCTCGCCGACAAGACGGGGATGACGAAACCTCGAGAGCGGGTGAGATTTTGAGGAATCCCATCGCCAAACCGAATTACATGGGCTGGAAGCCCATGCTACTCTTTCCCGATGCCCGCGATTTTCGAGAATCGTTATTATCTGAACTCCTGTTATGGGGAACAACACCATCGAGGTAAATCTACGCCCGAATCCCATCATGCGATACCGGCGTGATCCCGAAACGAGGTGCCTTACCGGGCAAAAGCGGCGTAAACTCTCACGGATGAAAAAACTGCCCCTCGCCGCCCTCGCCCTTTTGCTCAACGCGTGCAGCCCGCCCGAGCCTGAAGCATCGGCGACTCGTCAGACCTTTCCCGTGCGCGGGGTCGTGCAGCAGCGCATGACCGGGGACCCCGCCATGATGATCATCGATCACGAGGAAATCCCCGGCTTCATGCCGCGCATGATCATGCCCTTCCGCGCGCTCGACCCGCAGGACTTCGCCGACCTCGAACCCGGCATGGTCGTGACTTTTGACTACCATGTCGAGGACCACGAGTCCTGGGTCACCGGGGTGAAAATCACCGGAGAAAAGGGAGCGATCACTCTTGAGGACGAAAAACCGGCGGGCGACGAACTCCTCAAAGTCGGCGACGCCTTTCCCGACTACGCCTTCCGCGATGAGAACGGAAAAGACGTCCGTCTCGCCGACTACCGCGGCATGCCCGTGGCGATCACCTTTGTCTTCTCCCGCTGTCCCGTGCCCGAGTACTGCCCGCGCATGATGAGCCACTTCGCGGCCGTGCTCGAGAAAATGAAAACCGCCCCGAAGGCTCCGGCGGAGTTCCGGCTCCTCACGATTTCCTTTGACCACGAATACGACAACCCCGCGATCCTCAAGGCCTGGGGCGCCGCCTTCGGCCATCGCGAGGGCCTGCCCTGGAGCCTCCTCTCGACGCCCGATAGAAAAGTCATCGACGACATTTCCACCCGCACCGGCCTGCGGTTCGGAGAAGTGAACGGGACGATCCAGCACAACCTGCGCACCCTCGTCCTCCATCCCGACGGCACCCTCGGCAAGCTCTTCACCGACGAGACGTGGACCGTCGATGAGATGGTCGCCGCACTCACCGCCGCCGGGGCCTCGGGTCAATAGAGTCGGGTCGGTGAGTTGAGAGGGATGGGTACCGGGGCGGTGAGATAGGTCACCGTAGAACGGGTCTCCAGGCCCGTTCCGTGTCGTCCGCGGCCCTCTGCCAAACGGGCCTGGAGACCCGTTCTACTTTTTGGTGCTGCGCCCGTCTGTGTTCCCGTTTTGCAGCCCGCTCACCCAATCTTCGGCGGAGCAAAGCCGTCCCGATAGCTGCGCGAGAGCACGGTCTTGTTCGCCTCGTCGTGATTCGTGAAGCGGTAGTTCGCTCCGTCCCAGTGGAGTTCCTGCCCGGGGAAACGCGTCGCTTTGGTCGCGAGCAGGGCCGGTTCGGTGATGCGGGAACCGATGTCGAACTGGGTCCATAGTGGTTTTTCATTGCCGAGACAGCAGTCGGCCCAGTCTTTCCAGTGCTGGCGGGGGGCGACTTCGGGCATAGGCTCGTTCTCGACGAGTTTGCCCTTGCGGTAGATCTCCATCTCACCGCCCGGCTCGAGGAGGAGCGCGCCCTCTTCACACACGATCATCGTGCAACTGCCCGTGATTTTCGACACCGGCAACCCGAGCGTGGCGAAGGACGGACGGATCCCGCTGTCGTTGTACTGGAGGACAAACTTCTCTCTCGCGAAACGATCACCGCCGCCCGGGTAGGTGATGGTGGACTGGTTGTAACCCGTGTGGCAGACGTCGGACGGTTTCATCGTGTTTGTCTGTACAGCCTCGGGGGTGGCGAGGTCGTAGGCGAAATAGAGGACGTCGATGAGGTGGCAACCCCAGTCGGCGAGCATGCCGCCGCCCGTCTCCCAGTAGGAACGCCAGCGGCGCGGGTGGAGGTCTTCGCTGTAGGGCAGCGCGGCTGTTAGCGGACCGTTCCAGAGATCCCAGTTCATCGTGGCGGGCACCGGCTGAGCGGCGGTGAGGGGGCTCCCGGGATCGACGAAATACATGCCGCGGCTCATCCCGCCGGTCCAGATGTGGGCCTCGACGGGACGACCGAGACGATTCGATTTCAGCAGCTCGACAGCCTGCATACGGCCGGTCGTGCAGGCGCGCTGGTTGCCCATCTGGGTGTAAAGGCCGGGATTCGCGGCGAGGGCCTCGCGGACGAGGCGCAGCTCGTCGAGCTGGTGCACGAGCGGCTTCTGGCCGTAGACGTGTTTGCCGTTTTTCAGAGCGGTGACCATCATCGGGCAATGGTGAAAGTCGGGGGTATCGACGATGACGGCGTCGAACTGGTCGAGGCGGTTGGCAAAAGCCTCGCGGTAGTCGGCGACACGCCAGCCGCCGCGGTAGGCGTCGTTGTCCACCTTGGCGAAGGCGGTCTCATCGACATCGCAGAAGCCGGCCCACTCGACCATGGGATGCCCCTCGAGTCCTTTGCGCTGCATGTTGCCGA
Source organism: Verrucomicrobiales bacterium (assembly GCA_041688355.1). GTDB lineage: Bacteria > Verrucomicrobiota > Verrucomicrobiia > Verrucomicrobiales > DEV007 > Arctic95D-9. The sequence goes on along the minus strand of JBDNIL010000097.1, from coordinate 3,638 downwards.
TGCCGTTTACCCCGATCTGGAAGATGCGGAGCTTGCTGTTCTTGTTCGTCGCCGCGCGCACGACAGCGGCGTTCGAGGCTATCGCGCCGGCACCGAGAGCCGCCGTGGAGCGGAGGAAGTGGCGACGACTGGAGGTGACGGGAGTAGCGGGGGTTTCAGGGCTCATGGCAGGGAATGTATCGGGACAGAGGCGCTCTGGCGAGCTTCTTTCGCTCCCGTCTTCGTGGTTTCAGCGGGAAAAATCGCGCTTGTATGTCGGGCGATGCGGGCTTGCCTTTGGGCTGTGAGTCTTTCCTCCCAGCGATCCCTGCACGATCCCGACTTTGCCGGTCTCCGCGAAATCCTCGCGGCGGACGGGGTGAACCCCTGCCATGCCCTCGCGCTCTGGGGTGCTCTGCATCGGGAGGGCTCGCTCGATCTGTCGTCGCAACGGTTTGCCCCGCCGCTGCGCCGTTGGGTGGAGCGATCCGTCGGGGAGGGCAAAGCCTTCTTCCTCGATGCGCCCGAGCTCGTCGAAGAGATCCGCAGTGACGACGGCCTTACTAGGAAATTTCTCCTGCGCCTCCGCGACGGCCAGACGATCGAGACGGTCCTGATGGGTTATGCCCGACGCCACACCGTCTGTGTCAGCACCCAGGCGGGCTGCGCGATGGGCTGTGTCTTTTGTGCGACGGGGCAGCGGGGCTTCACCCGGCACTTGCGACCGGGCGAGATCGTCGCGCAGGTCCTGCATGCCCGCCGCGTCCTGCACGAGATCGCGCCGGGGCGACGGATCCGCAATCTCGTGCTCATGGGCATGGGCGAACCGCTCCATAACTACGAGTCGGTGATGGAGGCGCTTTCCTCGATCTCCGACCCGGGCGGGATCAGCATCGGTCCGTCCCGGATTGCGATCAGCACGGTGGGCTTGGTGCCGGCGATTCTGAGGCTCGCAGAGGAAAAGCGGCCCTACAATCTCGCCGTGAGCCTGCACGGATCAACGCAGGAAGAGCGTGCCGCCCTCGTCCCGGTCGCGAAACGCTGGCCCCTCGATGAGCTCATCGCGGCGTGCCGGGAATACGGGACGATCACGGGGAAACGGATCTTTTTCGAGTGGACCCTCATCGCCGGGAAAAACGATTCACCCGGGACCGCGGCGCGCCTCGCGGATCTGCTCTCGGGCATCGACGCGCACCTCAATCTCATTCCCCTCAATCCCACCGGCGGGTATTCCGGAGTGGAAAGCGATGGCGGGACGGGGCGGCAGTTTCAGCAGATTCTACTGACCGCCGGGATCCCCTGCACCTTCCGTCAGCGCCGCGGCATCGATGTGGCGGCGGGGTGCGGGATGCTGCGAGGGGAGAAGGTGAGGGTGGGGAGCGGGCGGGGTTGAGAGACGTCAGGTCGTAGGCGAGGGCGAAGCTGTAACCTGACGACACGTGTTCACCGTTGCGTTTCTGTGGGAGTGATGAATTGAAGCCACGGCTATTGGGCTGCAACAAGGGCACCAACCTTCGTAATGACTTTTGCGGAATGGAGATCAATTTTAATATTGAAGGGTTCGGCACCTTGGTCTGTGACAAAACCCGGAGGCCACATAGGAAGAAGCGATACGGGTCGTCGCCAACAAACCGCCCAAGCTTTTCAATCGACGAATAGTCAGCAAGCGGCCTTCCGGGATCTATGAGAGAGCGGAGCTCACTCGAGTCTTTGCAATTGAGTTTGGTTCGAGCTGAAGATTCTGCGCGCGAGTTGGCGTCGGCGGACTTAAGCCTAAAAAGGAAAATGGGCGTGCTGGGCGAGCACCTTTGATCGAGGCGTTTGATGTGGCTGTGGAGTGATGGCCGGGCGGTGTTTTTCACCCGCTTAGGAGCAGTTGTGCGTCATCGGGGAGACCGGGCAGCTACTTTCCGCCGAGCCAGCGACGCAGCACCCGGGTCAGGAGTAGTGTCCAGCGCTGCTCTACGGTCCATCGCTCAGTGATGGCCTGGGTCTGGTGCAACTCGTTGCTGATGACTGTGACGGCGTGTGCGATGAGGTCGCCTTTTTCATGCAGAACGCTGACTTTGATGGTGCGTTGGCCGCCGCTCTGGACTTGGCGGGCGACTCCGGACATGAGCGTGGGGCAGGCGTCCCAGCCTTGGCCGCAACCGACCGCAGGGAGATAGACTGCGGCGCAGCCGAGTCAATCGCCGCGGGTGAAGGTGGGCCACTGGTGGCGGTGGAGTTTTCCCAAGGTCTGCCAGAGTCCGGGCAGTCCTTTGGCTGCGGCGCGTTCGTTGCCGGGGCGGACTTCGACGCCGGGGCTGAGGCGCAGGTTGGCGACAAAGTAGCTGTGGTAAACGTGGCCGGGGCGACCGGGTTTTTGGGGGTTGTAGCCGATTTGGGCACCCTCCTGGTAGCCGCAGAGGGGCTTGACGGAAACGTCGATGTCGAGAACGCCCGGCGCAGCGCGCCATCATACACCGCGAAGCGCACACCGCATGGCCGCCAGAGCGGCAATCCACGGCAGAATGAGGCCGGGGGCGATGCGGCCGGGGATCTGGCCGGAGATCCCGTCGAGGCCGGACTTTTCATCAATGCGTCCGATGCCGGGACGCACGGCATCTTCACTGACAGTGCCTTTCATGCCAAGCAGTCCGGGGTTGATGCCGTCGCCGCGAACGGCGTTGATGTGGGCGTAGCGCCAGTGGCCGCAGAGGATGCTGCGCAGGGCGGTGCCCATGACGTTGCGCGCGCCGCTGCCACGGTTGCCGGTGTAGTGAAGGGGGCAGCCGCGCAGGAACTCCTCCCACCGCCCGCCGGTGTGGAGGAACTGGAAGAAGAAGATGAGCTGGCCTTCGCGGGTGACGGGGGCCTGGTCGTCCCACTCGGCGTGAAAGCGCCCGCCGGGAGTATCCGCAGGCCAGCTGCCGGATGGATACTCCGGGGCGGTTTCTCCCTCACCCGCGGGTTGAGCCGGAATCAGGGCCACAGGAGCTTCCATGACCCTGATCCTGCAACACTTACGACGTTATGGAGAGGTTTCCATTTTCCTCTTTAGGTTCTGTCCCATGCGCGGGAGCAGTTCACGAACCAGAGTCGTCTTGCCCGCCCCGTTGCAGACGCCGATGATGCAGAGAGTCGAATTCAAGGCACTGACATTTTACCTCTCATTCCCCGCAAAACGCAACCGTCACCGTTCCTGACTGACCACCGCCCCGGTCACGAGAAGGCGGGACGCGTCGCTGAAGCGATCATCGAGCCACTCGAGGTTCGTCGTCGTGATGAGCTTCTGCGAGGTCGCGGGCCAGTTCGCCATGAGCGCGTTGCGGCGATCCGAATCGAGTTCGCCGAAGACATCGTCGATGAGCATGAGCGGGGCCTCCTGACGTATTTCGCAGAAAAGGTTCGTCTGCCCCAGCTTCAGAGCGAGGGCGAGGGTGCGCTGCTGCCCCTCACTCGCGAACTTCGCGGCGGGGGTGCCGTTCAACTCCAGCCGGAGATCGTCGCGATGGGGGCCGGCCACGGTCTGGCGGCGGCGATACTCGTCCTCGCGCCTCGACTGGAGTGTCGCGAGCAGGTCATCACCGTCGCCTGACCCGCTCTCGTAGGTGAGGGCGAGTGTCTCGGAAGTGCCGCTGATGCAGGTCTGCGCAGCGGCGGCGCGGGGTTGCAGT
>JBDNIL010000478.1:0-4728 GCA_041688355.1 Verrucomicrobiales bacterium | reverse complement strand
ACACTCCAACCCGACTCGACAAAAGTCGCCGCGAGCCAGTCGAGCAGTTCGGGGTGGGTCGGCTTTTTCCCGGTGCTGCCGAAATTGTTCGGATTGCCCGCGAGCGGTTCGTCGAAGTGCCACATCCAGATACGATTGACGATGGCACGCGTCGTTAGCGGATTGTCAGGGTGCGCGACCCAGTCCGCGAAGGCGGTGCGGCGTCCCTGCGGCGACTCGGGCACGGTCGCCTCGAGCTCGGCCGTACTGCTCAGGACCGAGAGCACCCCGGGCTTCACTTTTTCGCCGGAGGCAAAGGGATCGCCTCCGGTGAGGATGCAGGTCTGCTCGAGTTCGCCGGCGGCAAAGGGATCTTTCGGCAGTCGCAGCGGGGCAAGGACGGATTTCATCTCCGGCGTCGCTCCGTTGTAAACCGCGAGGGCGTAGGGCTCGTAGCGGTCCATCTCCCAGCGGAGTCGCTCGAGCCCTTTGCGGGCGACACGCTCCATTCCGAATTGCGCCGGGGTGAAGCCGACGAGTTTTGGAGGGTAGTCGCCCTCGGGCACTCCGCCCTTCATCAGTCGTAACCGGGCCGCACCGAAGAGATCGGGAAAGTCGCGTTTGTTGCCCTTGGCTCCCGCGCCGTTGCTCTGCTCCACCGCCGCATTCCAAACTGAAGGATCTTTGCCGTTCTCACGGAACCAGGACTGCGCATTTTCCAGCAGGATGCCGCCCAGCTCGCCGAGAGTCTCGCGGTACTCATCGCGCCGCTGCTCCAGCCAGGCCCGCTCTTCGAAGCCGTCTATATTTTCGTCAGGGAGAAACGGAGCGGGACGCTCGACCAACTGGGTCGTCGCGAAGACCGCCTGGATCGAATAATAATCGACCGTCGGGACGGGGTCGAACTTGTGATCGTGACAGCGCGCGCACTGCAGCGAATGGGCGAGGAAGACCTCGCCGACGCTGTTCGTGACATCGTCGAGAAAACGCTGGCGGGCGATTTTCGCGACTTCCATCCCGGTGAGTTCCCAGGGGCCCATGCGGAGGAAGCCGGTCGCGATGACTTTCTCCGGGTCGGCGGGATCGAGTTCGTCCCCGGCGATCTGCTCTTTGATAAACTGATCGTAGGGCGTGTCCGCATTAAAAGCTCGCACCACGTAGTCCCGATAGCGCCAGGCGTTGCCGCGCTCGTAGTCGTTCGCGAATCCGCTGCTGTCGGCGTAGCGCACCACGTCTAGCCAATGCTGCGCCATGCGTTCGCCGTAGTGGGGCGAGGCGAGGAGACGGTCGATGAGATTGTCGATTGCGGCTTTTGGACTTCGGATGGAATCGGCTTCGAAGGCGGCGATTTCTTCGGGCGTCGGCGGGAGGCCGGTAAGGTCAAAGGTGGCGCGGCGGATAAAGGTCCGCGGTTCCGCCGCCGGGGCGGGGATGACGTCCGCAGGCATCTGCGCCTCGATAAGCAGGTCGATGGGAGACTGGCCGGGCTCGGGGGCGAGCACGGGCTTTTTCACCGGCATATATCCCCAGAGTCCCTCGATCGGGTAGCGGCGATTCGTCCAGTCGGGGGAAAGTCCGCCGACGGTCTTTACGACGATGCCGTCCTCTGCCGCCCAGCTCGCTTCGTTGGCTTTCGTAATCTCCGCCGCGCGGGTGGAATCGGGCCAGGGCGCCCCGCCGGCGATCCAGGTTTCGATCCAGCCGAGCGATTCCGCGTAGAGCTTGTCGGTCTCTTTCGGCGGCATCGCCTCCCAGTCGTCATGTGCGCGGGTCGAGGCGAGGTAGAGCGGACTTTCCTGCGGGTTGCCCGCGACAAGCCCTGGCTCGCCACTGTCCCCGCCCGTCAGAACGGCCTCGCGGCTGCGCATGTCGAAGCCGCCTTTGATCTTGCCCTCCTCGTGCCCGTGGCAGGCGAGGCATTTCTCACTGAAGAGCGGCTGGATGCGCCGGACGAAGAGGGCCTCGGGATCGTCGGCCGAATGCGCTGTCACGGAGAAGGCTGCCAGCAGCAGCAGCAGGAGCGCGGGCAAAAGTCGATGGGCGAAAATGCGGGGGTTCATTGCAGGCTGCTTATTATCCCGGCATACGGTCGACGAGTGCCACAAAAAAGTGAAACCCTTTCTCATTCCACCCTCCCCGCCTCAAACATCGCACGGATCTCATCGCCACCGAGCGCCGCACCGTAGATTGCAAATTCATCAATGCCACCATTGAGATTGCGAACGGGGAACTCGTGGAACTGCGTCGGTAGGCCCCAGTTTCCGATTTCGCAGGGACCAAAGTGAATGCTGCGACCCGGTCGATGGAGCGGCGAGACCTCGTATCCGACTACCGCTCCGTCGAAGTATTGTACTACCTCGCCTGATGTCCCATCGTAGCTCACCGCGAGGTGATGCCAGCGACCAAGGCTCTCGGCAGTGAGGACAGGACGGGAAAAATACATCTGATTGTGGTTCCCCGCCTTTCCCGAAATCTCCGCTGGACGATAAACGATGGAGAACATCAGGCTACCGTCTTCGTAAATCTGCCAGTGCGGCTCACCGTTCTCGTAGCCATCGGTCAGGAAGAGAGAGTTGTATTTCTTATCGACACTATCGACTTTCACCCAGCAGGCGAAGGTAATAGCCTGATAGGTGCCGTCGAGATTCATTCGCAGGCGATCACCGGGGCGCTTGAACTCGAGCGCCGCCTTACCGGGCCACCGTCCCGCTGTCCAACTTGCTCCGACTGCGCCACCGGTTCGTGAACGGATCTGCGCGCCCGCCACGTTCGCGACGAAACGATCACGACCGAACTCCGCCTGATGCTGGAAGTCATAGTAGGCGATGAGTCTCTCATCCCGACGCGCCGCCTGCGACCACGACCGCCACACTTCCAGTCGGCGCGCCCCGCGCTCGGCGGCGAGGGCGTCGAGTTCAGTCACGGAAAGAAAGGCTGCGGGATCTGCCGCCACCTCCCCCTCTGGCCCTATCGACATTCCACCGGTGAGACTCTGCGACCCGCCTCCCTCGCGATGGGCGATGACCTCTCCGTCGAAAACATGGACCTCGCTGCGACGCCCTGACACATCCACATTGAGAGCGAATTCCGTTCCGAGATCCTCGAGCTTCAGCCCCGGAGCATGCAGCAAAAACCCCTTCGCCGCTGGCGGCACCTGCACTCGCACCCGTCCGCGATGACAGCGCGCCTCCCACGGCGAGATAATCTCCAGCTCTGCCACACCCTCGATCACGACGGTGGCACCGCTGTAGAACTCGATCTGGGCAAGCCCCTCGGCGAGATGGATCGTCCCGGGCGCGAGGGTGTCGCCGCTGCGCCGTTCGGCTCCGGCAAAATCCGCCGCGATCGTCTGGCTCAGCACCGCCACTCCCGCCGAGATGGTCTCGCCCCCGCCCTCATCCCCGCCGCCGGGACGCGACCAGAGTGCTGGCAGCAGTGCTAGCACGACCGCAGCGGCAACTCCCGCTGTCGCGAAGAATGCGGCCCGCCACCGCCGAGTCGACCGCGAGCTGGAGCGAGCTGCCGCCGCAAGGTGCCCCGCACCCACTCCCGGCTCGTGCAGGAGTCGAGCGTGCAGATCCGCGAGCTCCAAATAGAGGCGACGGGCCTGCCAGTCCTCGCGCAGGATCGCCTCGAGCCGGGCGAGGTCGTCGGGACTGATGACGCCTTCGAGGCGGGCATGGATGAGCGATTCGAGATTTCTCATGCGACGCCCTCCGACTTCACTTGTTGCGAGATGCAGTCATGGAGTCGCTGGCGCAGCATCCCGAGGTTGCGGAAAAGGGTGCGCCGACTCAGGGCGAAACACGCCATCATTTCCTCAGCGCTTTCGCCCCGGGCATAGCGACTCGTGAGCAGATCGCGATCACGGGGGCCGAGTTTCCCGAGGCAATGCTCGAGATGGTTGAGCCGTTCGTCGAGTCTCGTCTCGTGACGTTCACGCTCGCCCGCGAGGAGATCGATGACGTCTTCACTGAAGAACAGCGGCGAACGCACCGATCTTTCCCGGTGCTTCTGCACCTCGATATAGGCAAAACGGTAGGCCCACGGGAGAAACGGCCTCGTCTCGTCGCACTGCTCGAATTTGCGAAAAAGTGCGAGACTCGTCTCTTGCAGGATGTCCTTCGCATCCGCCTCAGCCGGGACGAGACTATAGATGTACCGGAAAAGGCGCTCCTGGTGCCCGGTAAGGAGCACAATGAGGTTTTCGGTCGAGCGCCCTGTGGTGTCTTCGTTCATGCTTTCGCCGGAGTCTTTCATAGTATTCCCGAAAAGGCGGGCAAAAGTGCCAGCTTTTTTCCCCATCTCCGGATTGCCAAGCGGCCCTTTCTCCAACTTTCCACTGGCGAAAGCGGGCATTTCACGCCATAGCATTCCCATGTCGTCCCCCACTTATTTCGTCGTTTCCCGCGAGCAGCACGAGAGCCTCGTCTCCGCCGCCTACCAGCACCGCGGTTATCAGGAGGATGAGTCCGCCGCCGCCGCGCGCATGTGCAGCGAGGCTTCGTGGCACGGCATCCGCACCCACAATGCCCTCAAGGCGCTCCACCTCGACGAACTCTTCGGCAGCGGCAGCGGAGGCTGCGTCCCCGGTGCGCAGATCGAGGTGCGCGAGACCCGTTTCCCCGCCGTGCAGAGCTGGAACGCCCATCGCAAGCTCGGCCAGGCGGTCGCCTGCGAGGCCATCGAGACCTGCATCCGCCTCGCCGAGCAATACGGCTCGGGCACCGTCGCGATCGACAATGCCTT
>JBDNIL010000096.1:0-8479 GCA_041688355.1 Verrucomicrobiales bacterium | reverse complement strand
GCAGCCGCGTCGAGACCAGTGCGTGGCTCCTCCGGATGCGACGGATCGTCTTCCATTCTCTCCGATCTCCATTCTCCTCGAGGCGACGACGCACCCAGCTCAAGAGGTGATAAGCGAGCACGCTGATAATTTGGCCCGGCTCCCGCGGGGCATGTTGATCAGGTAAGTGTAGCCGCGCTCACGCAGCATGGCGATGTTGGCCCGGGAAGCGAACCCGGCGTCGAGGACGACGACGGGCTCGAGAGTATCGCATTCAGAGGGCGCGAGTCGGTCGAGGAAGGAGACGGTCTTTGCTTGTTTTGGTGATGCGCAGGTCGAGCAGTTCAGGCAGGGCGGTGCGGTGAGACCAATCGATCAAGGCCCATTGCTTCGCTTCGCTCACCCCTGCGTGGCTACCTGCGGCAGGCGATCTCACTCCGTTCGGTTCACTGAGGGGTTCGATGAGCCGGTTGATGATCATGAGTTGGGCGGTCGCGATCCGGGAAGGGTTCATCCCCAGGCTCCGCAGCATCGGGGTGAACCCGAGCTCTTCCCACGCCAGGAGCGCGACGAGTTGGGGACCAAGCTGGACGACGTTTTCCGTTTCGATGCCTTCGAGGACGACGCCGTCGATGGTTTCCTCAAGGACGGTGGCACGGGTGTTGCAGGAGCGACCGGCGAGTTGCACGATGCGAGCGACCTACTCCGGGGCCGTCGCGGGGAGTTCCGGCTCGAACCAGTCGGATTGCCCTTTGATGAGGCGCTCTACGGCTTGGGCAATGGCGGCTTTTCGCCCTCCGGGATGTCGGCGTCACCAAGCGAGGCGACGACACGCTGACGCGACTGCCCCTCCGCGTTGCGGTAGGATTCGACGAGTTGAACGAGCGGGGTGCCCTTGATTGTTTTGGTGCGGAAATACACGGGCACGACCATAGCGCTGCGAAAACCCAAGTCAGTTACGACTATTAATAATTAGGCGCTACGAATTGAATTCCGGAAATATTGACGCTGATTGTCAACGGGTTATGAATTCGAGATGGCCAAAAACGCCGATCTTCTTGTTTTCGGCTTGAGAATAAGAAACTTGGGCTACGCCCTTCAAGATCCCGGTTAACGGCATATCCCTTCTCACCGCTGCTCTCGGCGGCATCGGGATCGTCGGATTCCTCGTCCTGGGGATGAACTACAATCACCCCTACTCCAGCAACGGACGTTTCTACTTTTACACCACGCCCATCGTTCCCGCTCTCGGGGGCATCGTGGTCGAGGCGCCGATCCGCGAAGCGGGCGATGTGAAGAAGGGTGACGTCCTGTTCCGCATCGACCCCACTCCCTACGAGGCGGTAGTTTCGCAGAAAAAAGCGGCGCTGGCCGAGGCGGGACGAACGGTCAAACAGCTCTCGGCTTCCCGCGAGGCTTCCGGGGCGCGCCTCACAGCCGGGCTCGCGGCGGCTGTCTTAAACCTCGACAGACCACCCTCCGTGCCCGGTCGTTTTTTAAGAGCGCGCGTGAAGCGGGTGGAGGGGGCCGATCGCCCGGGGGCAGATGCAAGCCCACCGGTGCTCTGGTCGATCCAGAGACGATCAAAGGGCAGGCGCGCGTCATCGTTGTGCTGGCCTGCAAGGATGATCTCACGCCTTACCATCTTGTGCCGGGGACGACGGGCACGGCAGCGATCTACATCGGAGCATCTTCACCACCTCGCGATCATGCGCAAAGTGTTGCTGAGGATGAACTCGTGGACGAACTACCTCTTCAGCGACGGTCATTGACCGATACGCCGGGTCACTCGTTGGGTCGGGGCTTTTTATAATTTGATTGCCAAAAGGAGCGCCTTCTGCTCAGTTGAAGCTCGAAATCCCGATGACACGTCAGACCGTCTCCTTTTTCAATCTCTCGCTCCTGGGATTCCTCCTCCAGAGTTGCTACACCGTCGGGCCGAACTATGTCGGGCCGCACCAGAGCACTCCCGACGCGTGGTCGCGCTCTGTCCTGCGCGACCTCGATGGCGGCGCTGCGTGTCTTTCGAAGTGGTGGGAAGGCTTTCACGATCCGACTTTGAATGCCCTCGTTGAGCGAGCCCGCTCTTCGAACCCGAATCTGCGCCTCGCCCTCGAGCGCATTACTGAGGCCCGCGCCCAGCGCGGCATCGCCGTGAGTCAGGGTCTGCCCCAGGCAAACGGCTCTGGCGGTTATACCCGCAATCGCATCAGTGAGAATGCCGGCCCTCAGGCTGCTCTTGGCAACGCCGGCCCGATGGCCGCCGCGATCGGCAACGCGAACACGCCTTTCAACTTCTACACGTTGGGAGGCGATGCCGGCTGGGAGGTCGATATCTTCGGCGGGATCCGGCGCTCGGTCGAGTCGGCCGATGCAAACATCGCCTCGCAGGAGGAAAACTACCGCGACGCCCTCGTCACCCTCTTTGCCGATGTCGCGCTGAACTACATCGACTACCGCACCCTCGAGGCCCGTATTGTCGTGGCCAACCGCAATATCAATGCCCAGCGCGGCTCGGTCGATCTGACGGGCAAACGCCTCGATGCCGGTCTCGTCCCCAGGATCGACGTGACCCAGGCGCAGGCGAACCTTTCCCTCTCCGAGGCCGCCGTGCCCCAGTTACGCGCCCAGCTCGTGCTCTCGAAAAACCGGCTCGCCACCCTCACCGGCGGCTTCCCCGCCTCCGTCGAGAACATCCTCGGCAGCAGCCGCGGCATCCCTGTTCCGAAGGCCGGCTACTCCGCCGGCCTGCCCGCCGATCTCCTCCGCGCCCGACCCGACATCCGCCGGGCCGAGCGTGACCTCGCCGCCCAGACCGCCCGTGTCGGTGTCGCCGTGGCCGACCTTTACCCGCGCTTTACACTCTTCGGGAACTTCAATTTGCAGGCGGCCAACAGCGGAGACCTCTTCGACAGCGCCAGTCGGGCTTACTCCTTCGGTCCCTCTTTCCAATGGCAGATCTTTAGCGCCGGCCGCATCCGCAACAACATCCAGATCGAGGAGAGCCGCGTCGCCCAGGCCTATGCCACCTACGAGGGTACCATTCTCGGTGCGGTCGAAGAGGTCGAGACGAGCATGGCCGGGATCCTCTATGAGCGGGAGCGCCTCTCCAAGCTCGGGCGGGCGGTCTCCGCCTCGAACGAGACCGTGAGTCTCGTCAAAGACAACTACCAGAACGGACTCGTCAGCTTCCAGAACGTGCTCGACGCCGAGCGCACCCAATTCAGCACCGAGGACGAAGAGACGTTCAGCCGCGGTCAGATCGCGCGGAACTACATCATTTTGTACGGGGCTCTTGGCGGAGGCACCGCGACCGAGCTGATCCCGCCCGCCGTCCCCATCCCTGCCAAGCCGTGAAACGGTTTTTTCAATCTACCAATCAGGTTCGTCTGTTCCGGATTCCGGAGGCGTTCCTTATCCTCGTTTTCTCTGTCGGCTGCGCCGAGAAAAATGCCTTTGTTCCCCCTCCCCCACCGCAGGTCGAGGTCATCTCTCCGGTCGTAGGCCCGGTCCTCGTCTACATGGAGTCGCCCGCGCGGACGACCTCCTTCGCCAGGGCCGAGGTGCGCGCCCGGGTGAAGGGATTTCTGAAAGAGATCCACTTTTCGCCGGGGCGGTTTGTGAAAGCCGGTGATCCGCTCTTCACGATCGAGCCCGAGCAGTTCGAGGCGGCGAAGGCGGCGGCGGCCGGGCAGGTCGAGCGGGCCAAAGCCGATCTCGGAATCGCCCTGACAAATCTCGAAAAACGCACCGAAGCCGGCAAGACGGGCGCGATCTCCCAGATCGACGTGGCCGCCGCCGATGCCGAGGCGAAGGCCGCCGCCGCCAACGTGAAAATCGCCGAAGCCTCCCTGCAGGATGCCGAGCGTGATCTCGGCTACACCAGAATCACTTCTCCGATCAACGGACTCGTCTCCAAGGCAGAGATCGATCAGGGCAATCTCGTCGGTGCCGACGGGGCCACCCTGCTCACCACCGTCGTCCACGACGATCCCATCTACGTCGAGTTCGAGGCGAACGAGCGCGACATCCTCTCCAATCTCTCGAATCGGCCCTCGGCCGACCGCCCCGACTTTAGCGAGCGTTTTCAGGCGGTCAAAGTGCGCCTGACCCTCTCAGACGGGAGCGTCTACCCTGTCGAGGGCAGCCTCGACTACATCGACAATGCGGTCGATCCCGAGACCGGGACAATGCGGGTGCGGGCGAAGTTCGCCAATCCCGACGGTGCTCTCGCCTCGGGTCTCTTTGTCAGGGTGGGAATGCCGATGTCGAAGGGCAGTGAGGCCGATGCCCCCGCCATCCGCGTCCCTGCCGAGGTGGTCCAGCGCGATCTCGGCGGCACCTACGTGCTCGTCGTCGGCGAGGGGAATAAAGTGATGCGCCGTCCCGTCGTCTCGACCGGATTCCGCGAGGGATCGGATCTCATCCTCTCCTCCGGCCTCACCGCGGACGACCGGCTCATCGTGAGCAATCTGCAGAAAGCGCGACCGGGCATCACCGTGGTCCCGACACCGCGAGGGGAGACGACGCCAGCGCCCGCCTCGACCGGGGAACCCGCTCCCAAAAAAGAGGGCTGATCCGTCATCTGATTTTTTTCCCGGCCATGTTCAGCATCTTCTTCATCCGACGCCCGATCTTCGCTGCGGTCATTTCGATCGTGATTGTGGTAGTCGGGCTCGTTGCGATGATGGCGCTGCCAATCGCGCGCTACCCTGACATTGCGCCGCCGACGGTGAAGATCACCGCGATCTACCCGGGGGCCGATGCCCGCACCATCGCCGAGACCGTCGCCGCCCCCATCGAGCAGGAGGTCAACGGCGTCGAGGGCATGATCTACATGCAGAGCGTCAGCGCCAATGACGGCTCGATGAATCTCACCGTCACCTTTGAGCCGGGAACCGATCTCGACACCGCCAACGTCCTCACCCAGAACCGCGTCGCCGTCGCCGAAGCGCGGCTGCCCGAAGAGGTAAAGCGGCAGGGCGTCACGGTGAAAAAGCAGAGCACCGACGTCGTCATGTACATCGGGTTCTCCTCCCCCGGCGGGACTTGGGACGATGAGTATCTCAGCAATTTCGTGAACCAGCGCATCAAGGACGAGATCGCCCGAGTCCCCGGTGTGGGCAATGCCCAGGTCTTCGGGGCGGGGCAGTTCTCCATGCGGGTCTGGCTCGATCCCCAGCGGCTCAACTCCTACGGGCTCACCTCGGGTGATGTCGTGGACGCGATCCGACGGCAGAATGTCCAGGTCGCCAGCGGCCGCATCGGCGGAGCCCCGGCGGAGGAGGGCGTTGCCTACGAGTACACCGTGAATGTCCCCGGCCGCCTCTCCGAGATCCCCGAGTTTGAGAAAATCGTCGTGAAGACCTCCTCCGAAGGCCGTGTCATCCGCGTGCGCGACATCGCCCGGGTCGAGCTGGGGTCAGATAGCTACACGCTCTCCTCCCAGCTCAACGGGGAACCATCCGCCACCATCGCGATCTATCAGATCCCCGGGTCGAACATCATCGCCGTCGCCGAGGGCATCGAGGCCAAGCTCGCCGAGCTGCGTCCCGGCTTCCCCGGGGACCTCAAAGAGACCATCATCTACGACAACACCGACATCATCCGCGCCTCCATCGCCGGGGTCGTCGAGACGCTCATCGAGGCGCTCATCCTCGTCGCCCTGACCGTCTTCCTTTTCCTGCAGAATTTCCGCGCCACCCTTGTTCCGCTCGCGACGATCCCCGTGTCGCTCATCGGGACCTTTGCGGTGCTCCTGCTCTTTGATTACTCGCTGAATCAGCTCACCCTCTTCGGTCTCGTCCTCGTCATCGGGATCGTCGTCGATGACGCCATCGTCGTCGTCGAGAACACGACGCGCTGGATCGAGGAAGGGCTCAGCCCCGGGGAGGCCACCGAAAAAGCGATGCTCGAGGTGAGCGGACCCGTCGTCGCGACGACCCTCGTGCTCCTCGCCGTCTTTGTCCCGACATTGGCAATGGCGGGCATCACCGGGACGCTCTTCAAGCAGTTCGCCGTGACCATCTCCATCGCCACCGTCTTCAGTTCGATCAACGCGCTGACCCTCAGTCCCGCGCTCTGCGCGATCCTCCTTCGGAAACAAACGAAAGAGCCGCGCGGCTTATTCAAAGCCTTCAACCTCGGCCTCGACAAGGTCACGACCGGCTACCTCGGGGTGACTCGCCTTGCGATCCGGCGCGCCTTTCTCGCAGTGATCCTCTTCGGCGGGCTCGTCGTCTTTTCCCTGCTCGGACTGGGGAGTCTCCCGACCGGCTTTGTGCCGCAGGAGGACGAGGGCTACTGCATCGTCAACGTCCAACTCCCCGACGGATCCTCGCTCCAGCGCACCCGCGAGGTTCTCGACGAGGTCAATGCGTCGGTCAAAGAAGTGCCCGGCGTCGCCGACTTCCTCACCATCGCCGGATTCGGGCTCATTGATGGCGCGGCCAGTTCGAACACCGGCTTCCTCGTCGTCACCTTCGACCCGTGGGAGGAGCGCGCCGAGGCGCAGCTCCAGCAGGCCGCGCTGATTCGCCAGCTCAACGGGAAACTCGCCCGCTTCCAGGGAGCGATCGCCTTTGCTTTCCCGATGCCCTCGCTCCCGGGCGTGGGGACCTCGGGCGGCTTCACCTTCATGCTGCAGGACCGCGGCGGGGCCGGCTTCGAGACCCTGCAGAATGTCGCGCAGGAGATGATCGAGGACGGCAATGCCCAGACCGGACTGACCGGACTCAGCACCACCTTCCGCGCCAACGTGCCGCAGTTGAAAGTCAACATCGACCGCGAGCAGGTCCTCCGCAGCGGCACGCCGCTGCCCTCGGTATTTGAAACGCTCCAGGTTAATCTCGGCTCGGCCTACGTGAATGACTTCACCCTCTTCGGCCGCATTTTCAAAGTCATCGCCCAGGCTGACGCGCCCTTTCGAGCCGATCCCGAGGCGATCCGTCGGCTCGAGGTGCGCGGCGGTGCCGGCCGGATGATCCCGCTCGGCTCCCTCGCCAGTGTCGAGGAGACTTTCGGACCCCAGACCGTTACCCGCTTTAATCTTTACCCCTCCGTCAAGATCCTCGGGCAGCCCAATGCCGGATTCAGCTCGGGCGAGGCGATCGACATTATGGAGGGCATGGCGAAGGAGAAGTTGCCCGACACTCTCGGCTTCAACTGGTCCGAACTTTCCTATCAGGAAAAAATGGCCGCCGGGGGCACCACCGCGATTTTTGTCTTCGCCATCCTCCTCGTCTACCTCGTCCTCGCGGCGCAGTATGAGAGCTGGACGATCCCCATCTCCGTCGTCCTCTCCGTGCCCACCGCGCTGCTCGGGGCCTACCTCGCGATCTCGTGGCGCGGCATGGAAAACAACGTCTACACCCAGATCGGGATCGTCCTCCTCATCGGGCTCTCAACCAAGAGCGCCATCCTCGTCGTCGAGTTCGCCAAGGTCCTGCGCGAGGAGGGCAAGACCGTCCTCGAAGCCGCCCTCGAGGCGACGAAGCTGCGTTTCCGCGCGGTCATGATGACGGCTCTGTCGTTTATTTTGGGGGTGATCCCGTTGCTCATCGCGACCGGTGCCGGATCGGAAAGCCAGCGGGTCATCGGGACGGCGGTGTTTGGAGGGATGATTGCGGCGACGTTTTTGAGTCTGGCGATAGTGCCGATGCTGTATTATGTGGTGCAGACACTCGCGGAGAAGTTTGCGGGGAGGAGGGGGTGAGGGGAGAGGTGATCTGCGGTCATGGGACGCAGTGGTGCATGGGGAGAAGGATGCATGAAGATATCTATGCCATTGGCGGGCGAACCAATTCCAAAGCGATCGAAACACCACCCCCACCCCATGCTCACCCATGCGGATCGTCGAGGAGCGCCTGGAGGCGCGGACGCAAAGTCTCCGGGACGCGCTCGAGCCAGGTGGCGTCGATCTGGCCGATCTCCATCATGTCACGGAGGTGGACCCGGTCCTTATCACGATACGAAGTCAGTTTCATCGTCACGAGTGCGACAAGGTCGAGGAGTCGGAAATCACCGGGCGAAAGATCAATGTCCTCGACCCCGGGAGACGGCTCGGGGGAATCGGGAACGACGCGCTCATTGGCGAAGATGAGGTGGACCGCGTCACGAGCCTTGGCCCGGGGACCGTCGAGGAACATTTCAATGCGACCGGCACCTCCGAGGATCGAAGCCGAGCGATAGACGAATCCGGCCTCCTGCAGAGCGACGGTGATCGCGGGGAGATCTTCGCGTCTCACGAGCAGGTCGACGTCGCGGGTATTCCTAACGACGGAATCATCGACGCGCGAGACCCAGGCGGCGACCGCGTTGCCGCCGATGACAGCGTAGAGGATGCCGGCAGACTCAAGCGCAGCGGTGGCACGTTTGAGGCGGTCTTTGACTTTTTCAATGCCTTCGCTCATGCGTTCCCATGATACGGGGCCGAGTGCCGTCCCGGGTGGATTCATGCAGGGAGCATAAGGTGATTCGCCGACTTTGGCCACGTCGATTT
>JBDNIL010000095.1:0-4660 GCA_041688355.1 Verrucomicrobiales bacterium | reverse complement strand
CGGCGCGCTCCAGGCTCGCCACCGTGACTTGCCTCGTGAATCGGTTCAGATGCCCGATGGAAACACGATCCAACTTTCCGCCGGTGGCCAGAACATACTGATCCGGGCCATTGTGGAAGAGTTTGTCCCGCGTTTTGTCCGTAGTCCCAAAGTTCTGCTTCTCGGCGACGCCGGGAATAAGGAAATCATCAGCGACGATGAGGCCCTCTCCGAACGTGCTCATTCACGACGCCGCGCGCGATTGGCTCATCGTCGTCGAAGCAGTCACTTCCCACGGCCCGGTGGATCAGAAACGGAAGAACGAACTCACCACGCTCTTCACGAACGCCCGGCCCGGACTCGTCTTTGTCTCGGCATTTCCCGATCGCGCCACCTTTGCGCGCTTCCACGCGGCGATTGCCCGGGAAACCGAAGTGTGGATCGCCGATGCGCCGGATCATATGATCCACTTCAATGGCGAGCGTTTTCTCGGACCATATTGATATGAATTTTCCCGCAAACTGAAAGACACTCAGGCGTCTCATCGTAAAAAGACGCCATGAACTATCTCGCGCTCGGCTTATTCTGTCTCTGGGTCCTCACTGAGGTGCTCTCGGCTCAGGGTATCGTGGCGCCTGCGGCGAAAGTGGCTGAAGTCGGGGTTTCGGAGAACTTTGCCGAGCGACTCGTCGAGGCAGCCCTCTACCGCACCACGCAGAAAGTCCGCTACGATCCCGCCTACGTGGTCCTCGACTACCCCGGTGGTGACGTGCCGGCTGAGACGGGTGTTTGCACCGATGTCGTGATCCGCTCTCACCGGGCGCTCGGGGTCGACTTGCAACCGCTCGTACACGAGGACATGGCGGCGTCATTCTCCGCCTATCCGAAGCTCTGGGGGCTGAAGCGACCCGACAAAAATATCGATCATCGCCGCGTCCCGAACCTTGAAACCTTTTTCAAACGCCACGGAGGCAAGGTGAAGGAAGGCGAGGGGAACTACCTGCCGGGCGACCTCATCACCTGGGATCTCAACGGGAATGGCCTCTGGCACATCGGCATCGTCGTGGGACCGGATACTTTCGTACACAACATCGGGGCCGGGCCGGTCCTGGAAACAGGGCTGCGCCAGTGGAAGGTGGTCGGGCATTACCGCTACCATCCTGACGCGTGAGGGCGGGAGCCGGACCGACGGAGGAATTTTGGCAAATTCCGCTACGGTGGATCGTGCGCTTTTTCCGTAGCGGAACATGCCAATTTTCCCCGGCGAAGCCTCTGCCCCCCCGCCTCAGTTCGCCTTCTTCATCGCCGCGAGGAGCTGGTAGGTCTGAAGCTGCTGCACGTAGAGCTCGGCCTTTTCCCGTTCGCCGGTCCAGACGACGGAGCTGCCTAGTTTGTGGACTTCCATCATGAGGGCCTCGGCTTTCTGCTGCGGGTAGCCGAAGACCCGCTTGAGGACGAGGGTGACAAAACTCATCAGATTCACCGGGTCGTCGTAGACGATGACGTTCCACGGGCTGTCGAGGCTGGTTTCGGTCTCGGTCCGGGTGATGGTGATTTCGTCGATGTCAGGTGTCATCGGAGTGGGGAAACGTGGTCAGATGGCCCGCAGTTGCGAGGAGTTTCCGGCGGTGCGATCTCCGTCATTTTCGTCTCGATCTCCCTGCAAGGCAACCGCGACGTGGGGAAGGGCGGATCGAAAAACCGCGAGCACTTCCTCTGCACTGCCCGGCTTGTCGCGATAGCCGCTCCGGGGCAGGCCCGATTCGAGCTCGAACCAGGCATAGGCGCTCAGGGCGGGGCCGAGAGGGAGGTGGTAGAGGGCGCACTGCAGGGCGAAAAGGGTCGTAGTGTGGCCGGGGGCGTGACCGCCGGCGACCCGGTCAACGAAGCGCTGCCACTCCCGATTGGCGCGCATCTCGGATTTCCCATCGAGAAAGGCGCGGGCCACTTTCAGGCTGCGGGCGCGGAGCCCTTCGGTGAGGGCGGCGTCGAGCCGCAGGTCGGCTACCTCGATTTCCTTCAGGTGGAAGGCGGCGGCGCAGCGGTAGACTTCGACGAAGGTGCCGGTGAACTGGGGCACAAACCACTTTTCGAGCCAGATCGCCCAGGCGGCGGCGAGTTCGCCGCGATCATCCCACACAAAAGTGGCGGGAGAGTCCGGATGCACGCCGAGCTGGGAAATGAGGCGCGCGAGGGCGAAACCCCCGGCATCATCCGGATCGGCGAGGTGAAGGGGGTCGGGCATCCCGCACCGACGGCACGAGCCGTCTTAGAGCAGACCGGCTTTCGTCAGCGTCTTGAAGGCCCCATTTTTGTCAATGGTCTTCAGGCCGCGGGCGCTGACGCGGACCCGGACGAACTTGCCGAGCTCGGGAACCCAGACGCGCTTCTGACGAAGGTTGGGCTTGAACTGACGCTTCACGGTGCCGGTGACATGACGACCGATACCGCCCTTTTTCTTGGCACGTCCACTGCGGTGGATTTTCTGGCCAGAGACGACTTTAGCACCGGTGATTTTACAAACTCTCGACATCTTTCGGATCCGTTAAAGGGTTCAAAGTGCAGTGTCAGCGGGCGCAAAACATTCGGCGTTGGCTACGAACTGCAGGGCGGGCAATGTCCGCACAAATCCGCTCCGGTCAAGGGAAAATGCGGCGGGAGGCACAGGGAAGGGTTCGCGGGCGGCGGCGGAGGCGGACTTTCCCCTTGCGGAAAGATCGTGGCGACTATCTTGTGCCCTCATTTTAAGAAGTTCGACACCCCAGCTCATGAGCGACGCCTCCCCCGAAAAAAACACGGCATTAATGGAAAAAATCGTCAGTCTTTGCAAGAGACGCGGCTTCATTTTCCAATCGGCGGAGATCTACGGCGGGCTCAACGGCTGCTGGGACTACGGCCCGCTCGGGGCTGAGCTGAAGCGCAATCTCAAGGAATACTGGTGGCGTAAGAATGTGCAGGAGCGCGAGGACATCCTCGGTCTCGATGGTTCCATCCTGACCCACCAGGCGGTGCTCAAGGCCTCGGGTCACGTCGGCGGGTTCTCGGATCCGATGTGCGACTGTCTCCTTAGCAAAGCCCGTCTCCGCGCCGACCAGATCGAGCCGCAGAGCGGCACCGCCTACTGGTTCACCGGTGCCTCGCACGCCGAGTCGGGCTGGAGCGTCGAACGCGAATACGGCGTCCTTGCGATGGCCGGGGACGATGAGAACAAAGCCCGCAAGACCGCTCGCCAGTATTACGCCCAGTTTCTCCCCGACAAACAGATCTCGCCAAAGACCCTCGAGCTGATCGGGGAGCGCACCGAAGTGGTGACTGAAACGACCCGATTCAATCCGGAGAACGGATCGCTCCTGACCGAGGCGCGCGCCTTCAACCTCATGTTCCAGACGCGGATGGGTGCATCCTCCGACGACTCGGACGAGAGCAGCATCGCCTACCTCCGCCCCGAGACGGCGCAGTCCATCTTCGTGCAGTTCAAGAACGTGCTCGACTCCTCCCGTGTGAAGCTGCCCTTCGGCATCGCCCAGATCGGGAAGAGCTTCCGCAACGAGATCAACCCGCGGAATTTCACCTTCCGCTCGCGCGAGTTCGAGCAGATGGAGATCGAGTTTTTCTGTAAACCCGAAGACGGCCTCCGCCTCACCGACGAGTGGCTGGAACGTCGACTCACCTTCTACGAGGAGATCGGGATCCCGCGCGAGCACCTCCACGTCCTCGACATCCCCGATGGCGAGCGCGCCTTTTATTCGCAGAAGACCTACGACATCGAGTACGAGTTCCCCTTCGGTATCCAGGAACTGGAGGGCATCGCCTACCGCACCGACTACGACCTCACCGTGCATCAGAAGGGCTCGGGCAAGTCTCTGGAATACTTCGACGAAGAGACCAAGGAGAAGATCATCCCCCACGTCGTCGAGCCGAGCGCGGGCTGCGACCGCACCGTTCTGGCGCTCATTTGCGAAGCCTTCGATGAAGAGACCGTGACCGACGAGAAGGGCAAAGAGGAGATCCGCACCGTGATGCGCTTCTCTCCCCGTATCGCGCCGATCAAAGTGGGCATCTTCCCATTGCTCAAGAACAAGCCGGAACTTGTCGCCAAGGCCCGCGAGATCCAGAAGCTGCTCTCGCCTTTCATGACCGTCTTCTACGACGAGACCGCCGCGATCGGTCGCCGCTACCGTCGTCAGGACGAAGTGGGCACGCCTTACTGCGTTACTGTCGACTTCGACACCATCGGCGAAAATGGCGAGGAGTTTAAGGACACCGTGACCCTGCGCGAGCGCGACTCGATGAAGCAGGAGCGCATCCCGATCGCCAAACTGCGCGAGTTCCTCCTCGACCGCATCCATTGAGCCGTGACCCCTGGTCAGACGGGGGACGGCAACTCGGCGCCCAGCAGATCCATCACGCTGATGATGCCGATGAGGCGGTTGGAAAACCATGTAGTTCTGCTCGGAGACGATGACCGCCTGATCCGGTGTCAGTCCCGCCCGTTTCAGTGTCTTCGCGAGCCGCTGCCCGCAGTAGCCCCCCGCAAATCCGCCGCCGAGAATGGCGACTTCGACTTTCATACGGAATGGTCCGGAGCCGTTGCCGGAAGAGGGAGAGGAAACCATGGATGTGGGAGGGGGGAAATCGGAGTCTTCTCCCAAGGCTAGCTACAAGTGAGCCATTTGCGCCG
>JBDNIL010000094.1:0-2797 GCA_041688355.1 Verrucomicrobiales bacterium | reverse complement strand
CGGTCGCGGAAAAGCGGGCGACGTTGTCCGCAGAGGGTGTCAGCCATTCGGCTTCGACGGAGTTCATGCGGGAGTCTGATCCCTCGACGGGCACTTTAAAAAGCCGCACTCCTTTGTATTCGCCTCTCGCGGCGGCGGCGGTCTCTTCGGCAGCGAAGGTGCGATCCACGCTCATGGCCATGTTCGACTGGCCCGAGCCGACCCAGACTTCGCCGACGAGAATGTTCTCGACGTTGAGGGTTTCGTCCCCGGCACTGGCGACGAGCGACTGCGGAGTGGCGCTCGCGACGAGGGGATCGAGAACGACGATCCATTCACCGCTGGCGGCGGCGCGGACCGATTTCTTTTGTCCGGCAAAGGTCACGGTGACCTCGGTATTCGCATCGGCAGTTCCCCAGACCGGCACGGGGAGTTCCTGCTGGAGCACGGCATGGTCGGAGAAAAGCGGGTGAAGGACGAGGGGGCGGGCGGAGACCGGGGGCAATGCTACAAGCGAGGCGAGGGCGGTGAGGAGAAAAACGGACGCTTTCATTGGAGACGGATTATAGAGGGGGAAGCCGTCGCGCCAAGTTTTATCGGGGGCCTGGTGTGGTCTCGAGACAAGGAGGCGCGACACTCTTTTCGCGCGGCTGGCCGGGACGGGGGTTGCCGGGCGACAAGAGTGTCGCCCCTCCTTGGGGAACCGAAGCGTGGAAATTGTCTGAAACTCCCTCCTTTCCGCCACTATCGACCGGGCGAACCGGGGCACTTTCCGCTTGATCTTATTCCCAGCTCTGGAAACTTCACCCCCTATGAGTGAAGAATTTTTTCCGGGCATTCCGAAGATCGTGTTCGAAGGCCCTGCCTCGAGGAACCCCCTCTCTTTCAAGCACTACGATGCCGACGAGGTAGTGGGCGGCAAGACGATGAAGGATCACCTCCGTTTTGCCTGCGCCTACTGGCACACGATGCGGAACGGTCTCAGCGATCCCTTCGGCGAGTCTACGGCGGACCGTCCGTGGGACGATGGCACGAACTCTGTCGCCAATGCGCAAAAGCGCGTCTGGGCGATGTTCGAGTTCATGCAGAAAGTCGGGATCGACCGCTACTGCTTCCATGATCGCGATGTCGCTCCCGAGATGAACGACCTCCAGGCTTCGCACGACGCCCTCGACGCAGTCGCCGATGAGCTGGAAAAAGCGCAGAAGGCCACCGGGATCAAGCTGCTCTGGGGCACCGCCTGCCTCTTCTCGCACAAGCGCTACAATCAGGGCGCGGGCACTTCGCCCTACGCCGATGTCTTTGCCTACGGTGCCGCGCAGGTCAAAAAGGCGCTCGAGGTGACCCACCGCCTCGGCGGGGAAGGCTACGTCTTCTGGGGCGGTCGTGAGGGCTACGCGACGCTCTACAACACCGATATGAAGCGCGAGCTCAATCACCTCGCAGCCCTGCTGAAGATGGCGGTGGCGCACAAGAAAAAGATCGGTTTCAAGGGCGACTTCTTCATCGAGCCCAAGCCCCGCGAACCCTCCACCCACCAGTATGATTCGGACTCGGCGGCCTGTCTCAACTTCCTCCGCGAGCACGATCTCATGGGCGAGCTGAAGCTCAACATCGAGACCAATCACGCGACCCTCGCCGGGCACACGATGATGCACGAGCTCGAGGTCGCGATGGCGGCTGATTCACTCGGCTCGATCGATGCGAATACCGGTGACGAGCTGATCGGATGGGACACCGACCAGTTCCCGACTGACATTTACCTCACCACCCAGATCATGCTCTGCGTCCTCCGCATGGGCGGCTTCACCTCGGGCGGGCTCAACTTCGACGCGAAGTGCCGTCGCGAGAGCTTCGAGCCGGTCGATCTCTTCCACGCCCACATCGGGGGCATGGACGCCTTCGCCCGCGGGCTCAAGATCGCCCACGCGATCATCGCCGACGGTCGTCTCGATGCCTTCAAAAAAGAGCGTTACAGCTCCTTTGACTCGGGTATCGGGGCGAAAATCGAAGCCGGTGAAGTCGGACTCGACGAACTCTCCGCCTACGCGCTCTCCAAAGGCGAGCCCGAGACCAGGAGCGGTCGTCAGGAGATGATTGAGAATCTGATCAACGATTTTATTTAGAAGCATGCTCCACTTCCGCCTCTTCGGTTTCTCTGTGAACGTCCATTGGATGTTCTGGCTCCTCTGTCTCTTCCTAGGGATGCGTTACCTGGAGCAGGATGGCCCGACCGGGCTGGGGTTCTTTGCGATCATGACGGCGGTGGTCTTCGGCTCCATCATCTGGCACGAGCTGGGGCACGCCTGGGCAAGGAAAAAATATGGGGCTCCCTACTCGGACATCACTCTGCACGGCATGGGCGGCCTCTGTTCGGGGCCGGGGCGTTTCACGCGGTGGGAGTCGGTCTTCATCGCGGCGGCGGGTCCGGCTGCGAGCCTGCTGCTCGGCGCGGTGACCTATTTGTTAGTTTACTCTCCGGGGGCAAAGGATCAGTGGATCGGGTTTTTCATCGTGCAGATGCTCTGGGTCAACGTGGCCTGGGCGATCATGAATCTGCTCCCCATCCTGCCGCTCGACGGCGGGCACATCATGCAGGGTCTGCTCCCGGTGAAATACTCCCATCTCGCTCCGAGGATCGGCTTTGTCCTCGCAGTGGTCGTGGCGATAGCCGGACTCGTCCTGCTAAAGAGCATTTTCATGGCGGTGATCTTCGGCTTCTTCGCCCACACCAACTGGCAAATGATGCAGGGACAGCGCAGTGCGTTTCGTTAGGCGGGGTGTCCTAAAAGTAGAACGGGTCTCCAGGCCCGTTTCT
>JBDNIL010000477.1:0-3466 GCA_041688355.1 Verrucomicrobiales bacterium | reverse complement strand
TTGAGCGCGGGCGCCCAGTCCTTTTGCTCCACCGGGGCGAGCAGCGCGACGAAGGGGTGAGGCTCCGCCTGCGGGGCGGGTGCGTCGGAAAAACGGATCTCATCGACCTCGAGCGAACCCGCGCCCTCATCGACGAACTCGAGGTAGGCACGATGGCCGCGGTACTTTTTCAGGTCGGCGTCGAAGCTCTTCCATTGAAACCGGCCGGCGGTGTCGAAGTCTTTCTGGATCGTGCCGCGGAAGAGGAGCGGCTGGAAGACGGCCATGTGATAGTTGTCCATCACCACTCGCATGTATCCGCCCTGCCCGCGCAGGCGGACATGGATCTGATCACTATCAATCGTAAAAGTGGGCGATCTCAGGACCCCGGAGTGCTTCTCCCCGAGGGTCGCGCTGGAGATCATGCCGGGAAGGGACAAAAAATGGGCCTCTGTCAGGGTGAATCCCGGCTTGGTCCCGGTGAGGGAGAATGCCTCGCCCGAGAGAGCCCAGCCGTCGGGCAGCACGTCTTTGTCGAACGCTTCGTAGAGGGTCGATCCGGCGAGGAAGTCATCGTCCCGCGCCGCCGCGTCGGCCACAGCCTTTGCCGCGCTTTTCACGGACCGGGGATCGAGGGTCCAACGGCTCAGGAAGCTGCCCGGGCTCGTGCCTTCGTTCCCCCCTTTGCTGATGAGGTCGCACCAGCGCTCCAGCACCCCCGCCTCGAGACCCTGCGAGGTCGCGGCAGCCGCGATTGTCTCCCGGCCCACCATCGGCAGGCTTCCCTCGGTGAGGGCCGGCGCATCGCTGAAGACGAGACGATCGACGATGACATGGCCCCAGCCTCCCTCGTGTTCATCGACAAGAAAGAGTTCGGCCGACTGGCCGCGGAATTCACTTAGCTCCCAGCTCGCCGCCGCGAGGGTATCGACATTCTTCCCTGATGCCGTGCGCACTTTTTTCCCGCCGACATGGAGCTCGAGCGCGGTCGTGGCGTGGCTGCCCCCGCCGATGTGGAAGTTGAGAAAAGGCTTCTCAATGACAAAGGGCTGCGAGCGCAGGCTGCCTTTTGACCGGTCGCCCTTCCCGGCAAAGGAGTTCGCAAAATGTTTGCCCGATATCCCCGCGATGGGTTTCTGAGCACCGATCGCTCCCGTGACAGGGGCTTTGCCGAAGGCTTCGCCGCTCACGGTCCATTTGCCGTAACCGCCCTCGAAATCGTCAAAGACGATCCCCGCCCACGGATCGGCGGGGGCCGGGCTTTTGGCGAAAGCCTCCCTGACGAGGGCGGTGGAAACACTGAGATACTTTCCAAAATTAACGCCCCCCGGCATACCGAAGGCCGCATTGGCCGAGGTCAGCAGGGCGCGCTGCCGGGCGGCGGTGTCCCGTCTGGTGCCGCCCGGATCCATCGAGCGCTCGGTGCGCGCGCTGCCGTGGAGATAGCCGGTGAGGGCATAGTAGTCGGCCGTCGAGATCGCATCGAACTTGTGATCGTGGCAGCGGGCGCACGAGACCGTGAGCCCAAGAAAAGCCTTGCTGTAGACGTCGATCTGATTGGACATGTGGTCCGCCTCGTTCGCGAGGACGTCGGTGGGTGCGTGGGTCGCCTCGCTCAGATACCAGAAGCCGGTCGCGAGGACGGACTCATTGAACTTCTCCTCCGCATTGAGCCGCGGCTTGCTCATGAGATCCCCCGCGATATGCTCTCTGGCGAACTGGTCGTAGGGCAGGTCGGCGTTGAAGGCGCGGATGAGATAGTCGCGATACTCGTAGGCGTAGTCGATCGGGTAATCGAACTCATGCCCGTAGGTCTCGGCATAACGCACCAGGTCCATCCAGTGACGCGCCCACTTTTCCCCGTAGTGCGACGAAGCGAGGAGCCCGTCGACGACGGTAGCGCGCCGCTCCGGCGAGGAATCGTCGAGAAAACGGCGGATCTCCTCGAGCGTGGGCGGCAGGCCGGTGAGGTCAAAATGGACCCTCCGCAGCCAGGTGCGGTCATCGGCCGGCTCGGCCGGACGCAACTTCGCCCCTTCGAGACGGGCTAGGATAAAAGAATCGATGGGCGATCGGGGCCACTCCTTTCCCGCTACTGCGGGAATCGCGGGCACGGCGAGAGGACGCCACGACCAGTGCTCGCGGTGGCGCTTTTCCAGATCGAAGACCTCGGGGGCGGAGTGATCTCCCGCTACGGGGACGGGCTCTTCGGGCCAGGGGGCACCGGCGACGATCCACTTGCGGAAATCCTCGACGACCTCGGGCGAGAGACGCTCCTTCGGCGGCATCTGGAGATCTTTGTTCTCGTAGCTCATCGCCTCGACGAGCAGACTCGCCTCCGCATCCCCCGCCACGACCGAGGCGCCGGTGTCGCCGCCCGCGAGGAGGTGCTCGAGATGATCGAGCTGGAGCGAGCCCTTCACCTTGTCGGCCTCGGCGCTGTGACAAGAGTAGCATTTCTCCGCGAGGACAGGACGTATCTTCTCTTCGAAAAAGGTGAGCGCCGCCGCCGTATCAGCGAACTCGCCGCGGGCAGTGCCGCCGAACACGAGGAAGAGCGCGAGGAGAGTGGAGCTACGGATCATGGGTGGAGAAAAGGATCGCTGGTTAACTATACGAAAGATCCGCCCCTTCCGTCGAACCTACAAATTACCTCAAGACAGAAACTGATACGATTTTAACACTTTTAGTCGCAATACTGCCAAATTGCGGGTAATTTTAGGACCACTTCACGCGATCTCGCTATCCCCCATGGCCCGCCCACAATTGGAATTCATCCCCACCGGCCCTTCGCAGGCCATGATCTTCAAAATCGATCAGGACATCTGGCCGGTCTATCATTACCACCCCGAGTACGACATCCTCCTCTCCCTGAAGGACCACGGCGGCGAGTTCCTCTCGGGCGACCACATCGGACGCCTCCAGCGCGGGACTCTCATCATGAACGGGCCTAACATCCCGCACGCCCTCCACTCGGGGAAGCCCGATGAGAGCGACTGGGCGCGCCCCTCGCTCGCCGTGATCCAGTTTTCCCGGGAGTCCCTCGGCGAGGATCTCCTGCGCAAACACGAGCTGCAGGCCGTGCGCGACTTTCTCGACGAGGCCCGCTTCGGATTCGAATTCCACGGCACGACCGCAGAGCAGGCCGCCGCTCTCATTCTCGCGATGGAGCACCAGAGCAGCTTCGAGCGCTTCATGCAGTTGCTGCGACTACTCCATCTCTTCGCCGAATCGGACGAAAAGCGCCCCCTCGCCAGTCCGGCCTACTCCCCTTCCCTGAAAGAACGCGACATCTCCCGACTCGACCTCGTCCTCGGCTACCTGCGGAAAAACAAGACCGGCGCCGTCACGCTCGAAGAGGCCGCTGCCGTTGCGAAGATGAGCCCCAAGTCCTTTTGCCGCTTCTTCAAGGCCAACACCGGCAAGACCCTCGTCGAGTACCTGCACGAACTCCGCATCGGCGACGCCTGCCGGCTCCTCCTCGAGA
>JBDNIL010000093.1:0-10642 GCA_041688355.1 Verrucomicrobiales bacterium | reverse complement strand
ATGGCGATGGCGTCTACGACGGCTACTTCAGGACGAGTGAGCTTCATTTCGCGACGATGAAGGCGGCCGACTTGAATGTGACCGGAGCGCAGGCTCCGGTGGGGCATGCGGTCTTCTTTCAAGCGCCTTTGGGGTTTTCAACTGAATATCGGAATTTGAATAACCTCTTTAACGGGCGAGGCTACTTCGTTGCATTTGGAGGTGATAAACGGTTCAAGCCTTCGTTTGTGAAAACTGATGAAAGGTTTCGGTTTCGGTTGATGGAGTTTCGACCCCCGGCAGAGTCAAACCAGATTTTCGATGATGGACAGCTCGAGCGGGCGGAAGGGGTGCCGCAGGTTTTTGATCAGTGGTATCGCCAGGCTGGAGGTGTTGGCGAGGGAAGCTTTGAAGACCATTTAAACCCGCTTGCCGAGAATATCATTTCCTTATTCGTTTCTCCCCGGGACTCGTTGGAGAGTGTCGGCGGCGCCCGAGGGGATACATTCAGTAAGATTGCTCCAGAATACGAATTTGACTCCAATACACCCAAGGGAGTTGGCTTTGAAGCCTACGCTCAACAGATTCCACCCCTCGTGCGGGTGACAATGATTGCTATTGATGAGGCTGCTGCGGTTCGATACGAAAATGGGCAAACTCCGCCTGCGGAATTTACTTCTCCATTCAATAATCGCTTTGAGGACAGCCGGAAGTATGACGAAGATATTGAGGTAATGTCCAGGGAGCTCAATGACAATGGTATTAGTCATAAGGTTTTTAGTTCGTTGGTAATGCTTCGTAGTTCCAAGTGGAGTATTTGATGATTCCAACACAGTTTTTTGATCATGAAAAGGAAAGTGGAAAATAATAAAGGAGCGTTCTCGCTCATTGAACTAATGGTCGTTCTCGGGGTGGTAGGGCTGCTGCTGGCTTTTGCTGCGCCCAATCTTTTCAGTCTCATTACTTCGAACTCGTTGACCGGGGAGGGGACTGTCCTCCGGAACCAGTTGACCTACGCCCAGCAAATCGCGATTTCGAAGAACGCGGATGTTGAAGTCAGGTTTTTCCGATCAGCCGACCTCTCCAATGCGCAGCCGGAAGAAGCCTTTCGGTCATACCAATTATACCAATATAATATGCAGGGGGAGCTCGCGCCAATCAGTAACTTTTTTAAGATAAAGGCACCAGTCGCGGTTCACGAATCGTTAAGTACCGTTCTTGATCCTCAGGAGAACACTTCGAACAAGGACAAGAAGTTCGGTTTCGGGTCACCCACACCGGGAAACGCCAGTGCCCCTACTGGGTCTGGAGGGGTGCCTCAGAGCACTTCTTATGTAGCTTTCCGTTTTCGCCCGGATGGATCGACCGATCTTCCCTTCCGCACTCAGGGTGGTGACACCTGGTACATCACCCTCGTTCAGGGTGAGGGTGCGCTGCTGAGCGACGATCCGGACAACTATTTCTGCCTCCAGGTCAATCCTTACAACGGCCAGGTCAGCGAGTTCCGTCCGTGAGGTGACGTGCGGTCAGTAAGGGGAGTTGCGCGGCATTGTCGCCGGCTCGGGGAAGAGCCCTGGTCCGATTTACGTCGTCGAAACCGCCGGAAAATTCCGCTTGCGCCCCGAAGTTCCCCCGGGGAGGAAATCGGCGCCTCAAAACGTCAAATTTCGCCCAAAAAAACGCTTGTGAAATATTTCACAAGCGATTAATTGGAGGTCTTCTTCACGAGATGGGCAACATTTTTCCACGTTGGACAAACCTCCTTGCGATCAAAGTTCTGGTGTGCGTGAGCGCCCTCGGAACCTGTGTTATCGCCGTCGCCTGGTATTCCTGGACGCCGAAATACACTCGCGTCGGTTACATGCCGCAGCAGCCGATTCCCTTTGATCACAGCCTCCACGCCGGGCAACTCGGGATGGACTGCCGATATTGCCACACGCATGTGGAGAACTCGGCTCATTCGAACATTCCCGCCGCGCAGGTCTGCTGGAATTGCCATGGTCCCGGCAAGGTGAAGTCCGATTCGCCCAAGCTCGAGCCTCTCCGCCAGGCGATGGATGAGAATTACGAAAATTACACGGGTAAGCCCATCGAGTGGGTGCAGATCCACAAGGTGCCGGATTACGCCCATTTCAATCACTCCGCCCACGTCAACCGCGGGGTGAGTTGTGTGGAGTGTCACGGGCGCGTCGACGAGATGCCGGTCGTCTACCATGCGAAATCTCTGAGCATGTCCTTCTGTCTCGATTGTCACCGCAATCCCGAGGAGGCACTCCGCCCGCTTGATCAGATCACCAACCTGGGCTGGAAGCCCGAGGACCTGGAGCCCGATGCTTTTTACGCCTACCTCTCCGGCAAAACCGGCACGGGGGCCGACGACTTGAAAAAAGCGGACGAGGGCAAGGAGTGGAGCCAGGAACTCATCGGGATCCATTTGCAGAAGGCCTGGGGCGTGCACGCTCCGCAGGATTGCGCGGCCTGTCACCATTGATTCCGGACCGGAACGACGAGAAATACGAAATTCGAATGAAGCGAAAGTGGCATCATCCAGCTGAGGAAGAAGCGTCCCGAATCCATTGGCGGAGTCTCGGCGAACTCGAGGGTTCGGGCGAGTTTAAGGGTTGGCTCGAGCGGGAATTTCCCCAGGGCGCTCAGGAGTTGGAGTTCGATGAAACTTCCCGCCGCAGCTTTGTGAAGCTGATGGGGGCCTCGACCGCGCTGGCGGGTTTTGGGGTCTCGTGCAGTCGTCCGCTCGAGCATCTAGTGCCTTTCAACGACCACGTGGAGTGGATCGTCCCCGGTAAATTCCTCTATTATTCGACGGCGAAACCCCGGCTCGGCGGCCTGGGTTGTGATCCCCTCGTGGTGACAACGTTCGAAGGACGCCCGACCAAAGTGGACGGGAATCGCCTCCACCCGGGGGTCAACGGCGGGTCCACTGCCTTTACACAGGCTTCGATTCTCGACCTCTATGATCAGGATCGCTCGAAAGGTTACCTGAAAAAGTCCGCCGAGACCACTCGGGCGGATTTTGAGGAATCGTTCCTGCTGCCTTTCCGCGAGTCTAAGTCGGGGGCCAAGGTCGGCATGCTGATCTCGGATTCGACCTCCCCAACACGCCGTGTTCTTCTCGATGAGGTGGTCAAGGCCTACCCGGGGATGCGGTTGTTTTCGTATGAGGCGCTCAGTCCGGTTGGCGCTCGTGCGGCTGAGACCGATCTCTATGGGGCGACGGCGCTCCCGGTGGTGAACCTCTCGGGGGCTACCCGCATTCTTTCCCTCGACTGTGATTTCCTTGGCAATGAGCCGGTCGGTGAGGATTCCCTCACTGAATATTCTGCGACCCGCAACCCTGATCGCGAGGGCGGACCGAGTCGTCTTTATTCCGTGGAGTCCGCCTTCACCCTGACCGGTGGGCAGGCGGATCATCGGTATCGTATCGCGGCGTCGCAGGTTCTCCCGGTAGCGGCGATGCTCGCGAAGGAAGTGGGTGCTGCGCTTGGCGATGCGGCTCTGGTCTCTCTCGCGGATGCGGTGGTCTCACGACTCGTCCCGGTGGTTTTCAAGCAGGACTGGATTCGTGAATGCGCGGTCGATCTTGTCGCGCAAAAGGGGACTTCGGTCATCCTTCTTGGCGGCCGGCAGCCCAAGGCGGCCCATGTCCTCGTGGCGGCGCTGAACCGGGCTCTCGGCGCCTACGGCCCGCTCATTTCTCTGGTCGATCACAAGTTGGCGAGTTACGAGGGTATCTCGGCCCTTTCCTCCGCTGTGGAAGCAGGGGAGATCGAGACGCTTTTTGTTCTGAATGAGGGGGATGTCGCTTACGACGCGCCCTCGAATCTGGCTGTTGCGACGAAACTCGCCAAGCTGAAGAATCTCGTCCAGCTCGGCTATCGTTCCAACGAAACGACGAAGCTCTCGACCTGGCATATCCCGGGAGCGCATTTCCTCGAGTCATGGGGTGATCATTACAGTCTCTCAGGTGTCTACTCGGTGCAGCAGCCGATGATCAACCCTCTCTGGGGTGGTGTCTCCGAGGGGCGCTTCCTCCTTTCCCTGCTTCAAGAGGATGCCTCCGGCAACGCCCTCCTCGACCGGGTGAAGAAGACTTTCGCTGCGATCGGCGGGATCGATTGGTCCCTCGCTCTTCGAGACGGGTACGCAAGGGAGGGCAAGCTCGCTGCCGGCGCCTTCTCGGGCGATCCCGGCGCGCAAGCGGAGGCGCTTTCCAAAGCACCCCTTGCGGATTTCCCTCATGCGAACGGCCTCGAGGTGACGCTCACTTCCAGCAGCGCGGTCTACGATGGTCGTTTCGCCAACAACGGATGGATGCAGGAAGCTCCCGATCCCATCACCAAGCTGACGTGGGACAATGCCGCTCTCATGAGCTTCTCGTCCGCAGCCGAGCTCGGTCTTGAGGATGGAGATCTCGTCGAATTGACGGTCGGTGACCGTCGGGTGAAGGCACCCGTGCTGCGTTCGCCCGGACAGGCCGACTTCGTTGTGAGTCTCGCGCTCGGCTACTACGGTGATCTTGCCACCGCTACGGTGAGCAAAGGAGTGGGTTTCAATGCCTACCCGCTCCTTACCACGGCGCAGCCCTATTTTGTCACTAGTGCTCTCGTTCGCAAGATCGGGACGAAGTATCCGCTCGCGCTCACGGCAGAGCATTACAGCATGGAAGGTCGGGCCATTGCCCGCGAAGGCACCGTCGACATGCTCAAGGAAGAGCCTGACTTTGCCCAGTATCAAGGGATGGATTCCCATATCCCGGAGAACGTTTCTCTCTACGAAGGGCCGGACTACATGGGGAATCAGGAGAATGCCACCCCGCTCATCAGTCCCATCCCCGGCCACGAGTTCCGTGTCGATCCCAATCACCAGTGGGCGATGACGGTGGACCTCAATACCTGCATCGGGTGCAACGCCTGTGTTATTGCCTGTCAGTCCGAGAACAACATCCCGATTGTTGGCAAGGAGCAGGTCATCAACGGTCGTGAGATGCACTGGATCCGCATGGATCGGTACTTCACGAGCCCGAAAGACAAAGAGATCATCTCCCAGCGCGGCGGTGCCCTTGATTACCTCACTGGAGCAGAATCCACCAAGGATACTCCCGGTCGCCGCACCATTGACGATGACCAGGTCGAGATGATTTCCCAACCGGTCGCCTGCCAGCAGTGCGAGAGCGCTCCCTGTGAAACCGTTTGCCCGGTCAATGCGACAGTTCATACCGGTGACGGTCTTAATGCGATGACTTACAATCGCTGCATCGGGACCCGTTACTGCGCGAACAACTGCCCCTACAAGGCGCGCCGTTTCAATTACTACGATTACAACAAACGCCCTCTCGATCAGCTCGAACTCGGGCCGCTTGCTCCCGCGTCTGGTGCAGCGACGACGACGCAGCGTCTCCTCAAGAATCCGAACGTCACGGTGCGTATGCGCGGGGTCATTGAGAAGTGTACTTACTGCGTCCAGCGGATCAATGCCGCGAAGATCGGAGCCAAGACGGCCGCACGTGACTCGGCCGACATCCAGGTGAAGGCCAACTCCTTCACCGTCGCCTGTCAGGACGCCTGCGGTGCCGGCGCGATCACCTTCGGGAATCTCAAGGCCGAGGGGGACAAAATCCTCGCGGTGAAGAAAAACCCTCGCAACTACGACCTTTTGAAGTATATCGGCACCCGTCCGAGGACGAGCTACCTCGCTCGCATCAAAAATCCGAACCCGAAGATGCCGGGCGCGGAGATGGTGGGCACCGTGACCTCGAAGA
This sequence comes from Verrucomicrobiales bacterium, assembly GCA_041688355.1. Classification (GTDB taxonomy): domain Bacteria; phylum Verrucomicrobiota; class Verrucomicrobiia; order Verrucomicrobiales; family DEV007; genus Arctic95D-9. Next base: position 4,887 of record JBDNIL010000093.1, on the reverse strand, counting down.
TGCACTAATTTTGAGTCTTTGACTGACCATGGCAGATACGAATACAGCGAACACGGCAGTTCACCCCACTGAGGCAGAAGGGGTCGTTCGCGAGCCGCTTGTGCTCAACAACCGATCTCTCGGTTGGATCACCGAGCGCATCTGCGGGATCGTGGAGAACCGGCAGCCTTTCATCTGGTGGGTGCTTTTTGTGCCATCGGTGTTGCTCTTCCTCTGTCTCGTTTTCAGCCTCGTCTACCTCGTCTCGACGGGTGTCGGGGTCTGGGGCATGAACCATCCGGTTGCGTGGGGCTGGGACATTGTAAACTTCGTTTTCTGGATCGGGATCGGTCACGCGGGAACCCTGATTTCCGCGATTCTCTTCCTCACGCGCCAAAAGTGGCGGACTTCGGTGAACCGGGCCTCCGAGGCGATGACGCTGATTGCGGTGATGTGCGCCGGGATCTTCCCCGGCTTCCACGTCGGTCGTTTCTGGATGGTGTGGTTCCTCGCACCGGTGCCGAACTCGAACGCGATCTGGCAGAATTTCAAGAGCCCGCTTCTCTGGGATGTCTTCGCGGTCTCGACTTACTTCATCGTCTCGGTGATCTTCTGGTACATCGGTCTCATTCCCGACCTCGCGACTCTGCGTGACCGGGGCAAGGGTATCGCCAAGAAGCTCTACGGGTTCTTCGCCCTCGGCTGGCGCGGCGGGAACCGCCAGTGGCATCACTACGAGATGGCCTATCTCATCCTCGCCGCTCTCTCCACGCCCCTCGTGCTCTCGGTCCACTCGGTCGTGTCCTTTGACTTCGCCACCTCCGTCGTTCCGGGTTGGCACACCACCATTTTCCCGCCCTATTTCGTGGCCGGCGCTATTTTCGGCGGTTTTGCGATGGTGCTCACCCTGATGCTCCCGATCCGTAAGCTCTACGGGCTCGAGGATCTCATCACCGGAAAGCACGTTGACAACATGGCGAAGATCATCCTCCTCACCGGGACGATCGTCGGCTACGCCTACATCATGGAGCTGTTCATCAGCTACTATGCGGCGAACAAGTTCGAGGGCGATGCCTTCCACATGCGGATCCTCTCGGGTCCCTACACCTGGGCTTACTACTGTATGTTCTTCTGCAACGTGATCGCCCCGCAGGTCTTCTGGTTCCACTGGGCTCGTCACAATCTCTGGATGGTCTTCATCATCGTGAATTTTGTGAACTTCGGGATGTGGTTCGAGCGTTTTGTCATCATTCCGACCTCCCTGGCGAGGGATTTCCTTCCCGGGCAGTGGGGCTACTATTCGGCGTCGTGGGTGGAAAAGCTCATGTTCGCGGGCAGCTTCGGCATGTTCTTCATGCTCTTCCTCATCTTCATCCGCTTCCTCCCCATCATCGCGGTGAGCGAGGTCAAAGGGGTCCTGCCCGAGTCGGACCCGCACTATCACGATTGGAAGCGGCTTCGTGAGAAGCGTCGCGGCGCGGGCAAATAAGCAGGATAATCTTCACCTTCAAAACCAGTGAGTAACACAACATCCAGTTCCAGCGAGCTTTTCGGCTACGTCGCCGAGTTTTCCTCCGCGACGGATCTCTATCACGCCGCTGAGAAAGTCAGGGACGCCGGCTTCCGCCGGTGGGATGTCCACACACCCTACCCAATACACGGGATGGACCATGCCATGGGACTCGGCAAGAGCTGGCTCTCGGCGATCGTCCTGGTCGGCGGGATTACCGGATCTTCGGTGGCGCTCTTCCTCCAGTTCTTCACTCAGGTGAGCCTCTACCCGACCGTGGTGCAGGACAAGCCGATCAACGCCTTCACCCTGCCCGCTTTTTTCCCGGTGACGTTCGAGTTGACCATTCTGCTGGCCGCCTTCGCGACGCTCTTCGGTTTGCTGAGTATAATCATGCTGCCGCGCTGGAATCACCCGCTTTTCAACTCGAGTCTCTTTTCGAAGTTCTCGAACGACGGATTTCTGATGGTGATTGAGTCCCGTGATCCCAAATTCAAGCGCGAGAAGACGAAGGAGCTACTCGAGGAAATTGGTGCCGGTAAAATCGAAGAAGTGAATTACTGAACCGGAAACTGGAATGCGTTGGTTTTTTCTAATTTTAGCAATCGCGGTCGTGGCAATGGTCTACGCCCTGGGACCTCGTGGCGAGAAGTTCTCTTCACCGCCCTTCATGCTGTTCCCCGACATGGACAATCAGTACAAGGTGAAGGCGCAGAAGCCGAGTGACTTCTTCGAGAGCGGTCAGGGTGCCCAGGTCCCGGTCGAGGGAACCGAGCCGATCGGGTTCAATTTTCCCATCACCGAAGGTGCCGTCGGGCGGACCAATCTTGATTACAGCAGTGGTACGGATTACCTCAACACTGGCCTTTTTGGTGATTTTTACGGGAAGGGTTTTCCGGCCGAACTCACGATGGACGAGGCCTTCCTCGCTCGTGGCAGGGAGCGCTACCAGATCACCTGCACCCCCTGCCACGGCGATTCGGGTAACGGTGTCGGCGTAGTTTCGAAGTATTGGGCCCTTCCCCCGACCGCTAATCTCATCGACGCGAGGGTCAAGGAGATGCCTGATGGACAGATTTTCTGGACGATCACCCACGGCAAAGGGCTCATGGGCCCCTACAACGGGGTGACCTCGGTTCGTGACCGCTGGGCGATTACGGCGTATCTGCGCGGGCTCCAGGCAGCAGCCGGAAACTGAACTCATTTTACTACTCGGAAGACTTATGGCGGGAATTAAAGACGGCGACGACTACAAGGACGGGGAATTTTTCAAATCCCCGGCCCTGCTCAAGCTCGTGTGTTTTGCAGTGGGATTCGGCGGATTGGCGCTGTTTTTCATCCTCAGTGTCGTCATGCCCGAGAAGGCCGGGGCGATGGGTTACAGTTGGCTTTTCGCGGTCATCTTTTTCCTCTCACTTGCCGTGGGTGGACTTTTCTGGACTCTTTTGCACCATGCAACCAACTCGGGGTGGGGCACGGTAGTTCGCCGTCTCATGGAGAATCTTGCGAGTCTGATTCCGTTTATCCTGATCCTCGCGATTCCGCTTTTCTTCTCTTTCTTTGGCTTCCGTGACGCTCTCTGGGAGTGGTTCCCGAAGAGGGCGGAAGTCCTTGCAACTTCCAACGAGGCGGCGGCCAAGGAGAAGGATGCCTACATTATCGAGCGGACTGCGGTCATCGCCGGAGCGCAGGCAGCTGTGGAGACTGCGAAAAAAGACCTCGCTGATTTGGCATCTCCCAGCGCCGGGCATCGTGCCCATCTGGAAAAAAATATTCAAATTCTGGACGTGAAGGCCGCGAAGCTCGCGAAGGAAGATCTCACGTCCGAGGGTGCGCACGCCACTCTCGTGGACAAGCACTTTCTTGAAGGTGGTGCACTCCTCTTCGCGAAGAGGGGCTACCTCAATGAAACCTTCTGGTGGTTGCGTCAGATTTTCTATTTTGTGGTTCTTACCGCGATCGCCTACATCCTGCGGGGTTGGTCGATCCAACTCGACAAAGACGGTGATCCCAAGTGGTTCCGCTGGATGCGTCGCGGCAGCTGCGGGTTCCTGCCTTTCTTTGCGACGGCGTGGACGTTCCTCGTCTTCGACTGGCTCATGGCCCTGGACTACACCTGGTTCTCGACGATGTGGGGGGTTTACCTCTTTGCCGGAGCGGCGTTGAACTCGATGGGCGTTCTTATCATCCTTGTGACCCTGCTCCGGAGGGCGGGATACCTAAAGAATGTCGTCACCCTGGAGCATTACCACCTCATGGGTAAGCTGATGCTCGCCTTCGTGATTTTCTGGGCTTACATCGCCTTTTCGCAGTTCTTCCTCATCTGGTATGCAAACATCACCGAGGAGACGAAGTTCTACCTCACGCGGAATACCGGTCTCTGGAATAGCTACACGATTGCCTTCCTTGTCATCGGTCACTTCTTTGTGCCCTTCACCATCCTCCTCGTGCAGAAGGTGAAGAAACTGCCCATGATCCTCTCCGGCGTGGCCGCCTGGAACCTCGTCATGCATGCGCTCGACCTTTACTGGATTATCATCCCCGAGCGTGGGCCGTCCCTCACCGCCCATCTAGGCGAGAGCAATATCTCCATGACGATTCCCGGCGCCTGGGTTTTTGATATCCTTGCCTTTGTCAGCATCGCCGGCATCTTCGGATTCTTCCTTCTCAAACAACTTTCCTCGGCCAGTCTTTTCCCCTGCCGCGATCCGCGTCTCGACGAGTCCCTTAACGTCGTAAACTGATCGCAAAGCGCCGAAAAACGTATTTCATGAGTGATTCTAGCAACAAGTGCTGTTCAAAGCCGAAATTGGTCCTCGGGACTCTGGGGATTTTTGCGGTCTTCGGCTTCCTTGCCCTGATTCTTTTGGGCTTTGCCGGTCATCAGTCGGTCGAAGACCGCGCCTACATGGGTGACTTCACTCCGGAGGTCACGGCACAACGCTGGGCGAATCTCGAGGAGATCGAGAGTGCCCAGGGCGCCCTTGTTGATCAGGCCAAGGTGGACGCCGCGCTCGAGTCTCTCGTAAAGGCCGTGCCAAAGGCGGATGTGACTGCCATCGTAGTCCCCGGTTCCCCTACTTTCCTGAAGCAAATGGAGCAGGCGGCAACGCCCGCACCTGCAACGCCCGCACCTGCAACGCCCGCACCTGCAACACCCGCACCTGCAACGCCTGCACCTGCACCTGCACCTGCACCTGCACCTGCACCTGCACCTGCACCTGCACCTGCAACGCCCGCACCCGCACCCGCACCCTCACCCGCACCCGCACCCGCGCTGTGACTGGCTGACACACAGGAAGAGACTTCTACAATTTTATGACAGTGCCACAACCGACACCAGAGGATTTGAACGAGCGCGCGGCGATCGACCGTTCGGCGCGATATCCTGTGATGTT
>JBDNIL010000476.1:0-2724 GCA_041688355.1 Verrucomicrobiales bacterium | reverse complement strand
GCTCCAGATCCGAATCAAAACGCTCAAGTTCCCTCCGCTCGCCCGCGCCGCGATCATCGGACTCGCCACCCCGCTCCTCCCCTGCGGTCCCCTTTACGCGATCCTCGCCCTCGCCCTCGCGAGCGGCTCGCCCGTGCGCGGCGTCGAGATCATGCTCGCCTTCGGACTCGGTGCCATCCCCGCGATCTGGGCCGTCCAGGTCGGCTCATCGTGGGTGAACCAGAAGCTCGGGGCAAAGGGGTTCCTCATCGCCAAACGCAGCCTCGCCGCCGCCGCCGCCCTCTCCCTGATGTGGCATTTCTCCTACATCGGCAGCAGCCACGCCGGGGGGGAAAGCGACGGCGCCAATTGTCGCTGCGATCTCGAAGTGAAATGAGCGTTACCACTCCCAATTCCCCTATCCGGGACAAGGCTGAATCTCTCGAGGGCAGTGGAACAACCCCCGCTCTAAAGCTCGAGCATAGTCGTTGCGACCATTGCGGGAACCGATTCCAGCCGCGCTTTGAAACCGAAAAGTTCTGCTGCTCGGGCTGCCGCGTCGTGCACGACCTTATCCAGTCGGGAGGCTTTGGCTCCTTCTACGATCTCCTTGGCCGCCGTGTCCTGCAGCCCGCCGCCAACGCCGAACCGGCCGGAGACCAGGTCGACGAACTCGCCGAAGCCTTCGCCGAGGCCGAGGCCCGGCGCTCCTCCCCCGACCCCCCCGCCCACCTTACCCTGCGCATCGGCAACCTCTCCTGCACCGCGTGCGTCTGGCTCATCGATCATCTTTTCCGCCAACACCCCGGGGCGCTCAAGATGAACAGCGACACCGCCCGATCCACCCTCACTCTCTGGTGGAATCCCGGGCAGTTCGCCGTGCTCGACTTCGTGCGCGATCTCCACCGCTACGGCTACCCCGCCTCCCTCTGCAACGCCGCCGACGACGAGGCCCCGCAGGAGAGCAACGCCCTCCTCACCCGCCTCGGTGTCACCGCCGGACTCGCGATGAATACGATGGCTTTTACCCTGCCTTCCTATCTCGGGCTCGAGACCGGCGACGATCTCTCGCGGCTCTTCATGCTCGTCGCCTTCGCCTCCTCCACCCTCGCCCTTGCCGTGGGCGGCTCCTATTTTTTCCAGCGTGCCCTAAGTTCCCTCAAGCTCCGCAGCCTCCACATGGACGTGCCCATCTCGCTCGGGCTCATCGCCGCCTACCTCGGCTCCGTCGGCGGGCTCCTCTTCGGGGTCAAAGACATGCTCTACTTTGACTTCGTCGCGATCTTCGCTTTTCTGATGCTGTCAGGGCGCTACATCCATCTCCGTCTCCTCGACCGCAACCGCCGCCAGCTCTGGGCGCGCGAACGCGACATGACCACCGCCTTCCGCATCAATGCCAGCGGCGACCGCGAGCGCATCGCCCTCTCCCGCATCGCCGCCGGAGACCTCCTCGAGATCCCCGCCGGGGCGATGGTCCCCGTCGAGGCCCGCCTCGAGTCCGGCACCGCCCGCTTCCAGCTCGACTGGATCAATGGCGAACCCGAACCCGTCCTCTTCCTCGCCGGACAGCGCGTCCCGGCCGGAGCCAAAAACGGCACTGCCGATTCGCTCCGCCTCGTCGCCGCCCACGGCTACGCCGTATCCTTCCTCGAGCAACTCTTCACCCCCGTCGAAGAAGACCCCGGCTCCCACACCGCCGCGACCTCGACTCATCCCATCCGGAAATACTACCTCCTCACCGTCATCCTTGTCGCCCTCGCCGGAGCCGGTGCCTGGCTCGCCGCGGGCAAAGGAGTCGCCGCCTCACTTCAGGTCCTCATCTCCGTTCTTGTCGTCTCATGCCCCTGCGCCCTCGGCCTCGCCCTGCCGCTCCTCGACGAGATCCTCCTTTCAAAACTCAAGAGCCACGGTGTCTTCATCCGGCGGCACTCGCTCTGGAATCGCCTCCGCAAAGTCACCCTGCTCGACTTTGACAAGACCGGCACCCTCACCGAACCCATCAAGCGCCTCACCAATCCCGAAGTCATCGAGGCCCTCGAGCCCGCCGCACTCGACGCCCTTCATCATCTCACCCTCAGCAATCACCACCCCGTCGGTCGCGCCCTCCACGACGTCCTATTGACCCGTTTCGGTCTCCGCTACGGGCTCCGTTACGGTCTCCGCGAACCCTCCGGACCCACCAGCCTCGAGGAAATCCCCGGCAAGGGCGTGCGATTCCACGATCCCGAGACCGGCGACGCCTGGAGCCTCGGCCGCGACGACTGGGCCTGCCCCGAGTCCGCTCCCGCGACCGGGCAGGGAACCTCCCTCTCGCGCAACGGCATCCGCCTCGCCACCTTTCACCTCGAAGAAGCGATCCGCGACGGAGCGATCGAGCAGCTCCGGAATCTCCGCGACCGCGGCTACCGTATCCGGCTCCTCAGCGGTGACCCCGATCAGGCGCGTGTCGCCGCGACCGCGGAAAAACTCGGACTCTCACCCGGGAACGTCCACGCCAACCTCAGCCCCGAAGAGAAAGCCGCCTTCATCGACGCCGAGCCGCCCGGCTCCACCCTCTTCGTCGGCGATGGCGGCAATGACAGCCTCGCCTTTGCCGCCGCCGCCGCCACCGGATCCCCCGCCACCGGATCCCCCGCCACCGGGATACGCGCGATCGAGAGCCGCGCCGACTTCGTCTTCACCGGACGCGGCTTCCACGCGATCCAGCTCCTCCTCGACGGAGCAAAACGCCGCAGAACCCACGTC
>JBDNIL010000092.1:0-4689 GCA_041688355.1 Verrucomicrobiales bacterium | reverse complement strand
GCCATCGGCGGCGATCGCTTCGGGCGAGTCCGCCCCGGTCGTGCCGATCACTTTTCCCGGTCCCTTTGGGGTCTGCTGCCAAATCTTTTTATCCGTATTGATCGTGGCGAAAAAAGTGTCGCCGGCGGTGGCAAGATGGACAGGGAGTCGACCTACCTCGAGGCGCTCGATAAGCGTTCCTGTCGCCGCCTCATATTTCGCGAGGGCGCGGTCACCGCTCTCCGCGACCCAGAGGGATTCTCCGATCAGGGCGAGACCCTCGGGCCACTTGCCGACATTGATCACGGTGGGGGTCACGGTGATTTCGTCTGCGCCCACCAGTGCGGGAAGGAGGAGGCTGAGCCCACTGAGAACGGCAAGGGAACGTGTCATGTCGCGACTGAATCACGGGATGTCCCGCCGCGAAAGTAGATTCGGATCTTACCGGCGCGGATGCGGCTGTCCCGGAACGACTTCTTTGGCTTCCCTTGAGCGTCCCGCGCAGATAGGATGCGGCCGATGAAACACCCCGAATTTCTCTCCCTCCTCGTCGTTCCCCTCCGGCGAGCGGCCTGCCTCGTAGGCGCCCTTTTCGCTCTCAACGGCCACTCGGCCAACGCAGCGGAGAGGCCGAACTTCCTCTTTATCATCTTCGATGACATGAGCTGGAACACTGCCGGTGCCTACGGCTGTGACTGGGTGAAGACGCCCAACCTCGACCGCGTCGCGCGCGAGGGGGTGAAATTCGAGCACGCCTTTACCTCAAATCCGAAATGCTCGCCCTGCCGCGCCAGCATCCTCACGGGGCGCAACAGTTGGCAACTCGAAGAGCTCTCGGTACACAACTCCATTTTTCCGAAAAAGTGGGTCGCCTTCCCCGATCTGCTCGAGGCGGTGGGCTACGAGGTCGGTCTCACCGGGAAAGGCTGGGGCCCCGGCGATCACATCGGGCAGGGCTGGACCCGAAATCCGGCGGGCCCCTCCTTCGACGAACACAAGAGCGAACCGCCCGCGAGTGCGATCGGGAAAAACGACTACGCAAAGAATTTCGAGGCCTTCCTCTCGCAGCGGCAGGGCGGAGAAAAGCCCTTCTCTTTCTGGATGGGATTCCATGAACCGCATCGCGCCTACGAGCTCCACTCCGGCGTGCGCCTCGGGAAAGATCTCGACGAGATCGTCGTGCCGCCCTACTTCCCCGATGTGCGGGCGGTCCGCAGTGATCTCGCCGATTATGCGATCGAGGTGGAGTGGGCCGATCAGCACATCGGCCGCGCCCTCGATTTGCTCGAAAAAAACGGCGACCTCGAGAACACTCTCATCATCATCACCTCGGATCACGGCATGCCTTTTCCCCATGTGAAAGGCCAGATCAAGGAAGACGGGTTCCGGCTACCCTTCGTCGCCCGCTGGGGGAAGGGAATAAAGCCCGGTCGGGTCGTGCAGGATTTTGTCAATGTCAGGGATATCGCCCCGACCTTTCTCGAATTGGCCGGAGTAGAGAAACACCCGCAGATCACCGGCAGCAGTCTCGTTCCGCTGCTGAAAGCGGAGGAGTCGGGCTGGCTCTCGACGGATCGCAAGGTCATGCTCACGGGCAAAGAGCGTCACGATCTCGGGAGGCCGAACCGCTGGGGGTATCCCGTCCGCGCGATCCGCACGCCCGAGTTTCTCTATGTCCACAACTACCACCCCGAGCGCTGGCCTGCCTGCGATCCCGAGACGAACTTCGGCAACTGTGACGACAGCCCGACCAAGGAGGTCATCAAGCTACTCGGCGGCTACTACTTCGAAGCGAGCTTCGGGCATCGGCCCGCTGACGAACTCTATCAGCTCACGAACGATCCCCACGGCGTGCGCAATCTCGCGAACGATCCCGCCTTTGCCGGGACCATGGCGGAGCTGAAGACGCAGATGCTCGAGACACTCAAGGCCGAAGGCGACCCGCGTGCGCTCGGCTACGGGGCGATCTTCGATACCTACGAGTATGTGAAGCAGTCGCCCAAGGACTACGATGCCTGGCTGGCCGGCCGGGATGACGCGATCAGTGCCGAGGCCGAGCGTCTCTCGGAGGAAAAGAAAGCGAAACCGCGTCCGCCGAAGGAAGTTAAACCCTGAACGCCAACTGAATCCCACGATGAAACCCTCTTTCCACCTCCTCCTAACCCTGTTGCTCGTGCCGTGTGCTCTCTCGGCCGCAGAGAAATCGCCGCCCAATGTCCTCTTCATCGCGATCGACGATCTCAATCACTGGGTCGGTCATCTCGGTCGCCATCCGCAGACGAAGACGCCGAACATCGACCGGCTTGCGGAGAGCGGGGTCTCGTTTACCAAAGCCTACTGCATGGCTCCCGCCTGCAATCCCTCGCGGGCCTCACTGATGTCGGGGCAACGGCCCACCACGACGGGTTGTTACCTCAACGGCCAGAACTGGCGGCCGGGGATCAGTGAGGACAGGCTCCTCAACTCGCACTTTTTCGAGGCGGGATACCGCGTCTACGGAGCCGGTAAGATCTACCATGGTGCGTCTGATCGCGGCGGGGAGTGGACCGACTACTTCGATGGCAAAGGGGGCAGCCTAACGCTGGATCCCTCGGCCAAAGACGACGGCGTCGGCGGGATCAAGTTCGGCCCGCTCGCGAATACGGATGAAGAGATGCCCGACTACGGGGTCGTGAGTTACTGCATCGACCGCCTCGGGGAAGAGAGTGATAAGCCCTTCTTTCTCGCCTGCGGTCTCGTGAAACCGCACATGCCCTTCAGCGTGCCGAAGAAGTGGTTCGACCTCTTTCCCCTCGAGAGCATTGAACTGCCGCCCCATCGTGAGGATGACCTCGACGACATCCCTACCGCCGGCGTGAAAATGGCCGGACCACAGGGCGACCACGCCACCATCGTGAGCTCCGGTCGTTGGAAGGAAGCGGTCCAGGCCTACCTCGCCACGATCGCCTTCGCCGACTCCCAGATTGGACGACTCCTCGACGGACTCGAAAAATCCCCGCACCGTGACAACACCATCGTCTGCCTTTGGAGCGATCACGGCTGGAGTCTCGGGGAGAAATCCCATTGGCGGAAGTTCGCCCTCTGGGAGGAACCGACTCGCACTGTCTACATCTGGAAAGTGCCGGGCCTCACCCCTGCCGGAGAGCGCTGCCACCGGACCGTCGATTACTCCAGTGTCTACCCGACCCTGAGCTCCCTCGCGGGACTGCCTCTCCCCGGTCACCTCGACGGTCATGACATCACTCCGCTGCTCAAAGATCCGGCGGCTGACTGGGACCAACCGGCCATCACCACCCACGGACGGGGCAATCACAGCGTCCGCGTCGGCGACTGGCGCTACATCCGATACGCCGATGGCAGTGAAGAACTCTACGACCAGTCCATCGACCCCCTCGAATACACCAACCTCGCGGGCGAGGCGGCACAGGCGGAGAAAAAAGCCGACCTCGCGACCTACCTGCCGAAGAGCGAGGCGGCGGACTTGCCCGGAGCCGGCGGCAAACAGAAGGGCAAGGGGAAAAAGAATAAGGACGAATGAAAAGCTCATGAAAGTTCTCCCCCTTCTCATTCTTTCCCTGCTCTTTCCCGGTCTCTCACCGGCGGAGGCGTTGCGTCCTAACATTGTTCTCATTATTAGCGACGATCAGGGCTATCCCGATCTGGGGTGCCTCGGGACCAAGCCTTTGCAGACGCCCTCGCTCGACCGCCTCGCGGCGGAGGGGGTGAGGGCGACGAATTTCTACGTAACCTGGCCGGCCTGCACCCCCTCGCGGGGCAGTCTCCTCACGGGACGGTATCCCCAGCGCAACGGACTCTACGACATGGTCCGGAACGACCTCGTGAACTTCGGCCACCGTTTCACCGCAGAGGAGTATGCCGTCTCTCCCGAGATGACCCTCGGTCTCGATCCCAGGGAGGTGACCATCGGCGATCTCCTGCGTGGGACGGGCTACCGCACCGGGGTTGTCGGCAAGTGGGACATGGGGCAGGCGCGGCGCTACCTGCCGCTCCAGCGCGGCTTCGATTTCTTTTACGGCCACGGCAACAACGGGATCGATTACTACACCCACGAACGCTACGGGGTGCCCTCTCTATTTCGCGGCAATGCGCGGACCACGGAAGACCGCGGGCAATACATCACCGATGTCTTCGGTCGCGAGGCGCTCGCCTTTCTGAAGGCCCAGGGAAATGAAAAGCCCTTCTTCCTCTATCTCGCGTTTAACGCCCCGCACAGTGCCTCGACTCTGGCGGAGGACAACGGCGGAGAAAAGCCCGGCGTGCAGGCGCCCGAGGAAGAGGTGGCGAAATACCGCGGTCTCGTCACCGACGAAAAGCTGGCTCGCTACTGCGCGGCGTTGACGCGCATGGATACAGTCATCGGGGAGGTGCTCGCCGCACTCGACGAAACGGGACAGGCGGAAAATACGATCATCCTCTTTTTCTCAGACAACGGCGGCAGCGGCAACGGAGGGAACGCGCCGCTGCGGGGAGCCAAGTCGACGATGTGGGAGGGCGGACTGCGCGTCCCTTTCCTGATGCGATGGCCCGGTCGCCTTCCGGCGGGGACAGTGAATGAGGGATTCCTCACTTCGCTCGAGATCCTCCCGACCCTGCTTGCCGCCACCGGGACACCGGCTCCGGAAGGGATCACTCTCGACGGATTCGATATGCTGCCGGTGCTGCGGGGCGAGGGAGCATCACCACGCACGG
>JBDNIL010000091.1:0-4333 GCA_041688355.1 Verrucomicrobiales bacterium | reverse complement strand
ATGCAGCACCTGTGTTCCGGTTCTCTTGCGAGCACTCCCAAATCTCTTCGGGATTCCAGACATGTCAAGGGTAGGTAAGGTTTTTCGCGTTGCATCGAATTAATCCACATCATCCACCGCTTGTGCGGGTCCCCGTCAATTTCTTTGAGTTTTAATCTTGCGACCGTACTCCCCAGGCGGCACGCTTAACGCGTTAGCTCCGGCACGGAAGGGGTCGAACCCTCCCACACCAAGCGTGCACCGTTTACTGCCAGGACTACAAGGGTATCTAATCCTTTTCGCTCCCCTGGCCTTCGTCTCTCAGCGTCAGGTGTTGTCCAGAGTCTCGCCTTCGCCACTAGTGTTCCTCTCGATATCTACGCATTTCACTGCTACACCGAGAATTCCAGACTCCCCTCCAACCCTCAAGTAAGGCAGTATCGGATGCAGTTCCGGGGTTGAGCCCCGGGATTTCACATCTGACTTACCCCACCGCCTACAGACTCTTTACGCCCAGTAAATCCGAACAACGCTTGGGACCTTCGTATTACCGCGGCTGCTGGCACGAAGTTTGCCGTCCCTTCCTCTTCAGGTACTATCAAAACCCATATCAGTTACTATATGAGTCATTACTCCCTGATGACAGGAGTTTACGACCCTAGGGCCTTCATCCTCCACGCGGCGTCGCACCGTCAGGCTTTCGCCCATTGCGAATGATTCTCGACTGCTGCCACCCGTAGGTGTCTGGACCGTGTCTCAGTTCCAGTGTGACTGATCATCCTCTCAGATCAGCTACCCGTCATCGCCTTGGTGAGCCATTACCTCACCAACAAGCTGATAGGCCGCGAGCCCATCCCGAAGCGACAGCTTGCGCCGCCTTTAATCTTTCGATCACATGGGGTATTAATCCGAATTTCTTCGGGCTATCCCCCGCTTCGGGGCAGGTAACTCACGTGTTACTCACCCGTTCGCCACTAAGCATCTTCAAAGCAAGCTTCAAAAATACTCCGTTCGACTTGCATGTCTTATCCACGCCGCCAGCGTTCGTTCTGAGCCAGAATCAAACTCTCCGAATAGAAAATTGATCCCGCTTTCGAAACGCTTGGCTGCTCCTTGCGGAGCTGCAATTGTTCTTCAACGGAAAATTGACAAGAACAAAGCCTTCCTAAAAAGACTTCATTCGGCACGTTACTAATTTTAACGCGCAGCACACAATTTAGCCTTTTCCTTTTTCACCAAAATCTGCTGCTTGAGCTGCACTTGGGTTGTAACCCTGGCAAGCTTTCTGCTTTGCTTTTCTTGGCCTGATTTTTTTAAAGATCTAGTTCACCTCGAACCGTTGCCGGTTTGTTGGAGCCACCCTCTTTTGGGCGGGCGGTGAATATAACCGGCCTTTTTCGAAGGTCAAACGCTTTTGCTAAAGTTTTTTCAAAAAGGATTCAAAAGCCTCTAGCGTGGGCGCCAGGGGGGGTATGGTCGCTCTGGTTTTCTATGGAAAATTGGCTTTTATGGGGGAAATCGTCGCGTGAGGCGCTTGTCGATTATTTTGGGCCGGGCCTTTCATGGCCCCCAGCCCCGTTCTATAGCGGGCTACCGTTCGGATTGTCAGCCCCATTCAACTCTGTTACACTACCGCCCTCCTATGAAAGCCACCAATCCCCTGTGCCGACCGGGCCTTTTCACTCTGCTGGTTCTTTCGTCGCTCTCGACGATCTCGCGAGCCCAGTTCGACGAGCCGGGCCGCAGCGCCGCCGATGCCGGGGGCGGGGGCGGGAGTAGCTCACCCGGAGTCTCCGAAACTGCCACGCCTACAACAAGGGCGACACCGGTGAGTGTGGGAGCTCTCGCGTTGCAGGCGGAAGTGAGGCGCCTCATCCCGTCCGAGCGTCACTACGCGCCCTTCGTGGCGGCGTTGATCGGGGCGGCTTACGAGCAGCGCGGCTTTCGCCCCTTGTGGAACGCTGCGGAGCTTCAGGCCGGGTTTCACCGCTCACTCGCCGGGGAGCTCAAAGTCCATGCTTTCCCCGAGCTGATGGCTCTCGACCCGGAGTCGCTCGTAAGCCAGATCACCGACACCACGGTGGACAAACGTGATCTCGCCCACACGATCGCTTTTTGTGACGCCGCTCTCCTCATCCGCTTCGGCGCGGTTGCTACGGCAGAGATCTGGCCCGACTGGGATCACGGGGACACCCCGGGCTCCGAGGACCGCTCTCTCGCGACGGTTCTCGGCGATCTCGTCGTCGCCACTTCTCTGCAACCCTTCCAGATGCACACGGCGATGAACTCCCTCGCTCCGAAGAACTGGATCTACCGGGAACTGTTGAAGGCGTACCCGGAGGCTCGTGAATCCATCCTGAAATACTCGGGGATTCCGCCCATTCCGGATCCCGAGCAGGTCGGCCCCGGAAAACCCGGCGAGCTTTACCCCGGAGCCTCCGCCATCGCCGCCCATCTGATCGACCGCGGGTATCTCAACATGAGCGCGGATCAGGCTTCGCTCATCAATGCGATGACGCCGGAGCTCACCGGGGCTCTTATCGCCTTCCAGACCGACTACGGCCTCGATCCCGACGGGATCTTCGGGCAGGGCTCGTGGCGCTTTCTCAATACCAACGCGGCGGATCGGTATCGCTCGATCACGATCAATCTGCACCGGGCGAGGCTGATGCCGGCAAAGATGGGAGACCGCTATCTGATTGCGAATCTTCCCTGCGCTGAGCTCTACCTCTTCGATGCGAATGACTTTCACGTGAAGACGATGCGCATCGTCCACGGGCGGGCGGACAAGGACACGCATCGCACGAAGATCTTCCGTGACCGGATGCAGGAGGTCGTCTTCGGCCCCTACTGGAATGTCCCGCCGAGTATCGCGGTGAAGGAGCTGCTCCCGAAGATGCAGGAGGACTGGGGTTACCTCAGCCGCAACAACTACGAGATCGTGACCTCCTTCGGCGGAGCCACCGGCAACCGTCTCTCTCCCGACACCCTCTCCGCCGTGGCTCAGGGAAAGCTGCTCCTCCGCCAGAAGCCCGGGAGTAGCAATGCTCTGGGTTACGTAAAGTTCCTCTTCCCGAACACCTTTAACATCTACATGCACGACACCCCGTCGAAGGAGTTCTTTGCCCGCTCGAACCGCGACCACAGCCATGGCTGCATCCGCGTCTCGAATCCCGACGAACTCGCCGAGTGGGTCTTTGCGCCGGACGGCTGGACGCTGGAGCAGGTGCGCGCGAAGATGAATACCGACCTCAACAAAGGCGTCGCAGTGAAGGGCGGGATCAACGTTTACATCACTTACTTCACCACTTTCCCGAGGCCCGCCGCAGGAGGACGAATCCTCATGGCCCCCGGACGCGACGTCTACGGGCTCGATGAGGTCAATGCCCGCAGCCTCGCCGCCGTCGTTCCCTGGCAGGAAGCCCCCGCTGCTCCGGTCACAGCCCCGTCGGGTGGTCAATAAAGCCGACCTCGAGACCCGGCCACTCCGCCGCCCATCGTTTCGCGAGTGCCTTCACCCCGAAGGTCTCGGTCGCGTAGTGGCCCGCGTAGATGAGATTGATCCCCAGTTCCTCGGCTGCCGTGTAGCTCCAATGCGGCCCTTCGCCGGTGAGAAAGGTATCGATCCCGGTGGCGGCGAGGTCATGGATCTGTGAGCCGGCCCCGCCGGTGATGATGCCGATCTCTCTCACGAGCGCCGGTCCGCCCGGGCAGAGGTGCGGAGTGGTCCCGGTCGCGGCAGCCACTTTTGCGAGGAGTTCCTCGCGCGGGATCTCGACGGTGGCGCGGACTCCCAGATCCATTCCTTTCCACGGGAAGAAAGGACGGGCGGCGGGTGCCAGTTCGAGGGCCGCGTAGAGGAGGGCGTTGTTTCCCAACTCAGGATGGACGTCGAGCGGGAGATGGGCCGAGTAAATCGCAAGATCATGGTCCATCGCGAGCTTCAGCTTGCGATAAAGGGCGCCCTCGATGCGCTGGGCCCCCTGCCAGAAAAGACCGTGGTGGACGACGAGGAGATTCGCGCCGGCGGCACAGGCCTGCTCGATCACCGGGAGACAGGCATCGACGGCGGCGGCGATCTTCGTGACCTGGCCCGAGTTCTCGAGCTGGAGTCCGTTGAGGGCGCCGGGGTAGTCGGGGATGGCGTCGAGAGAGAGCCAGTCGTTGGCGGAGCGGACGAGGTCGGTGAGTTCGGGCATGGCGAGAGCCTAGCGCGGAGCGAAAGGAATTTCCACCGGGTCGTTACTGCGTTGACTCACCATCGAAAGAGCGACAAATTTTTTCTCATGCAAAAGCAACATGGCACCCGTCGTGCCCTCACGTTCATTCTGCTCCTCGGCTTTGCCTTCAGCCT
>JBDNIL010000090.1:0-4245 GCA_041688355.1 Verrucomicrobiales bacterium | reverse complement strand
TCGGCTTCGGTCTCGGCTTCAGTCTCGGCTTCGGTCTCGGCTTCGGTCTCGGCTTCGGTCTCGGCTTCGGGAGCGACTTCGGGAGCGACTTCGGTCTCGGCTTCGGTAGCGACTTCGGTAGCGACTTCGGTAGCGACTTCGGTAGCGACTTCGGTCTCGGCTTCGGTCTCGGCTTCGGTCTCGGCTTCGACTGCAAGCGGAGCCGCCTCATCCACTGTTCCGCCGGTGGCGACGATGGCGCGGTTGCGAATCTCACGAGCTTCCCCGACGGGGATCCCGAGAACCCCGGCGATGTCGATCTCATCGACGTCGTTGACGAGCATCTCGATGCTCGTCAGACCGCCGCGCACGAGGGCGCTGGCGACTTCCATCTCGATACCGGTACCCTTCGCAAGGGTGGAGGCTGCTCCCGCGACCTGCGCTTCGAAGGCCTCGTGGGCGGACTCGTCCTTCTGCACCTGCACATCCCAACCAATGAGACGGGCAGTAAGGCGTGCGTTCTGCCCGCGACGGCCAATGGCCTTGGAGAGCTCTTCTTCGTCCACTTTCACGAGGATGGACTGCTTCGCCTCATCGATCGTGATGGACTTGATCTCGGCCGGCTTCAGCGCCTCTTGCACGAAAGCGCGCATGTCGTCGCTCCAGCGAATGATGTCCACTTTCTCGTTGTTGAGCTCGCGGACGATGTTCTTGACGCGGGCACCACGCATCCCGACACAAGCACCGACCGGATCGACTTTCTCATCGGCACTGTAAACTGCGACCTTGGTGCGATAACCCGCTTCCCGGGCGAGGGAGCGGATCTCCACGGTGCGATCAGCGATCTCACTCACCTCGGACTCGAAGAGCCGACGAACGAAATTGGGGTGGCTGCGGGAAAGAATGATCTCCGGGCCGCGCGCTCCGTTTTCCACCGCGACGACATAGGCACGGATGCGGTCGCCGACATTGTATTCCTCGGTCGAAACCCGCTCGCGCTGGTGCATGACACCCTCGAACTTGCCGAGATCGACATAGACGTCGCCCCGTTCGAAACGACGCACCGTGCCACTCACGATGTCGCCGGCGCGGTCTTTGAACTCTTCGTAAATCAACTCTTTTTCCGCCTGGCGGAGCCGCTGCATCATCGTCTGTTTCGCGGTCTGGGCGGCGATACGGCCGAAATTCGAGGGCGTGATGTCCACCTCGATCTCCGAATCCACATCGATCCCCGGCTTGAGACGGCGGGCCGTGAAGATGTCAATCTCCTCGTAGGGATTGTTCACCCGATCACGGACGAAGAGCGTAGCATAAGCGCGGATGTCCCCCTTTTCCGGGTCGATCCGAATGCGCATCTCACGCGCCGGTCCGATACTCTTACGTGACGCCGAGAGCAAGGCAGTCTCGAGCGCTTCGATCATCGTATCGCGCTTGATCCCTTTCTCTTTTTCGTAATATTCGAAAAGTGCTAGCAGTTCGTTTGTCATTTTTCCAACTGGTCCTCCGATGATGAGACAAAAAAAAGCGGGACAAGCCCACTTAATCAACCCGGCCACAATACGCCGGAATCTCAAGATTGCAGGGTCGTGAACATATCCGCGCCCCTTTCTCTAGGCAACACGTAATTCCCCGCAAATCAAGCCCGTATTCGCTTAAAATTCAATTCAATGAGCCATTCCAGAATCAAA
The DNA here is from genome assembly GCA_041688355.1 of Verrucomicrobiales bacterium. Lineage (GTDB taxonomy): Bacteria > Verrucomicrobiota > Verrucomicrobiia > Verrucomicrobiales > DEV007 > Arctic95D-9. The sequence continues at coordinate 2,578 of JBDNIL010000090.1, read as the reverse complement.
GCAGTGAGTTTCGACGCAGCAGGAACCCTAATCCATCTCGCGGAGGACGTGGGCAGCACCTACGGGCGGGTCGCGGACTCTTTCCGGGTGTCAGTCCCCCCCGCACTGCTGAACGAAGCCTTCGGCACCGTCTGGAAGCGCACTCCGCCCGCCTTCTCGGGCACTACCGGTCTGGACGACACGGACGAAAAGGCCTGGTGGCGGAGGTTCGTCCGCGAGGTCTTCACTGAAGCCGGTGCCGCCTTTGCCGACGAGGAGACCTTTGCCGACTTCTTTGAGACTCTTTACCGGCACTACGAAGCCCCCGGCACCTGGCTCGCCGTGCCCGGGGTGCACGAAACTGTCGCGCACATCGCCGGACACCATCGCTGCGTCATCTTCTCGAACTTCGACGCCCGGCTCCGCCACGTCCTCGCTGATCTCGACCTGCTCGCGCCATTCGAGGCAGTCTTTCTCTCCTGCGAGATGCGCCTGTCCAAGCCCGATCCCCGCGCCTTTGCTACGGTCGCGGCGGCTCTCGGACTGCCTCCCGGTGAGATCCTCCACGTCGGCGATGATCCCCGCTGCGACTGGGCCGGAGCCGAGGCCGCCGGATTTCCGCATTTCCGTGTCGGCCCCGGTCAGAAGAAAATTTCGGAATTACTACGTGAACTTTCGCTTGCGTAGTCGGGAAGCCTGACTACATTTCGCGCCCGTCCCGGCCACAAGCCGGTGACTCTTCTCTCAACGGAAAGGTAGCTCAGTTGGTAGAGCAGTTGGCTTTTAACCAATTGGTCCTGGGTTCGAATCCCAGTCTTTCCACTCCCTTTACCCCACTTCGGGGAATTTCCCCAGGCCGACCCTCACCGCCCCTGCGGACGCATGATCGTGAAGTCTGTCCCGCTCGAAGTCCCGGCATTGCTTGCCGCCGAGGTCGTTACGAGGATGGTCCCGGGCTGGGCGAGTTCGTAGATACGGCGGGCGAAATCGGCGGGGATGTAGAGACGCCGGCGGAAGTCTTCGATGAGATTGGCAGACATCTCTTTTTCGAGGGAGAGAGTCGCCCAGGGTCGGGCCGGCCTACCGGGAACGACGGAGTTGGCGCCGGGCTCGGTGCCTTCCAGCATGAGAAAGACACCGGCGGGGATGCCCTTTTCGGGTTGCTGAAGATCAATCGGGCTTTGTCCGATGAGGACTCCGTTGCGATAGACATAGGCGACCTGATCATCGATGCTCACGACGACGAGGATAGGTCCGACAGGAGCGCGATCGGGATACCATTCGAACTGTCCCGGGGCCAGCCTCGGCTCGACGAAAGGGGCGGCGGCCTTACTTTTTTTCTTAAAAAGCTGGGCCTCGAGAGAGCCGCACGAACCGGCCATTGCGACGAGGGTGAAGAGGAGGGCGGGAGCGTTTTTCCTGACGGTGGCGGGCGGACTTCACTGTCGTTTCATCCCGTTTTTTTTGCAAGCGCAGGGAGCGGAAGAATGCTCCGCTGCGGGGCGCGGAAGATGGCTCTGAATTTTCCTGCTTGGTTTTTCCCTTTGACCCGTCTCTCCCGACATCGTATTTGAAACTGGGGCCATCCTTGGGGATTCGGGCTCTTTGGACCGTATGCTTTCTCATGAGTTCCGATACCGCTCTCCTCCGTACCCATCTGGCGGCCGGTCAGGTGATCCCGGCGATGCCGCTGGCCCTGAACGGGGACGGATCGTGGTCGGAACGTCATCAGCGGGCCTTGGTGCGTTACTATTTGGATGCCGGGGCGGGCGGCCTTGCCGTCGGGGTACACACGACGCAGTTCGAAATACGCGAGGCCTCCGACGGTCTTTTTGAGAAAGTGCTCGCGTGTTGCGCCGGCGAGGTGGCGCGCTACCGCAGCGAGCGCAGTCCATTTGCCCTGATCTCGGGTATCTGTGGCCCGACCGCGCAGGCGACGAGCGAGGCTGAACTTGCCCGCACCCTCGGCTACGACGCGGGCCTGCTGAGTCTCAGTGCGATGTGCGAGGCGGATGATGAGGCACTGCTCACCCACTGCCGGGACGTAGCGGCGATCATTCCCCTGATCGGCTTTTACCTGCAAGCCTCGATCGGCGGGCGGACCTACGACTACCGCTTCTGGCGTGCTTTTGCGGAGATCCCGAATGTGGTCGCGATCAAGATCGCCCCTTTTAACCGCTACGCCACACTCGAGGTGGTGCGGGCCGTCGCCGAGAGCGGGCGGCGGGATATCGCTCTCTACACCGGCAACGACGACAACATTGTCCACGACCTGCTCACACCCTTCCCCTGGGGCGATCCTCCGCTGCGCATCGTCGGCGGACTGCTCGGGCAGTGGGCCGTAGGGACGCGGCGCGCGGTGAGCCTGCTCGAAGAGATCCGCGAGGGAAAAAGGAGTGCCACGGAATGGGCGGCGTTGAACGCGAGCCTGACCGACTTCAACAGCGCGATCTTTGATCCGGCGAACGGCTTCGCGGGCTGCATCGCCGGGATCAACGAGGTGCTGCGACGCGAAGGGCTGCTCCCCTCTCGAAAATGCCTCGGCGCCCACGAGGTCCTCTCCCCCGGTCAGTCAGAGGAGCTCGACCGGGTCTTTTCC
>JBDNIL010000475.1:0-3006 GCA_041688355.1 Verrucomicrobiales bacterium | reverse complement strand
TCATCCGCAACGCAAAGTCTTCGAGATGGTCACCCATGGCACCACGAATCCGTGGGGACATGACTGGGACCGCCACGGCGAGCTGTTTTTCATCAACACGGTGAACGGGCATCTCTGGCACGGCATCTCCGGGGCGCATTTTAAGGAAAGCTCGGGCGCGGATCCGAACCCGTACTTTTACGAACGTCTCGACATGCATGCCGATCACTGGCACTTCGACACCTCGGGGAAATGGAGCGAATCCCGCGACGGCGCGGCGAATGCCTTCGGCGGCGGGCATGCCCACATCGGCATGATGATCTACCAGGGTAGTGAGTGGCCGGAGCGTTTTCACGATCGCCTCTTCACCCTCAACATGCACGGGTTCCGCACCAACGTGGAGCGGCTCGACCGCGAGGGGAGCGGGTATGTGGGGCGTCATGAACCTGATATCTTCCTGACCAAAGATAAATGGTTCCGCGGCATCGAGATCCGTCCGGGGCCTGGTGGTGCGGTGTATCTGTTAGACTGGAGCGACACCGGGGAATGTCACGATCACACCGGCGTGCATCGCACGAGCGGACGGATTTACCGCATTCAGTATGGCCAGGGGAAAGGGCCGGCTCTCGGGGGAGGTGATCCTCTTTTCGCTGCCGACCCCTGGCTCGATCGGCAATCGAGAGTGGATCTTCCGAATGGCGAAGTCGACCGTGATCTGCAATCCCGCTACCTCGAGGTGCTCGAGGGCGAAGGAGATGCGGTCGTGCGACTGCGGGCGATGTGGAATCTCCATGCGATGGGCGCTACGGTCGATTGGACCGAGTTCCTTTTCGATAAGGACGAGCACCTGCGCGTTTGGGCGATACGGCTGCTCACCGAGGCGCAACCCATCGACACTCTCACGGGGCCGGTGCCGACCCGGATGCCAGATCTCCTTGGCGACGATCTCTTTTCCCGATTCCTCGCGATGGCGCACGAGGACGGTTCAGGACTGGTGCGACTCGCCCTCGCCTCGACGCTGCAGCGACTTCCCTTTGCCCAACGGGCCCCTCTCGGGGCGGCGCTCGCGTCCCGCGACGAGGATGCCACCGATCACAATCTGCCGCACCTCGTCTGGTTCGGGCTAAGTCCGCTGGCGGAGTCCGATCCGCTCGCTCTCGTGCGCATCGCGGAGAATTGCCGCTGGCCGGAGACGCTGCGCTGGATCGCCCGCAGCCTGACGAGTCGGATCGAGAAAAGTCCGGCGGCTCTGGAGGCGCTCCTGACGATGACCGGGAAACGGGAGCGCGCGGAGCAACTCGCTCTCCTCACCGGGGTGAGCGAGGGCCTGCAGGGATGGCGCAAAGCGCCGAAGCCGGAGAGCTGGGAGGGCCTCGTCACTGCGGTCGGGACGAAGGCGAAGACGGACGAGTCGCTCGCCGGGCTCATCCGTGAACTCAGTGTGATCTTCGGTGACGGGCGGGCCCTCGATGAGATCAAGGCTCTCGTGATTAACGACAATGCCGACCTCGCGATGCGCAAGGCGGCCCTCGAGACGCTCATTTCCAATCGTCCCGACGATCTGCGGCAGGTCTGCGAGGGGCTCCTCGAGAATCGCCATCTCAATGTCGTGGCGGTAAAGGGGCTCGCGCTTTTTGACGATCCCGCCCTGGGCGCGACGCTCGCGAAGCGTTATCAGAAGTTCGACACGGCGGCGCGTCCCGCTCTCATGGAGGTGCTCGTCTCTCGTCCGGCCTGGGCGGGGGCGGTGCTCAAAGGGATCGAGTCGGGGGTGATTCCAAAGCGGGATCTCTCGGCCTTTCACGCCCGCCAGATCAGCGCCTTCGACGATGAGGCGCTGCGGTCCGAACTCGCCCGGGTCTGGGGCGAAGTGCGGGAGTCAGCGGCGGACAAACGCAGGCTCATCGAAGAGTGGACGGCGAAACTCACGCCGGAGCGTCTCGCAACGGGCGATCTCAGTAAGGGGCGCCAGCTCTATGCCGGGATCTGCGGCGCCTGCCACGTGATGTATGGCGAGGGCGGAAAGATCGGGCCCGACCTCACCGGATCGAACCGCAGTGATCTCGGCTATCTGCTCGAGAACATCCTCGATCCCAGTGCGGTCGTCAGTGCCGACTATCGCATGAGCATTCTCACTCACGCCGACGGCCGTGTCCTCACGGGAGTGGTGGGCGAGGAGAACGACCGCACCCTGACGCTGCGGCAGACGACGGGTGAGATCGTGTTGGAAAAGAGCGACGTTGCAAAACGCGAGGTCGTCCCCGTCTCGATGATGCCCGAGGGACTGATCCTCGCGTTTGATGAGGCGCAGGTGGTGGATCTGATCGCTTATTTGAAACATCCCGTGCAGGTGGCGGGTGAGTAGGGGATGAGAAAGTGGTTTCGGCTTTAGCCGAATCGACTCGCCCGGACCTGCGGCTAAAGCCGTCGACACTTTATGGCAAGACCATTGACCCCGGCGACAAAAGCGGTATAGACTGCCGAAGATTTAACCGCCTTTAAAAACGATGCAGTGGAAGGGAAGGCGAGGAAGTGACAATGTCGAAGATCGCCGTGCCTCCTCCGGGGGCGGGGGCCGATCAGCGGGTAGCGGGTAGCGGCGCGGGGATGAACCTGCTGATGTTCATCGGGAGCCGCTTCGGCATCAAGGGCATCCTCATCGCGGGAGTCGGGGTCATCGTGCTCTGGCAGCTCGGCATCGTCGATCCTTCGAAGCTGCTTCAGGGCGGCGCAGTCTCGTCGGGACCCTCCGCCCTGCTCGTGGAGACGGCCGAGGAAAAAGAGCTTTATGAATTTGTAAAAGTCGTCCTCGCCGGCACCGAGGAAGTCTGGGCCGAGGAGTTCGCCCGCCTGGGTCAGACCTACACGCCGCCGACTCTGGTTGTCTAAATCTTTGTCTGTAAGAGCCGCGCAACCGGAGTCTGCCGTTCAGGCCGACGATGGAGCGTAGCGGAATCGTCGGCCTGAACGGCGTCGCGCCTCCCACCCGGGGGTTGCAGTGTCCGTCCAAGTCTGGAAGCTGGGGGT
>JBDNIL010000474.1:0-8864 GCA_041688355.1 Verrucomicrobiales bacterium | reverse complement strand
TCGGGCGATGGCTCAGACCGCCAAAACTCTTACGAGACCGTTGCAAAACTCGCGGGAAAATGAATTTTGGGTCCCTTCTTCGGTTCCCGGGCTTTTTCCAATCCGTGCCAATCTGAGGGAGCAAAGCGGATCTGTGATCATCTGTGATCATCTGTGATCATCTGTGATCATCTGTGATCATCTGTGATCATCTGTGATCATCTGTGTTCGAATGCTTGAACACGGATTGGCACAGATTTCCCCGGATTAGCTCAGATCAGGCTTAAGCGCTGACCTTTTGCAACGGTTTCTCACGAGTTTCGATACGGTGTATTGGCAGAACGCAGCGGAGGTCGTGCTGAGCCCTTATCCCCCAATGTTTAGAAGCCCCTCAATGAGATCGCGGTAGGCCATCGCGGCGCGTATGATCATCGCCGAGACGAGCAGGAGAACGCCCCAGTAGAAAAGTTTCGGGGCCCACTCGGCGAGGAGATCCATGGCCTCGGCGGCGGATTCGGAGTAATAACGTCCCCATTCGGCGAGTTCGCGATCGAGCTGGCCCGACTCCTCGGCGGCGGCCATGCCGCGGGAAAAATCATCGGGGAAGGCCGATGGCGAGGCATAGAGGGCCACCGCAAGCGGGTCGCCGCCGGCGACGATGCGAGAGCCCCTCGCCCCGGCCTCGCGGATGAGGCCGCTGCCCGAGGCACGGCCGGCTCCGTCGAGGGCGTCGCTCATTTTTTTCCCGGCGAGAAGGAAGATCTCGAAGACCTGTGAAAAACGCTCCATCGCCACCGATCGACGCGCCCGCCCGAGGAGAGGGACACGGCAGAGGATCCCGTCGATGACACCCGAGGTGCGGCCGAGTCGGTTGAGGAAAGCGGCCCCGATGATTCCCAAAAATACCACGACGTAGGCAGCGAGCATCAATTTGCCACTGTTCAGGAAAGCCTCGCGATAGCCTCCGGCAGGTCTTTCGCCGTCGAGGGAAAAGCTGCTGAAAGCCGCCACCGCCAGGGTCGAGACGGGGATCGCGACATGAATGAGGACGAGAGGATAGGTCAGGCCCTTGAGGATCTTGCGGCGGGTGCGGTCGACGCGGCGATAGTACTCGGCGAGGTGGGCGAAGCCCTTTTCGAGACGGCCGCCCGCTTCGGACGCGGCGACGACCTCGTGTTCGAGGGCCGAGACCGCGCTACTCGAGGCGCCGAGCGCGTCACCGATGCTGCGCCCGCTCTTCACCCCAGAGAGGATGCCCCGGTAGATGTCGCGCTCGGTGCGGGAGAGGCGGGGCTGACCCAGCAGCGAATCGCAGGCCTTCTCCATGCCCATGCCGGATCGGGCGTATTTTTCCAGATTTGCGTAGATGCGGCTTTTGGCCTTCTCTGACAGTCTCGCCATGTCGCAGTGTGGCATCGTGCGGGGGAAATGGGAATCGCCATTTTTGCCCTTCCGAGGGGCTCCCCGCGCTCCCGGGCGGACCCGGATTGCCAAAAAGGGACGCAATTTTTGCCTCGATGGATGCGTCCGCTCTTGCGCTTCTTGACGATGGGGCGGTTTTTGACGACAGGTGACGGATGAATCTCACGAAAACAGCCTTCGGATCCTGGAGCGGCGGACGCTTCATGCACTTCGGCCAGCGTCTCGAGGAAGAGCGCTGGAAAAATCTCGTTCGTCAGGCCTACGATCAGGGCGTGCGCACGTTCCTAACTTCTGACGTCTACGGCATCGGGCAGGGAGACAAGCTCCTCGGTGAGGCGCTCGAGGGATACGACCGGGACAGCTACTGCCTCGTCGCGATGATAGGGCACGACATTTACGACGGGGTTCGCGCCGGGGCGAAGGGCTACGCCCGCTTCACCCACCCCGACCTGCGCGGACCCGATGGTTACGCGGAGTATCTGCAGCGCGCTACCCGCGCCTGCGCCGACCGCTGCAAGACGAGCCACTTCGACATCGTCATGCTCCACAATCCGGACTCCATCGGCTACTCCTCGCCCGACGTATGGGAGGCGATGGCGACCCTGCGCGAGCACGGCCTCGCGAAGGAGACCGGCATCGCCCCCGGTCCGGCGAACGGCTTCGCCATCGACATGGCTTACTGCATCGAGAACTTCCACGAGCACCTCTCCTCCGCGATGATCATCCTCAATCCGATGGAGCCCTGGCCGGGTCGCTACGTCCTCCCCATCGCGAACGAGTTCAACGTCGATATCCTCGCCCGCGTCGTCGACTTCGGCGGCATCTTCCACGACGACGTGAAACCCGGTCACTTTTTCAAAGACGGCGATCACCGCAGCTACCGCCCGGACGGGTGGATCGAGCACGGCAACGAAAAACTCGAGGCGATGCGTCCCATCGCCGAGAAATATGGTCTCACGATGCTGCAGTTCGCCTGCGTCTGGGACCTCAGCCAGGCACCCGTGAAATCCGTAGGGCCGACCTTCGTGCAGGAAGCCGGCGATGACGCCCGCACGATCGAGGACAAAGTCGCCGAATTCGCCGCCCTGCCCGACATCACCCTCACGCCGGACGAAGTCAGAATCGTCATGGAAATCGGCAACAACGAAGGATGCATGCAGCTGAAAGGCGCCAGCCTCCGCCACGAGGGCATCGAGCCGCAGCCCGATCACTGGCCGATGCGCGAAGAGCTCGAGCCATTTGCCTCCAAGTGGCACTTGAACCCCACGTGGTAAGGGCGTTTAGTCCGGCACCCGGATGCCAATCTCGCTTTGAAAGCCCCGGGTCCCCCCCGGGGCTTTTTATTTATCGATGGAGAACCTCACCGACATCCAGAACCAGCCCGACTCCCGCAATCTCGCGATCGATCGCGTCGGGGTGAAAAGTCTGCGTTATCCCCTGCGGATCCGCGACAAGGCCAATTCCGAGCAGGGCACCGTCGCAACGATCTCCATGGCCGTCGATCTGCCCAAGGAGTACAAGGGCACGCACATGAGTCGCTTTGTCGAAGTGCTGAACTCGCATGGACCGGTCCTCGATGTCCACTCCATCTCGGGCATCCCTGCCGAGCTGCTCAAACGGCTCAACGCCCACCGCGCCCACGTCGAGTTCCGCTTTCCCTTCTTTCTCAAAAAGCCCGCTCCGGTCAGCGGAAAAGAGGGCATGATGGACTACGAGGTCATCTTCGATGTCGATGCGTCGCGCGCGGAGCAGGATTTCATCGTCACCGTGCTCGTGCCGGTCACTACCCTCTGCCCGTGCTCCAAAGCGATCAGCGCCCGCGGAGCCCACAACCAGCGCGGCATCGTCACCTACGCGGTGAAGTTTAGCGGCGAGCCGATCTGGATCGAGGATCTCATCCGCCTCGTCGAGCGCTGCGCGAGCTGCGAGCTCTACAGCGTGCTGAAACGTCCTGACGAAAAACACGTCACCGAGCGGGCCTACGACAATCCCGTCTTTGTCGAAGACCTCGTCCGCAATGTCGCCGCCGCCTCCCAGGCCCAGGCCGGGATCGCCTGGTACAAGGTCGAAGCCGAGAATTTCGAGTCCATTCACAATCACAACGCCTATGCGGTGATTGAGAAGAAGGGTTAGCCCCCTTGTGGAACGGAAGATTCCGCTTACCTGTGCGGCATGAAAATTCGCGCCTTGCTTACTCTTTTCGTTCGCTGTCGCGGGGTTTGCCGTGGCCGAGGACACTAGCTTCGAACCCTACTCCTTCACGGAAAAAGACCTTTTCCCGAGCGCTCTCATTGCGACCGCCACGGTCGACTGGAATGGCGATGAAGAGACCGCTGAGGACCGGAAAAGTGATGACGACCCTGAGCTCGAGGAAGGGCAAACCCCGATCTACGGCGACGAGAACGGCTGGATCGGTGTCACCCTCTACGATGTCTATGCCGATTCGGAAGTGCGCGTCGAGATGGCGATCGATGGCATCCTGAATCCCTCGGTCTGGGAAGGGACGATGTTCTGGGATGCTGAAGATACGATCGTCTACCCGAAAGCCGCATGGAACTTCGACGCCCTCCACAAGATCCGTGAGCAGCGCCCGGTCACCGCCACTTTCACCGTCACCGTCGATGGAGAAAAACTCCCCGTTCAGACGGAAACTTTCACGGTCAAATCCATCAATGATTGCCCGTTCTATGTCGTCCTCGACGAGGACCGGACGGAATTCGAGAGCTACTCCGATCTCTTCGCCGCCTACGTGAACGAAAACCATCCCTGGGTCGATGGCATTCTCAAAGAGGCGCTCGAGACCAAAGTCATCACCGGATTCACCGGCTACCAGTCAGGTGACCCCGACGAAGTCCTCGCCCAGGTCTTTGCCATCTGGAATGTCCTTCAGAAACGAGGCATCAAATACAGCGACATCTCCACGACGACGCCGAGCAAGTGGGTCTACAGCCAAACGGTGCGATTTCTCGACGATTCCATCGATGCAACGCAGGCGAACTGCGTCGACGGCACCGTTCTCATGGCATCGATTCTTCGGAAAATCGGACTCAACGTCTATCTCGTGATGGTGCCCGGTCATTGCCTGCTCGCGTTTGATCCTGGCGAGGGCGACGAAGACCCCATCCTCGGTCTCGAAACCACCATGCTCGGCGAGACTGACCTCGGCGAAGCCGGAGACGAAATCGAAGTGCCCGAAAAGTTAGTCGGCACTACCCACGAAAAATCTTTCAAAGTCCTCGCCGCCGCAATCGGTGTGGGCACGCAGACGCTCGAGGATAATGTCGATAACTTTGATGACGAAGAGCAGCCGCAGTTCGAACTTATCTCCGTCTCCGAAGCACGGGAGATGGGAATCATGCCCATCGCCTCGGGACGTGAGCGGAAGTAAGGATTCGGCGGTCTCCGCTACCGGGCGCCCCCTCACTTTTGCCGCCGCATCCACGCAATGCCCGCCGGGATTCCCTCGTCTATCATGGACTGGTAATGCCCTCCGCTGAGGCCGCCGCCAACTCACGCCGCCAACTCGAGCCTCAATTCCATCGCCGCGACGATGGCGACATCCTCCCGTCGCTCCAGATTGTGGAGTACGAGACTGCCGCGATGGCTCTCGAGATCGACGGTCTCGCCGTTGTGCCACCAGGTCACGTCGTGCCTGCGGTCCGAGTCCGCGAGACGCCACTGACTGCCATCATCGAGATGGATGAGGCCATCCCACATGAAACTGAAATGCCTGCGTTTGAGTCTTTTTCTGTTCATGCAGACACTTTTCACGATTTTGCGGAAAAAGTCAACACTTGAACAGTGTTTTTCTGCTCACGTGCCGCTTACCCGTCTTTGCTTTTCCTCCGCCCTCGTAAGAGGATCCTCGACTTATCCTGTCAGGCACGGGATCGTCAGATTGCCCCCGTCTATCTCTTTCCCGTATGAAAAAACAAGATCCTGCCTGGAACCGTCGCCACTTTCTGCACAGCTCCCTCATCGGGGCCGGGGCGGTGATCTCCTCGACGAGCGAGACCGCTGTCGCTGCCGACGCAGAGGCAAAAGCGCCGGAGATCACGCAGGAAGTCGATGTCCTCGTGGTCGGCGGAGGCACTGCCGGAACCGTCGCCGCGATACAGGCCGGGCGCCTCGGTGCGAAAACTCTCCTACTCGAGCGCAACAGCCAACTCGGCGGCACGATGACGACCGGCGGCGTCGCTTTCCCCGGACTCTTCGACGCCTGGGGCAAGCAGGTCATCGCAGGGATCGGATGGGAGCTCGTCAAAGATAGTGTCGAACTCGACGAAGGGGAGTTCCCGAATTTCGCGAAGGTTCCGCAGCGCCATTGGCAGAACCAAGTCTTCATCAACCAGTTCCTCTACGCCATCCTCTGCGAGGAAAAATGCGCCGCCGCAGCAGTCGAGATCGCCTACTACGAATTCCCCCAGACCGTGACACGGGTCGAGCAGGGATGGCAGGTCGATTGCGTCGGCTTCGGGACAAAACGCCGGGTTCTCTGCCGCCAGATCGTGGACTGCACCGGCGGTGCCGAAGTCGTCGGGATGCTCGGCTTTGCACGCCTCCGCGAGGAAGAGCGCCAGCCCGGCTCCTTTCTCTACATGCTCGGTCAGCCTCACGGCCCCGGTCGCAATCAGATTCACCGCCTCTACGTCCACGGCGCCGACTCGACCAACTCGCGCACCGCGACCGAGGCGAACCTCGCGGGTCGCAAGTCCATCCTCGAGAAAGTGCGGCAGGAGAAAAAACGCCTCATGCACCTGCAGCCCGAGACCGGCTTCCGCGAGAGCTACCGCATCGAGGGCGAGACGATGATCACGGTGAATGACTACACCACGGGCCGACATTTCGACGACGCGATCTCCTATGCCTTTTACCCCGTCGATCTGCATACTCGCGAGGGGGTGAAACCGGCCCCGCTGAAGCCCGGCGTCGTGCCCACGATTCCCCTCCGCGCCCTCATTCCCAAAGGCAGTCGCGACCTCATCGTGGCGGGTCGTTGTGTCAGCAGCGACCGGCTCGCGAACTCCGGTCTCCGCGTCCAGGCTTCGTGCATGGGCATGGGCCAGGCCGCCGGAGTCGCCGCCGCCCTCGCTGCCAAAGCCGGAGTCACCCCGCTCGAAGTTCCCCTGACGGAGATCCACGACCGCCTGCGCGAACACGGCCAGATCGTGCCGGAAAAGGCATGAGCCTCTGCGAACTTTATTGCCCCTCTCTGAAAATCTGTGCCCATCTGTGCCAAAATCGAAAACACGGATGAGCACTGATTCGCTTCGCTCCACAGATGGACACAGATTCTCTTTTCTTGGCGAATGAACTGGCTTCACACTAACATCCCCGCCTCATGAGCCAGCGCTTTGTCACGCTGCTGACGGCAGCGAGCTTCGTCGTTCTCTCGGTGAGCGGTGTGATTGCCTTCATCCGGCCCTTTTCCCTGCAAGTGGTCGGGCTCCATGCCCTCGTAGGATTCGCCTTTGTTGCCCTGGTGGTCTTTCACGTCGCGGCCAGCTCCCGGTCGATGGCCCGCCACCTGCGCAGCCGCACCCTCTGGACCGCGCTCGCGCTCACCGCCCTCGTCACCGCCGTGCTCTGGTGGCAACCGCAGCCGGTGCGGGCGGTGCTCGGCTGGAGCGGCAACCTCGGTCCCGCCCTTGATCGCTTCGAAGTCGGGGAGACCGGCATGATCTACCGCTACAGCCCCGATCCCTCTTACAAGATGGTCCTCGAGATCCGGAGCGGCGTTTCCTACGATCCCGAAAATTCCCCGCGCCTCGCCATCTGGCTCGAGAACCAGTCGCACTACCACATCAAGACTCTCCTCGAGCCTGAGTCAGACGATGCCGAGGAAATGCTTCCCTACTGGGCCTCCAAAGTCGCGGGATGGAAGGCCGCCCTCGAGGACGCGAAAAAGCGAGACGCCGACCTCGACTCGATCGCCCACGCCATCTCCAGCCCCACGGAAAACAGCTCCTTTGATCCGGCCGACTACATCCTGCCGCAGAAGTCCGAGTCCTCCATGCCATACCGCCTTTTGATCGAGATCAACCAGCCGGGTGATTCTTCGCAGAAGTCCGAAGACCAGCCCTCCCTCGTCTTCCAGGTCGAGATCGACAACTTCGACCCGCGCACCTTTCAACTCCTCGACCTCGTCGGGTATCCGGTGAAAGAGGAGAAAAGTGACGGGGAGATCGAGTGGAGTCTATATTTTGCGGATGATCGATTCGATTCGGCGCTCGATTTGATCGACAGTGCGCTGTTGACGATTGAGCGGGAGGCGAGGTGAATCGCTTTCGGACGATCTGGACGATCTGGACGACCGGCCGACCTTCGCGATCACCTCTCACGCCCTCGAGGAGGGAGTTGCCCTGCCTCGGGTCCACAAAGGGAAGGCTAATCTGGAAGCACTCCGCATGACAGAGGCGATCCTGCATTCGGCTTAGACCGAAACGAATCATATACCCAAAGCAGAAGGCGTACGATCTCAAATCAGGTCGCAACAGGCTGCGGGAAGAGGGAATTGATGGGGAGGCTTTTGGGTGAATGTTCGATTCGGAATTGGTCCCCCCGTTTCCTCAATGCGCCAGCACCCAAGTCCAAGACCAGCGGGGCTTCTGCGAGGACACAGCAGCGGTCATAGATGCATGATATATGCAGTGATAAAGCCTCAAGTAGTGGCGTTTTATTCAATCGTTACTCATGATGGAGATGTTGAACAGTTTCAGGGGAATTAGGTGCTTTTTGCTTTTCGACTATTTGCCTGTCCCTTAAATTGGTCCCTTAAATTGTCCCTTAAATTATGAGAAGAGGCTGAATGGAAATCGGTCGTTGCCATTGCGGTGAAGCGGAAGATGAAAGTGGCCATGGGACTCGGAGGCAAAGAACCCGATCGCGATCGGTCACGGATGATCCATCTCGTGGCTGTCTCCGGCGCCCATCTTGGTCGCACGAATGATGGGCCACCCGGTTCACGGTCGATGTGGCAGGGTTGAGCAGGGTGCGTGATTTTGCAATCGCGCGGGGAGCATTCGGCAGCTAACTCCGGACTGAGCGTTAAGAAGCGTCACGGACCAAGTCCGGCAGTCCAAAAGCCCTCAAAGGTCTTCCCCTGGCACCACGGCAGGGCGCACCACGGGTAGAATCGTAACAATCCCATGGGTAGATTCACTCCCGCCGCAAAATGTGTATAAGGCTCAGCGTAAAGAGGCCGGCGACAGGAGAATCCCACTGAAATTCAGGGGTAACGCGTGCGTTTTCCGACAGCCTCTGAAGCCGTTACTCCAGCCGCCTCTGCGTCAGCACCTGAAAGGCATCGCCTGCGCCTTCGCCGGCCATGAGATCACCACCACTGCCATGGCGGGCGAGGAATTCGCCTTGTGAGGTGAGCGCGGCTGACTCAAAACCAAGCGCTTCCCCCCACCTCACTAGATCTTCGAAATTGACATCCGTAGTGAGGTCCTGTTTCCCGA
>JBDNIL010000473.1:0-9757 GCA_041688355.1 Verrucomicrobiales bacterium | reverse complement strand
GGTCCGTGCATCTCACGACGAAGCGCTTCGTGCGCTCGCGCGACTTCCGGCTCGAGGATCACTTTGCGGGGAGCTTCGGGGTGTGGTCGAGTGAGGACAAAGGCAGTCCGAAACACCCCGTGCGGATCCGCTTTCGCGGCTTCGCCGCCCGTGTCGTCGCCGAGCGCCGCTGGCACCCGAGTCAGGAGATCACCGACCTCGATCCCGCCGGCAATGCCATCGAGATCACGATGACTCTCTCCGCCCTCGAGGACATCGCCCGCTGGATCATGGGCTTCGGTAGTCAGGCCGAAGTGATCGCCCCGCCGGTGCTGCGGGAAATGGTCGCCGGGGAGCTGAAGCGCGCCGCGGGGCAATATGGGTGACGGGGAAGCTGGCGGGCGCGCGTCACCCTGGCCCCGGTCGATCTCTCTCCTTTAACCGAGCACTTCGAGGAGGTAGTTCCTCGACCGGGTGATCTCCTCCGGGGTGAGGGCGGGACTGGGCTCGAGGACGAGGGTGTGATGCGGCTCGATGTACTTTTTCACCATCGCGAAATCGACCGACCCCGACCCGGGGACCTGGTGATCACTGCCGGCTTCGCTGACGTCGTGGAGGTGGAATCCGATGAGCCGATCAACGACCCCGGCGAGGTGTCTCTCGTGGTCGAGGAGTCCGTGGAGATGTTTGATGCGGGCGTGGCCGGTGTCGTGCCAGTAGTGGAGCCGCTTGTCACCGAGGAGGAACCCTTCGGAAGAGGTGTCGTCGAGGGCATCGAGAAAGGCGGGAAAATTCTCGTCGAGGGGCAGCTCGAGGATACCCTCGCGATTCTCCGCGCCGAGGCGGACGCCGTGGGAGGCGGCGTAGGGGATGAGATCGTCGTAGGCGCGAATGAGTCGCCGCATCGCCGGGGCGCCGGGGCGGCTTTTGGCGCGCAGCCGGGCGAGGGCTTTTTCCCGCTGCGCGGCGGGCGGGGCGAGACTCTCGAGGACCGCGACCGGAGAGGCGAAGGGAAATCTCACGCTACCGCTGTGCATGACCACGTGCGGGGCGCCGACGCGTTTGGCAAACTCGATCGTCTGCCGCGAGTAGAGGTGCCACATCGCGAGTTCGGATTTTCGCTTCGTCGAGGGCTGGAAGAGATTGGGCGCGGCGTGGGTCACGGACCCGGGGAGAGGACAGAAGTTGTGGACCGACGAGATCGTCACGAGACCCTCGGCGACGCCCTGCAAGATGCCGGGGACGAGGGCGAGGCGGATGCCATGGCTAAGCTCGACCCGCCGGAACCCGAGCTCGCGCATCTCGGCGAGCATCGTGTAGCCGTCCGTATGCCGGTGGGAGCACCAGCAGGTGGAGAGGGCAAGGCGGTAGCGGAGGTCGGACATGAAGGGGATGATCGTAGAAAAAGTATCCTAAGCTCGATTTTCCACAAATGCTCAGCGATTGGGAGAAATGCGGGCCAGTGGCGTGCCGGACCGTATTCCGCCCTACTTTCCCTTTGCTCGGGGTCCCCGTGAGGGGCGGGTGAAGCTTTTGCAACAAAACGCAAAAATTTATAAGAAATAAGGCGTGGTAGGCGTTTTAGGATTTTCCTTGCATTGGCAGACCCTTTCCGGTAATTTTCCGGCTGATTCCTTACCGGAGAGTTCTGGAAATTGCTACGAACTCCCCGTTATTTTTAAAAAACCTAATTGTAAGTCCCCCGGCGCTCAGCCGCCCCTACCATGATCCTGAAAACACTTTTTCTCGCCGTCACGTTGTCGGCATTAAGTCTCCACAACGCGGTCGCCGCTTCGGCGCTGGGTCTGAGTACGGATGAGTGGACCAAACCGAGCGCGGAGATGGTCGCCCATATCGAGGCAATGGAGGCGGCCATGGCGGCCATGGCGAAGGGCGAGAAGCCCGCCGTCGATCTTCAGGGCGCGATCGACAAGATCCGCGAACTGGCGGACAAAGGGGAGGACAAGGACGCGCTTTTTGCGATGGGCTTTCTCATCCAGCAGAGCAACCAGCAGAACGCGCTCCCCGAGGCGATGGTCTATTATGAGAAGGCTTCCAAGCTCGGCCAGTTGCAGGCGATGAACAATTACGGGTTCATCCTCGCCGGTTCGAGCCAGGAGATGGAGAAGACCCAGGAAGGGGTCGGCTTCATCAAAAAAGCGTCCGAAGGTGGACTCAACGCAGCTCGTCGCAACATGGCGGCCATTTACCTCGGCGGACTCGCCGGGGAGACGAAAGACGCCGACCTCGCGCTCGGGCTGCTCCAGAAAGCGGCTTCGGAAGACGACAACCAGGCCATGTTCGAGCTGACCCAATACTACCTGGAACTGGGCGGCCCCGAAAAGGTCGATGATGACAAAGCCTGGGAGTGGCTCAACAAGGCCGCTGACGCCGGCAACCCGAACGCACTCGCCTCGCTCGGTTCCGTGCTTTTCGACGGCAAGACCTTCGGCGCGAGAAAGATCGAAGCAGACCCTGCAAAGGCTGTCGCGACCTTCTCGAAGCTGGCCGATCAGGGCGTGCCTGCCGGTCTCCGCACCATGGGTGAACTCCACGCTTCGGGCCTCGCCGGCGTCGAGAAAGACTTCCCCAAGGCACTCGACTTCTTCACCCGTGCCGCCCAGGGCAATGACCCGGCTGCTCAGGTCGTGCTCGCCGGTTACTACGATCAGGGAGTCGACTTGATTCCCGACGACGGCAAAATCGACGTCACTCCGAATCCCGCAGCGGCCCTCGAGCTCTACCGTCTCGCCGCCCGCAACAATATCCCGGTGGCGCTTTACAATGTGGGTGTCTTTTACGAAACCGGTCGCTCGGTGGACCAGGATCCCGCGAAGGCTTTTTCCTTCTACCTCCAGGCGGCCGGCGGTGGTTTTGCCCCGGCGATGCAGAAGACCGGTGTCTATTACCTCAACGGTGCCGGCACGCTTAAGGATCCCATCGCCGCGAGCGGCTGGTTCTCGCGTGCGGCCGCTGCCGGATTGCCCGAAGGTCTCCTCAGCCTTGGTGTCATGGCGGAGTCCGGTCTGGTCGGTGTCGGTCCTGAGAGCACCCCGGCCAAAGCGGCATCTGATGCCTACATCCAAGTCATCGCGGTGCCCCAGATCGCTCCCGCGACCCGCTTCGAAGCGCTCCTCCGCCTCGGCGGTCTTCACTTCCGCGGGTTGCTCGTTGCTGCCGGGGAAGCGCCCGCGCCAAACTATGAGCAGGCCTACCGTTACTTCAAGCAGGCCGCGATCCTTGCCCCCGAGAACGAGCTTGCCACGAGCACGTTGAAGGAAGCCTCTGCGAAGCTGACTCCCGAACAGATCAAGAAGATCGACGACTCGATCGCCGAGACAGCGGCTGCCGCTCCGACGGCTCCTGCGGCCCCATCTGAAGCAGCAGAAGCAGCTGGCAAGGGTATAGGCAAAGGCGCCGCTCCCGGTGCCGCAGCTCCTGTAGCCACCCCAACCGCTGCTCCCGCAGCGGCGACTGCGGCGACCCCGGCGGCTCCCGAAGAGAAGAAGTCCGGCTTCCGCCTCCCGCTCTTTGGCCGCTGATCAAAGGAATCTCGAGTGAACTCACTCATCCTGAACGCCCGGTATCCCCGGGCGTTTTTTTGTGCGCGCGTGAATACCGCAATGACTCGGGTATGGCGGTCTTTTCATTGGCGCGGGGCTCTTTTCCGGCCAGATTAGAGTCATAAAGGAGCGCAGTGTGCTTTGTGAAACCCACGGAGAGGAGATCGCGAACTCGATCAGTCACGCGGTTGGCGCTTTGCTGAGTGCCATCGGACTGGGGATCATGCTGAATCTTGCGATTCCGCTATCGGGCTGGCATGTCGTCGGGGTGAGTGTGTTCGGAGGTAGCCTCGTGTTGCTCTACGGTGCCTCGGCGATGTATCATCTGGTGACTTCGCACGAGAAGAAGCGGATTTTTCAAATTCTCGATCACGCGCTCATCTTTGTGCTCATCGCGGGCAGTTACACGCCCTGGCTCCTCGTCAGTCTACGCGGCCCGTGGGGCTGGTCGCTCCTCGCCGCAGTCTGGGGCCTGGCACTAGGCGGAGTGGTCTTGAAAACGATCCTGCTGCCGCGCTTCAATCGTCTCGGGACAGTATTGTATATCCTGATGGGTTGGATGATCTGTATCGCGATCGGCCCGCTCATGGAGGCTGTCAACGGAGTCGGGATGGTCTGGCTCGTGGCGGGCGGGCTCTCCTACACGGGCGGGGTGGTTTTCTTCCTGATGCCGGGACTGCGCTACGGGCATTTTATCTGGCATCTTTTTGTTATGGCGGGGAGCATCTGCCACTTCCTCGCCGTGGTCTTTGGCGTGTTGGCGAATTAGGGGGGCGGAGGGCGCAACGTTGGAGTGACGTCTTCAGCCCTTGTCTTCGGCTCGTGACGCTGCTTCGCCCTCTAGGGCTGAAGCCCCTCACTCCAACGGGAATAATGCCTTAACCCAGCCCCTTCACCCCCGCAGCCGTGCTACTGCCGAACTGCTCCATCTCGACGCCCATGCGTTGAGCGAGAGGGACAAAGAGATTCGCGAAGGGCGTGTTCTCCTTCTCCTCGTGCGCGAGGTAGCCCTGATGGGTGAAACCACCGCCGGCGAGGACGACGGGCAGGTTACGCCAGTCGTGGCTGCTGGCGTTGCCGAGATTGGATCCGAAAAGCACCGCGGTGTGATCGAGGAGACTTTTTCCGTTCTCTTCGACGGCCTTGAGTTTCCCGAGGAACTCGGCAAAGACAGTGAACTCAGCTTCTTCGATGATCTTGAGCTCGTCGATCTTGGCGGGGTCTTTGCCGTGGTGGGAAAGGTTGTGCCAGTCGGTTCGGACTCCGGCGATCTTCGGCACGGCATTCATGCCGGCGAGCTGGAAGGTGATCGTGCGCGTCGAGTCGTTTTGGAGGGCCAGAACGATCATGTCGTTCATGAGCCGCTGGCGCGCAATGGCGTCGTTCTTGTCCTCGACATCTTTTGGCGGCTCTACGCCGACCTGCGGCTTGGGTTTCTCGATCCAGCCTTCGGACTCCCGCAGGCGCAGCTCGAGATCACGCACTGAGGTCAGGTATTCGTCCAGTTTGCTGCGGTCGCGTTCCCCAAGCTCTTTGCCGAGCGACTTCGCTTCGCCGAGGACGGTGTCGAGAATGCTGCGGCCGCGCTGGAAGTTCTTCTTCTCAGCGGCGACTTCCTTTTCCGTTCCCTGAGTGAAAAGGGATTTGAACAACTTCGCGGGCGACGTCTCGCCGGGAATCTCCACCCCGTTCGTGGTCCACGACATGGAGCGCCCGTTCGTCGAGAGGGCGAGGTAGGGGTAGCGGGTGCGGTTCCCGATCCGGCCTGCGATGACCTGATCGAGAGAGATGGTGTTTTTAAATCCGGCCAGCCCCGGACGCCGGGCCGAGGTCAGCCAGGTCATCTCGGAGGCATGCCCGTTGTTGCCCTGCTGGTCGGGGTGGGATAGTCCTGACAGGAGCGTAAAATCGTCGCGGAACTCGCGCAGTCGTTCCAGGTAGGGAGTCATCTCGTAGTCTTTCCCCGCTGTCGGCGGGAAAAGGTGAGGGCCGTGAAAACCGAGGGTCGCGCACATCGCGACGAAGCGCTTCGGCGAGGTCGTCGGGGCACCACGTGAAAAGGCGGGGCTCATCGCCTCGAGGAGTGGCAGGCTCATCATGGTGCCGCCGGCCCCGCGCAGAAAATGGCGTCGGCTCAGAGCGGGGCGAGTGGCGAGGTGGGGCATCTGCATGGTCGGCGGGAGCTTATTTGTGGCGGAAGATGTCGCTGGTGACGGCGAGGAGGAGGAGGTCGCGGACGCGGTATCCCGATTCGGCGGACCTATGCACCAGCGTATCGATTTCGGGCCGATCCGAAAAGCCCATTTCGCGTCCGGTGGAGAAAGTGAGCAACTTCGTGAGAAACGCCCCTGCGAGCAGTTCCTTTTCCCCGGCGATGAGATCGCGGTATTCGAGGAAGTCGGCGAAGACCCGACCGTCCTGCAGTTGTCCACTGTCATCGACAGGCTGGCCTATTTTGTAGGAGACTCGTTTGGCACCGGCCCACTTTTCGGGCGGTTTTTCCCCTTCGCCGAGGCTGCGGAAGGTGTCGCGCCAGCCGCCGATGGGATCAAACCTCTCCAGTGCGAAGCCGGGCGGATCGATCATCTCGTGGCAGGACTGGCAACTCTCGGAGTCGCGATGCTTCGCGAGCAGTTCCCGCAGGGTCGTGGCGCCGCGGATGTCGGGCTCGACGCTGGGGATGCCGGGCGGCGGGGGCGCGGGATGTTTGCCGAGGATACGCTCATTGATCCAGACGCCGCGGAGGACGGGGGAAGTGTTCGTGCCGTTGGCGGAGACTTTGAGGATGCTGGCGTGGGAGAGGAATCCGCCGCGAGGGCTCCCCGGAGGCAGCGGCACTTTTTCCACCTGCGGAGCCGTGATTCCCGCGATGCCGTAATGCCGCGCGAGACGCCAGTTGAGCATCGCGAAGTCGGATTTTACGAAGTGGGATATGTCGAGATTTTCGTCAATGAGGGTCCGGAAAAAAGCGCGGGTTTCGCCGAGCATTGAATCCTGCAGGTAGCGGTCGAACTCGGGGAAGAGGGCCTCGTCGGGGTTGGTGAACTCGATGCTGCGCAGGTCGAGCCACGAGTCGGTGAAGTCGGTGAGGAATCGCGGGAAGTGATCCGACGCCATGAGCCGGGCGGCGTGACCGGAGAGCGCGGCGGGATCGGCGGTCAGCTTCCCCGTCGAGGCTGCTCCGAGGAGGATCTCATCGGGGGCGGTGCGGGTGAGGAAGTAGGAGAGTCGGGCGGCGAGGGCGTGGTCGCCGAGGGCGCCGGCCTTTTCCCGGAGGTAGAGGAACTCGGGCGAGCAGAGCACGGCGGTGAGGGCCGTGCGGAGCGCTTCTTCAAAGGTGGCGCCGTCGGCCATTTCCCCTTGGAAGAGGATGAGGTAGGGGGCGACGTCATCGTCTGCGGTGGGGCGGCGGAAGGCTTTGGAGGCGAAACGTGTCAGCGCGGGGATGACATCGGCGGCGGGATTGGCCGAGAGGATTTCGAAGCGCGGCACATAGTAGGTTTTTTCTTTGTCCTTCGGATTGCCCGGCTCGATCTCGCGGCGGTCCAGCCCGGAGAAGATGAGCTCGTGCCCGATCGTGGGGAAACGCCCGACGAGGGGGCCCTCGATCTCGACAGAGGAGATGGCGAGGCCCGGTCCTTCGTAGACCTCGAGCCCCTTTTGCCGGATGAGGTTTTCCGGATCGTAGAGTCCCTGCGGGGTGATCTCGACCATGAAGCGCTCGTCCATCCACGCGGTCAGCTCGATCGTGGTCGGCTCTCCCGGAGGCAGGGCGAAATAGCCGTAGGTGGGCCGCACCCCGGCGCGGGAGAAAGAGGTGCCGCCGACGGAAAAGAGGACTGGTTTGTCACTTTGGTAGGCATAGCCGGTGACGCGGATGCGATGGAAACCGCTGCGTTTCGCATTCGCTTCGCGGAGCATGCCGGTGGGGTAGCCGAGTTCGCGGAAAAAGACGATGGCGCCGTCGGGAGCCTGGTGCCAGGACTCGCCGACGAATTTATCCGCGCCTTGGGTCTCGGCATAGGTCGCGGTGACTTTGCCCGGCTCCGGGGCGGAGGTGTCGCGGGCAATGGCGGTGTCGATCGCGAGGGTGGCGGCCGCGAGGTAGCTGCGCATCTGGCTCACGGAGATGCCGAGGGCTTCGCCGACGGTGTCGAACTCGCCGGAGCGACCGTCTTCTGGAAGCGTGGCGGCGAGGTCGAGCCGTATCCCGAGGAGGTCGTTGATCGTGTTCTCGTATTCGCGGCGATTGAGGCGGCGCAGGACGGTGCCCTTACGCGCTTCGTGCGCGGCGACGAGGGACGGGGCGAGGTCTTCTCGAAAGAGACGTCGTTCCCCGGTCGAGGGAGCTTCGTTTTCCTTCGGCGGCATCTCTCCGTCGGCGACCCGGTCGTAGAGACGCACCCACTTTTCCATGACCGCCTCGTCGCCGAGGTCGCGGGAGAGGGCGTCGAGATTGAGCCCGCCCTCTCCCGAGCTCTCGTCGTGGCATTCGTAGCAGTGTTTGTTGAAGAAAGGGGTGAGCTTGTCGCTGAAATCAGCGGTGAAAGCGGCCTGGGCTAGAAACAGCAGAAGAAAACCGGGCACGACTTGCCTGTAGCCTGAGGCATGGAGCATGGAATGCGCGTGGCGAGCGGGGTGCATGTGGGGGTGATACAAGCGAGGATAATAACGGCAGCCTGTCGAATGCTACAAAAATCGGGCATTTTTGTAAGGTACGAGGTGCTACGTCCACCGGGCGATTCGGGAGAGGCCCGTTTGGCGACGCGCCGGGCCCTTGGGAAAAACGGGCCTGGAGACCTGTAGTTCGGGTAGCGGAGCTTGGCCCGAGCGAACGATTGGGCGTCCGATTCACCTTGCGCATCCCACCTGCCCCGACCCGACGCGGCAACCTTTTGCGGACCCGGGGAACATTGGCATGTTCCTCTACGGGGAGCAGAAGAAATTTTGACTCAGAGCATATTTGAGGTCCAGTGCCTCTCATGAGTTCAAGAATTGCATTGGTCACCGGGGCGAGCAAAGGGGTCGGGCGCGGCATTGCGTATGGCATGGCGGATGCCGGATGGGACATCGCGATCAATTACCACAGCGACGCGGCGGGCGCGGACGAGACAAAACGCATCATCGAGGAGAAAGGACGGCGTTGCTTCACGATCTCGGGCGATGTCGGGAGCAAGAGCGACGTCGAGGACATGTTCGCCGCCGTCGTGACCGAATTCGGCGGACTCGATTGCCTCGTTAACAACGCCGGTCGCCAGACCTGGTCATCTCTGCTCGAGCTATCGGAAGAGGACTGGGACAAGACCATCCGCACCAATCTCAAAGGCAGCTTTCTCTGTACCCAGGCCGCCGCGAGGCTGATGAAGGAGCAGGGGCGCGGCGGGTCCATCATCAACATCGGGTCGGGCGCGAACAAGCAGCCCTTTCTCAATCTCGTCGATTACTGCGCGTCAAAGGGCGGGCTTGATCAGCTCACCCGCGTGAGCGCCTGCGAGCTGGGGCAGTATGGCATCCGCGTGAACTGCGTGGCCCCCGGCGCGATCGAGATCGAGCGCACCAGAGAGGAGTCCGACGACTACGCGGGGACCTGGTCACCGCTGACCCCGATGGGCCGGATCGGACTGCCCGAAGACATCGCTCGAATGGTCGCGCACCTCGCCGATGACGCCGCCAATTTTATCACCGGCCAGACGATCTACGTGGACGGCGGACTGTGGACGAAGACGCATTGGCCGTACGAAGCGGTTTAGCGGTTTAGCGGTTTAGCGGTTTAGCGGTTTAGCGGTTTAGCGGTTTATGGCCTCTCTCTGGCTAAAGAGCTAAAGAGCTAAAAAGCTAAAAAGCTAAAAAGCTAAAAAGCTAAAAAGCTAAAAAGCTACCTCAAGGAGGTTGCTATAGTCATCGGTCCAGAAGATCTCTTTCGGCACTTCACGGTCCCACTCCGAAAGAAAGTCTGACGCCTCGAGCGCGGTGATAAAATCCTCGTCTTTGGTGATGAGAACCCAGTCCGAGTAGTAGGTGTGGTAGTCGACCACGTCGGGGCTGTGATCGACGCGGAAGGCCCTGTAACCTAACTCGGCGGCGAGATTGCGCACCGGATCGGCCAGGTCGAGGTGGAGATTCGTAATGTGGACGGCGAGGACTCCGCCGGGCTTGAGATGCTCGAAGTAAAGGGCAAAGGCCTCGCGGGTGAGGAGGTGGATGGGAATGGAATC
>JBDNIL010000472.1:0-8129 GCA_041688355.1 Verrucomicrobiales bacterium | reverse complement strand
GATGCGCGGCACTGGGGGAAACGCGGTGACTACGGCCCCCTCGAAGCCCGTCAGCTCGAGACCGCGACGCACTGGGTCCTGACCCACGCGGAGGGCCTCACCGGTCGCGAGATTCGGTCCATCTCAAAACAGGTCGCGGCCCTCAATCCCCACGCGATGAGGGTGAATGCAGCCCTGCTCGCCGCCGATCTCGCGGTGGTGGGGCGACGGCCTCGCGGGGGAATGCCGGGGACTGTGCCCGAACGGGATCTCGCGCCGGGGACGCATGGCCATGACCATGACCATGACCATGACCATACCCACGATCCGGCGCACGCGCTCTCCCATCGCTTCACCGGTTGCCAGATTCCTCTGCCCTACCGCTACCGGACGATCGAAGTGATCCGCTTTCTCGAAGCGCTCCCCGACGAAGTGGTGAGAGCCAAGGCCCTTGTCAAACTAATCGAGGCTCCCGGCTGTCGCTGGCTCTTCGAGCGCACCGGACGGCACCCCGTCGTCGAGCCGATCGAGGTCAGTGGCCTCACCAAAGTGGCGACTTCGGTCGTCTGCATCGGCCCGGGGCTCGATCCGGCTGGCCTGCGCGAGCTCGCCGGGCGTTTTTTCGGGCGGGTTGAGAGTGGGGTGAAAGAGTAGAACTTCTTTCAAGCGCAAGTAATTTGCATTTACCTTTAATGCAAATAGATTGCGGTAATGGCTTTCTTTTCATCTTCCTCCCGGGCGTCCGACCTGGACGTGCTCATCGTCGGTGCCGGCCCGGCCGGTCTCGGCTGTGCGATCGCGCTCCGGCAGTGCGGGGTTGAAAATCTGCTCGTGGTCGATCGCGAAGGGGTCGGTGCCTCCTTCGACAAATGGCCTCTCCAGATGCGGATGATCACGCCTTCGTTTCATTCGAATCCCTACGGCCAGGTCGATCTGAATGCGATCACACCGCACACTTCCCCGGCTGATTTCCTGCGAACCGAGCACCCTACCGGGGTCGAATACGCGCGCTATCTCCGCTCACTCGCGGAGCACTACGAGATCCCGCTTCGCGCCGGGGTGACGGTGACGGGACTCTGCAAGAAGGGGGACAAATTCCATGTTAAAATGGGGGAAGAGTCGCTGCGGTCCCGTTTCGTGATCTGGGCGACGGGCGAGTTTGCCCATCCAAATGATGGCGGAATCGAGGGAGCCGAACTCTGTCGGCACAACAGCACCGTCGGCGACTGGCGGGATCTCCCCGGCGTGGAGCATGCCGTCATCGGCGGATTCGAAAGCGGGATCGATGCGGCGGTCCACCTCGCCCGTGCCGGCAAGTCGGTCCATGTCCTCTCGCGCGGGGAACCGTGGCACGATGACAGTTCCGATCCCAGCCGGACTCTCACTCCTTTCACCCGTGATCGCCTCAAGTCCGCCTACATCGAAGCGCCGGGCTCGATCCGTCTCTATAAAAATGCCGACATCGTGAAAGTGGAGAAGCGGGAAGATTGCTACGTGCTCACGGACGGCGACGGCATTCCGTTCGAGGTCTCCACTCCGCCCATCCTCTGCACCGGATTCCGCGGAGCTTTCCGCGGGGTCGAGTCCCATTTCGAGGATGAAAACGGCAGACCGGCTTTTTCAGAACAGGCGGACGAGTCCCTCACCACTCCGGGGCTTTTCTATAGCGGGCCGGGGTTGCAGCACCGGGGGACGCTCTTTTGTTTTATCTACAAATTCCGGGGGCGCTTTGGCATCATCGCCCGCGAGATCGCCGAGCGACTCGATCTCGACTGGGTCGTGCCGCTGCAACTCTGGTGGCAGAGAGGATTCCTCATCGAGGACCTCGCCTGCTGCACCGACTGCACCTGTGCGGTCGAGGCGGAGGACACTGGCGGGCCTGCCCCGGTCGCGGACTTTGGTGAATCGGCCGCCAGTTCCAGGGAGACTTTTTCTTCCCGCAACCGATGACCACGCCCCAGGCACCGCCCCTTTCCCACGCGGCGATTCTCGGTCTTACCCGGGACTTCACCGCCGCGCTCGGGCAGCAGATGTTTTACTGGGGGCGCGACGTCATCCATCCCGGAGGCAACCTGCTCTGCGTCCATGGTTTTGATCGTCGCGACTCGCTCGGGCTCACCGGGACGAGTTGCTACAGCAAGGCGCTGGAGCGCGGGTTCATCGAACTCCACGGCGCCTGTGCCGGCTGGTATGCGGATGAGCGGGAGGACCCCGGTTTTCTCTACATCCGGAATCGGCGGCGCTGCTTCTGCTATGGCGACAATGTACCGCCGGATCCGGGGATTTATGCAAATGAACTCCTCCGGACCGGACCCGTGCGCGAGCTCTTCGCCCTGAGCCGCCCCTTTCTCGAATGGTGGATCGACTACGAGGCCTGGATCGCCTCCGTGACCGGACCCGACTACCGCGAGGCCTGCTTTCGCACTTTTCGCAAATTGCCCAAGTCGAAGTCGTGGTTGCCCCCGCAGGAGGCGAGTGAGTGGCTCCGTGCCTATCGGGACGATCCCGCCTCACTGAAGAGGGCGAAACAAAACAAACATTCCAAGGCCTAACGTGACCACATGAATTCCGCCCCGATCGCTCCCTCCCCCTCTACCCGCTCCCGCAGCTTTGTTGCCATCGGGCTGGAGAGTGTGGGGAAAACGCAACTTCTCGGGTCTCTCACCGGACGCCTTCCCACGTCTGAGAACTTCCGGGGCTCCACTCTCGCCTGCGAGACCTACCACGATGGCGAGCTGCAGTGGATGGACGCTCCCGGCATCTATCGCGAGTCGGAAACGGCGACGACCCGCGCCGCTCTCGAGGCGCTCGATGAGGCCGATTCGGTTCTCATCGTGGCCAGGGCGGGTAAAGCCGGCGAGGAGCTGGAGGGGCTGCTCCCTCTGGTCGCGGGCCGAACGGGGTTCGTGGTCCTGACCTTTGGTGACCGGCTCGACGCGGGCGTCGATGGGGAAGCGCTGGCGGATTCGTTCCGCGTGCGGCTCGGTGTCCCGGTGTTCGTCGTCGACGCCCGGCGGCCCGGTGCGGAGCTCTGTGACCGGATCCGGAAAGCGGCCACTGCGGAGACTGTATCAAAGTTTCCGGAAACGGCGGTGACTTTACCGCAGGATCCCGCGCCGGTGGCGGTTCTTCGCCCCGGGCGAGTGGAGCGTCTCATCGCGAATCCGTTTGTCAGTTGTCTCCTCCTTTTTCTCCCGGCGGCGATCGCGGTGGTCAATGCAAACCGCTTTGCCGACTGGCTTTACGAGCCGCTCGGTGCGCGACTCGAGCCTGTTCTCGCGGCCATCGCGACCTGGCATCCCTGGCCGGCGGCTCTCTTCGGCGGCGACTACGGACTCGTTGCGATGTTTCCGTTCCTCATCCTCTACGCTGCCCCGACCATCGTCATCTTTGCGGGGATCCTCGCGCTCTACAAGTCGAGCGGACTGATAGACCGGCTCTCGGTCGCCCTCCATCCGTGGCTCCGCCCTTTTGGAATCGGCGGACGCGATCTCGTCCGCGTCGTCATGGGCTTCGGCTGTAATGTCCCGGCGGTGATCGCCACTCGTGCCTGCAACACCTGCTCGCGCGGGGCTTGCGTCTCGGCGATCTCGTTCGGCTCGGCGTGCTCGTACCAGCTCCCCGCGACCCTCGCGGTCTTTGCCGCAGCGGGAATGGCGGGGATGGGTCTGGTGTATTTGTTAGTCCTCGCGGCGACGACATTGATCTACCTGCGCTTTACCACGCCGAAGGCACTGCGCCTCGCGACCAATGCCCTGAAGCTCCCGCAGACGGACCCGTTGCACGCCCCGTCGTGGCGAGCGGTGTGGCGGGAAATGGCGGGGACACTGAAGCAGTTCGTAGTGATGGCCTTTCCGGTCTTCGTGGTGATCTGCTTTGTTGCCGCCGCTCTCGAGATGCTGGGCGTTCTCGACGCGATGGCGAGCGCTCTCTCACCGGTGATGGCGCTCTTCAATCTCCCGGGTGAAGCGGCCACGGCAGTGGTGCTCGGCTCGATCCGCAAGGACGGTCTCGCCATCGGCCTGCTCGACAGCGACTGGGGAGCGCTGAAAGTCGCCCTCGAGACTCCCGCCAAAGTTCTCACCGCCGTCTACCTCGCGGGAGTGCTCCTGCCCTGTCTCGTCACTCTCTTCACGATAGGCAAGGAGATGCGCTGGAAGTTCGCCGCGAGACTCGCCGGTCGCCAGATGGCCTGGGCGGCGGGCTTCAGCCTCGTCATTGCCTGGATCGGGGCTCTCTTTTCCTGAAACCACTCACCTCCCGCCCTTCTCCCCTCATGCAACAAACCGATACTCTCACGAAAATTTCCTTCTTTCGATGGCGCCCGAATCCTGATCGGATCGGCGTGACCGCCTCCGTACTTTGCGCGATCCACTGCGCCGTCACCCCCGTGTTTTTCCTCCTCGCCCCCTCCTTCGGCAAGGTCTGGGCGCATCCGGCCTCGCATTGGCTGGTGGCCCTGCTGGTTGTCCCGCTCGCGGCGGTGGCACTGCTCGCCGGATTCCGCCGACATGGCCGGAGATGGATCCTCGGGGCCGGGATTTTGGGAATGTCCCTCGTCATCGCCGGCGCGGCGATCCCCTACCTGGAA
The DNA here is from genome assembly GCA_041688355.1 of Verrucomicrobiales bacterium. Taxonomy (GTDB): domain Bacteria; phylum Verrucomicrobiota; class Verrucomicrobiia; order Verrucomicrobiales; family DEV007; genus Arctic95D-9. Next base: position 3,559 of record JBDNIL010000472.1, on the reverse strand, counting down.
TCCGGTGAAGAAGCCGCGCCGTCGGTAGCCCACGCGGCATCCGCCGGCGAACCATCGGGCATTAGGGCGGAAACCGAGTTCGTTTACGTGGTGGGAGAGGAGGAGGATGACGTGGCGTCGGAAGCCACCTGCCCGGACGCGTGCTGCCCGACCCTCACCGTCGATGAGCAGGGGAATCGCCGCTTGCAAATTCCCTTGGCCAGCATCGTGACGACTCTCGGCGGGTTGGCGCTCATCCTCACGCACTTGGGCAATCTGCGTTGCTGCCGCACCTGCCGAAATCAACGCTGGGCGACGCTTTGATCCATTTCGATCCCTCATGCCATGCAGCCCGATTCACCTAATTCCACGTGGACCTTCGCCTCCCGTCTATCTGTCGAACAAGTCGAAGAAGGCCACGAACTCGCCCCGAAATTCGACGAAAAGGGCACCATCCCCTGCATTACTCGTCACGCCGCGACCGGCGAGATCCTGATGTTCGCCTATATGAACGAAGAGGCGCTGCGCCTCAGTTTGGAAACGGGTCTCGCCCACTACTGGTCCCGCTCCCGGCGCAAACTTTGGAAAAAGGGGGAAACCTCGGGGTTGCGGCAGATCATCCGGCGTTTCCTCGTCGACGATGATCAGGACTGCGTCATCCTCGAGGTCACCCTGACCCGGCCCGAGGCGGGCGGTGAAGAGGCCTCGTGCCACGTGGGATATCGCAGTTGTTTCTACCGCGAGATTGTGCCGTCGACCGAGGCCGGGACGACGCCGGTGCTGCGTTTCGTGGAGGAGAAAAAAGCCTTTGATCCCGTGGCGGTCTACGGGGACACCCCGAACCCGACTCAACTCTGACCGCTCCCCACATTCCCATGGATTACTTCGAAGATTACCGCGAGTGGCACGAGGCCATCACCGTCCGGTGCGGACTGGAACTCACGAGCGACTACTGCCGCGAGCGCATCAACGCCCTGCGCGAGGTCCGCGACGAATCTATGATCGCCTTCGTCAAGCTCTACGGGACTGCCTACCGCGACCGTGTCGCTTCCTGGTTCGAGCGCGCCCTCGCCGAGGCCATTTAGAAAACGGCGCCGAACGACTGTTGGTAAATTCCTCGGCCGATTGGGGCCCGGAGCGATCCCTTTACCTTGCAGGAGTGCATCCTCGAATACCGGCGGCGTGGTCACAGCCTGCAGGAAGCCGTCGAGGTTTTTCACAACAATCCCTGCCGCTTCCCCCGACAGAAATCGAAGTGAGACATCGCGCCGATCCGGATCGAGAGGCAGGATGCGAGCCATCCTGAATCGCGCGCGTCTATACTGAGGTCAAATGCGCTCGCGCGGGGCACGTCCCTCGTACCGCATGGCATTGAGGTGTTGCCGTTGAGTTCCAATAATCGGTCGCTTCGTATTATTCCTTGACGGTAATATCGCGAAGCGGTCTTTTTAAGATTCGAATGATTGAAACCTTCTCATGTGCGGAGACGGATTCCACCTTCCACGGTATTCGATCGCGGAGGTTTCCCCGTGCGATTCAACAGGCCGCACGGCGAAAACTTATCTACCTCAATGAAGCCAACGACCTGAATGATTTACGATCACCTCCGGGCAACCGGCTCGAGGCTCTCAAACGAAACCTCGCGGGATCGTTCAGCATTCGGATCAATCAGCAGTGGTGCATTTGTTTCCAGTGGGAAGACGGAAACGCGCGGGACGTTCGCATCGTTGATTACCATTAAGACACCAACCCATGAAACCGAAACCACTCGATCCCGTCCATCCCGGCGAAATCCTCCTCGAGGATTTTATGAAGCCACTCGAATTGAGCCAGTACCGCGTCGCCACCGACATCAGGGTTCCGCCTTTGCGAATCAGCGAGATTGTTCGGGGCAAACGCGGCGTTTCCGCCGATACGGCGATGCGCCTCGCCCGCTATTTTGGCACGAGTGCCGGCATCTGGATGCGACTCCAGGCTCAATACGACCTTGAGGTCGCGGAGCGGGCGCACGGGAAGGAAATCCGGGCCAAGGTACCGGAGTTGGCGGCAAAGGGGTGAGATCGTGAACCATTCAATCAAAACGGAAACCGACGAATCATTGAAATCCTCCGAATCTCGCCTGAAGATGCCGCATGACTCCCACATCGCCCCCGCTCAACTGGAACTCGCGCTCGCTCACCTCGGGCTGGCAGCGCGGCATCAACGCCTTTTATTGGGGGCTCGGCTTTTCTCCGGAGGATTTTGAAAAAGCCCAGATCGGCATCGGCACGCCCCTGCTCGACGGGAATCTCTGCAACGTCCATGCCCACGAACTCGCCACGCTCATCCGCGAGGGCTGCGCCGAGGCCGGACTGATCGGATTTCCCTTCGGCGTCTCGCCGGTGAGCGACAACATCACCCAGGGACACGAGGGCGGCAACGCCTCGCTGCCTTCGCGCAACCACATCGCGAACGGCACCGAGATGGTCTGCACCTCCCACTGCTACGACGCCATCGTTGGCCTGCACCACTGCGACAAAAACGGTCCCGGCTTTGCCATGGCCCTCGCGCGGACGAACTACCCCGGACTCATCGTCAACGGCGGCTCGATCCTGCCCGGTTGCCACAAAGGACGCGACACCACCATTCTCGATGTCTACGATGCCGCCGCCAAAGCCGCGAACGGAACGATGGACTACGCGGAGTCCGAACAGATCATCCGCACTGCCTGTCCCGGACCCGGCGGCTGCGGCATTGCCGCCTCGTTCAACACCTGGGGCATCACGATGGAGGTGATCGGTCTCAGCTTGCCCGACACCTCCTCGCGACCCGCCGTTGCGGAGGAAAAACGCGAGGAATGCCGACGCGTCGGGGCCGCCCTGCGTGTCCTCCTCGAGCGCGGCATCCGGCCCCGCGACATCCTCACCCGCACCGCTTTCGTCAACGCCACCACCACACTCGCCGCGATCGGCGGTTCGACCAACGGTATCCTCCACATCCTCGCCCTCGCCCTCGAGGCCGGGGTCGATTTCACCCTGCGCGACATTCAGGCGATCTGCCGGAAAACGCCCGTGCTGTGCAACTTCGCCCCGCGCGGCACCGGAACGATGCACGATCTCCACCGCCTCGGCGGCACCTCGATGCTGCTGCGCCATCTCCTCGAGGGAGGCTGGCTCGACGGAGATTGTCTCACCGTGACCGGTCGCACCCTCGCCGAGAATCTCGCCGATGCTCCCGCGGTGCCGAGTGACCAGAGCCTCATTGCGCCGCACGAGGCCCCCTTCAAAGCCTACGCCGACATCCAGATCTGTTTCGGCAATGTCGCGCCCGACGGTGTCGTCTTCAAAGTCTCGGCACTCGATGCGCCGCGCTTCGAAGGCACCGCGATCTGCTTCGACGACTCGCACGAAGTCCACGAGGCGGCCGCCGCCGGTCGCATCCGGCCGGGGCATGTCGTCGTCATCCGCGGCAGCGGCCCCGTCGCCGCCGGGATGCCCGAAGTCCACGTCGCCAGCGCCGCTCTTGCCGTGCCCGAGTTGAAAGGTAAAGTCGCGCTCCTTTCCGACACCCGTGTCTCCGGCGTGTCGAGCGGCGCGGTGGG
>JBDNIL010000089.1:0-20990 GCA_041688355.1 Verrucomicrobiales bacterium | reverse complement strand
CATAGCGGATTGGAAATTCCGCGCTCCGATCATTTTTTGGAAGAGCCCCTCGGGGATCGGTTGGCCGGTCTCGTAGTGCTTCGCGAAAAAGTCGAGACTGACCCGTGACCAGCAGAAATTTTCCATGATCTGCGAGGGCAGTTCGACAAAGTCCCAGACGACTTTGACGCCGTTGAGTGCCTTGATCTCGACCTCGCCGAGGAGGTGGTGGAGGAGATGGCCGAACTCATGAAAGACCGTCTCGACCTCGCGATGGGTGAGGAGCGCGGGCCGGTCTTTCGACGATGGGGTGAGGTTGCCGCAGATGAGCCCGAGGTGCGGCTCGCGCGGCTGGCCCTCGATCGCGGGGGAACCGGTGCGCAGGTAATTCATCCAGGCTCCGCCCCGTTTTTCCTCGCGCGGATGCCAGTCAGCGTAGAACGAGCCGAGAAGCTCGCCGCTCTCGGCGTCGCGCAGCTCGTAAAATTTCACCTCGGGGTGCCAGACCTCGACGCCGTCGCCGACGGGCGTCTCGCCGGGTTTGGTGTAGGTCGAGGCTCCCTCGACGATGCGGAATCCGAAGATCTCCTCGGTCAGTCGGAACATGCCCTCGATGACATTCCCGATCGCGAAGTAGGGCCGCAGCTCTTCCTCGTCGAAGGCGTAGTTTTCCCGGCGCAGCTTCTCCGCCCAGTAGGCGATGTCCCAGGGTTCAAATTTCCCGGCCCATTCCGGGTCGTGCAGACGCCGGAAGTTTTCGAGCTCGATGATGTCGCGGGCGAAGTAGGGTTTGGTCCGCTCGGCGAGGTCTTCGACGAAGCGCAGGGCGGCCTCTCCAGTGCCCGCCATGCGCTCTTCGAGGACTTGATCGGCGAAGTTCGCTTTTCCCAGGATCTCGGCCCGCTCGTGGCGCAGCTTCAGGATCTCCCAGACGAGGTCGGTGTTGTCGTAGTCGGCGCCCTGGCCCACGGTGATGCTGCCGCGCCAGACCTGCTCGCGCAGGGTAGCGTCGTCCGCATATTCGAGCACGGGAAAATAGACGGGCGCTTTGAGGGTGATGCGATAGACCGGCGCCTCCTCGCTGCCGAGACCTTTCGCCGAGGCCTCACTGCGGAGAACGGCGCGGGAGGTCTCGGGCAGACCGACGAGGCGGGAGTCATCCTCGAGGACTAGTTCCCAGGCGTTGGTGGAATCGAGGACGTTTTCGGAAAATTTCTGGGTGATGCGGGCGAGCTCGGACTGCACTTCCTCGAGCCGGGTTTTTTTCTCGTCGGGGAGATCGGCCCCGCTGCTGATGAAGTCCTTCACCGTCTCGTCGAGGAAACGTTCCCGTACGCCGGTCAGGGCGGTTGCTTCGTCGCTCTGCGAGTAGGCCTTCAGACGGCTCCAGAGAGCGGCGTTCAGAGGGATGCGCGAGTAAAACTGGGTCACCTCGGGCAGCATCGCGTTTTGCGCGGCCCGCAGCGCCTCACAGTTGCGCACGGAATCGAGATGGCCAACGCGGCCCCAGGCCATCGAGAGTTCCTCGGTGGCCCGCTCGAGTTCGAGGAGGGTGTTTTCAAAGGTCAGTTCCGACGCTTCGAAGGGAGCGGAAAGTCGCTCGACCCGCTCCTTCGCCCGTTCGAGGGCTTCACGGATGTCAGGCTCGATCGCCCCGGGGACGAGCTGTGACCAGCGGATATGAAATTCGTTCTCGAGAAAGGGGTGGGCCGATATTGACATGCTCGGACGATAAATCGCTGCGCCGTCACGTAAAGCAATAGCGGAGCACTCCGGGATTTTTTCCGCCCCGTAGATTTCCTCAACGAGCCGTCACCGCAGCAGCCGTCATCACCTGCGAGCGGCGCTGCGCGAGGTAGAGCAGCCCCGCGACCGCGCACCAGATCGAATCGGCGATGAGGGCATTGCGCAGGAACATCCAGGCCGGAGGACTAATCCCCGAAACGCCCGTCGTCTGCGCTTGCCACCAGCCAGCCGGGGTCATCGCATAGCCGGGCCAGACGAGCCAGCTATAAGTATTGGCGACGGCATAAAAAAGCACGCCGCAGAGCAGGGTGCCGCACCACATCATCGGCCAGATTTTTTCGAGACGACCCGCTTTGCCGCCAATGAAAGCGACGAACACGTAAAAAAGCGCCGACATCAGGGTGTAGGATCCGATTCCGCTGCCACCGCCGTGGATGAAGCCGAGGGCGAGGTCACTCGTGACGAGCAGGACGACGGGGAGCCACCAGAACCGCACCCCAAGCAGCATCGATCCACCAAAAGTGATGGCCATGAGCGGTGCCGTGTTGCCGAGGAAATCGAACGACGAAGCCGCGACACGGTACCCGACCGTGAGGAGGAGGAGCGGGAGCAGCCACTTCAATGAGGGACGCGATGCGAGTGCCGGATTCAAAACAAGGAGAGAGGATAGACCGGGGAAGAAATCAAGCGAGCGACTGGAGCTTTTGCACGATCGCATCTTTCATCATGATGCCGGTCTTCGTTTCTTTCACTTCGCCGTCCTTCATGAAAATGAGGGTCGGGACCGCACGGATGCCGAAGCGCATCGCGAGATCGCGGTGGGCAATGACATCGACTTTGGTCACTTTGGCGGTATCACCGACCAGAGCGGCGACTTCGTCGAGCACTGGCGCGAGCATCTTGCAGGGGCCGCAATGCTCGGACCAGAAGTCGATGATCACGGGGACGGAAGCCTGCTCGGCCTCGGTCGCAAAATTGTCACTGGTGAGATTGACGATGGATTCGTGTGCCATGGTGCGGAGAGATGATTGGTTGAGTCTGTTCGGCGTCCCGGGTTGGGCGGAGGACTATTTCCTCCAATATCCGAGAGCGGGCAAGCGGGAAATGGTCGCGGCGCTGGACTACTGCTGTTTCCCGTGCGAACGAGCGACGTGGAAAAGCCCTCCGGGTCCACCTCGTGAGGCAAACCCGGGAGGGCTCATTATTTCCGACGAGGGCCGTCCCAACGCCACCGCAGTGAAGGGTGTCGCGGGTCAGGCGGTGTCGGGATCAGCTACCTGCGCCCATTTTGGTGACCAGCTGGATGGCCAGAACCGCAAGGGCGAGGATCAGAACGATGATTGCAAATGGCATAAGTCCGGATTCTTCGTATTCTTCTTCCCACTTTTCCTCTACCTCCTCGGCAGTGGATTGAATATTGGGTTGTTTCGGGATATTTTTAGTCGGTGTGCCGGTCGAGCCCATGGGCTGGGTCGAACCCATTTTCACCGTAGCATGGGGGAGCGGCTTGGCACCACCGGGCGAAAGGGGGGTCGTGACACGTCCCACCGGGCCGGGGCCACCGCTGCCGGGAGCCTTGGCGAGAGGGATGGTCTTGGCACCGATCGGAGAGGGAGCGACAGCAGTCGGCGCCACGGCGTACGGGGGCGCGGCAACACCGGCGGTGGGCACGGGACGAGTCGGGCCGAGCGGGTCGGGGCCTTTGGAAAGGGGGATCGTCTTGGCACCGGCGGGCGGACCCGTCGGAGGAGCAACCGGTATCCCGGGAGCCGGGGGTGCGGAAGGCGGCTGCGGCGCACGAGGCGCGGAAGGCGGCTGCGGAGCACGAGGGGCGGGCGGAGCGAGGGGCGCAGGAGGCGCCGCCATCGCCGACGGTGGCGGAGGAGCCGGCGCGTTCAGTGAACTCGGGGCCGAGGCACCACCGATCGGGGCTGTGGTGGGTCCGCTCGAAGGCAGGGGCGCTGTCGCGTCAATAGGATCAGTCGCCGCAAGCGGGATCGGGCCCGTCGCGGGAATGCCGGCAATAGCGGCCGTCGAAGGTCCCCCGGAAGGAATCGGTGCGGTGGATCCTTTCGGAGCAACCGGTCCTGACTCGTCGGACTGCGCTCTCAAACTGATTCTAACCGTTTCCTTCTTCAAAGGAACCGTCGAAGTGCTGACGGAAGGTTTTTGTGGATCTTGATCACTCATAAAGGAATAACTTTTTAAAAGTTCGGAAGCTGATTAAGGCCTCGAAAGCGCATTAATGTCAAACCCATAATCAATTACGACTTCGGAATCCAGTCTTTTTCGCAATTCCACTCACTGGAATTTGAAGGTAATGCGGTGATATTGTCGCGCTTATGCGTTTTCCAGCCTCCCCCACTGCCCTTTTGCAGGAACTGATCCGTATCCCGAGTGTGAATCCCGACTGCGCTCCCGGCCAGGGTGCTACCGGGGAACTGGCCTGTGCGATCTATATCGGGGAGCTCCTCAAGGCCTGCGGGGCGGAGGTCAGCTTTGACGAAGTCCTCCCCGGTCGGCCCAACGTGATCGGTCGGTTTCCAGGCAGCGGTGGAGGGAAGGAGGGACTCCTCCTCGCCCCGCATGTCGATACCGTGAGTGTCATGGGCATGTCGGTCGAGCCTTTTGCAGCCGAAATCCGGGACGGAAAAATCTACGGCCGCGGGGCTTCGGACACGAAGGGCACGATGGCAGCGATGCTCTGGGCGCTCCATCAGCTCCGCAATGACCTCACCGATCTCTCGAGCGCCGTCACCTTTGTCGGCCTGATGGGCGAAGAGGCCGACCAGCCCGGATCACAGAATTTTGCGAAACGCTACGGTGCCGGTTTTTCTTTTGCTCTCGTCGGCGAGCCCACTTCTCTCGAGACGGTTTACGCGCACAAGGGATGTGTCTGGCTAAAGCTCTCGACACGGGGACGCTCCTGCCACGGTTCGACTCCGGAACAGGGAGAGAATGCGATTCGCAAACTCATGCCCGTGCTGGAGACGCTCCTCCCCTATCTCGAGAGCCGTCTCCCCGACTATGCGGACGCCGTCCTCGGCCCCCCCACCGTGAGCCTCGGCATGATCAGTGGCGGGAGCAGCCCGAACATCGTGCCGTCGGACTGCCATGCGACCCTCGATTTTCGGGAAACCCCGGCTCTTTTCGAGGCGGGCGGGGCGCTGCGTCTCGTGAGGGAGTTTCTCAAGAAGGAAAATTGGGGGGGAATTGTCACGGTGGAGGTCATTGGCGACTCCTGCCCTCTCTTCACCGATCCGGCGACGGATGGCATCCGGCGGCTCGAGTCGATCGGCTCGCGCCTCACCACCGCCCCCTGGTTTTGCGACGCGGGACGCCTCGCCGGCGGCGGCATCCCCTCGGTCGCCTGCGGTCCCGGCAGTATCGCCCAGGCCCATACGAAAGACGAGTATCTCGCCATCACCGACTTGGAGGAAGGGTCAGATTTTTATCGCCGTTTCCTCGAAACCTACCGGTAAAATCCCTCGATAAGGGAGTCTGAAACAAAAAAGACTGCCCGAAGGCAGCCTTTTTGAAGGGGAGATTTGAGAGAAATCAGCCTTACCAAGTGCGACCGCGGGTGTATCCCGCAGTCGTCAAGTAACCGATTTGGGGGGGGAACTCCTCGTAACCGCGAATCGGGAGATAGTCGATGTCGGCCATCACGGGGCGGTAGCTGTCTTTGTAAAGGGGACGCTGGAAGTTGATTACTTCGTAGAAACCGTATTTGAGACGGGCACCTGCGCGCTGCACGCCCTGCATGAAGCCGGCGGTGTAAATACCAGCAGCCTGCTCAGTGTGGAGTTCGCCCCAGCGGTGCATCGTCATGGGGATCTCAGTCCATCCGTAGACGATATTGGCTACCCCACGACCGAGCTTACGGGTCATGGTATATTTCGTTTTCGGGGGTTCGTGGATGTCCGCGAAGGAAACCGATGTGAACGCAAGGAGGATAAATGCAGCCAAAATTCTTCTCATACTTGAGCGAAGATTAGACAGGCGACACAATATTGGCAACCAAAATTTTTTTTCACTTGGCTCAGGGCTGCTTCTTCCTATGTTGAGGGACAATGCATCCCGATCTTGAAAAGCTAGTCTCACGAGGCAAAATCGACTCCCTCACCGCAGAACAACTCGAACTGCTTCCTCCTGGAACCTTTTGCCAACACAAAAGCTGGGGCGCCGGCAAGGTGGTCGACTGGGACCGCCTTGGGGTAAAGGTGGTCGTGGACTTCGAAGAAAAGGCGGGCCACGAGCTCGGAATGAAGTTCGCCGCGATGTCTCTCACCCCGATTGGGGAGGATTCCTTCCTCGCGAAACGTTTCGCCTCGTCAGACGAACTGAAGGCCCTCGCGAACTCCGACCCGGTCGAGTTGGTTAAGCTCGTCCTCAGCAGCAACGGCGACCGCCTCTTCCTTGACAAGCTCGAGGAACTGCTGAAGGGCTACATCATCCCCGAGGGCAAATACAAGAGTTGGTGGGAAGCGACGAAGAAGAAGCTGCGTGAGAACATGCAGTTCATCGTCCCCGCCAAACGCACCGACCCCCTCGAGTTGCGTGAAGAAGACTTCGATCCTTCCCAGGGGCTCATTGCCGACTTCCGCGAAGCCCGCGACCTGCGTGCCAAGGTGAAAGCGGTCGAGGCCATTATCAAGGAAATCAACGCTTTCAAGGATCATCAGGATAATCTCATCGAACTCGTCGCGGAGATCAGCGAGATCGCCCGCAAAGGGGTGAAGCTGCAGTATGCTCCCGCCGTCGAGCTCATCCTCATCCGTGAAGAACTCCAGACGAAACTCAAGGGCTTCGACTCCGACAACGGACAGATCTCCACCGCCGAGATTCTCGCCGCCGACGAGAGCGCCATTCCGGGACTTTTCGAAGAACTCTCCCTGACCCGCCTTCGCCAGGTTCTCAAGAGTTTCCCCGATGCCTTCGGCGAAGACGCCTGGGTCGACAAAATGCTCGGTCTCATCCCTGCCTGCAACCTGCGATCCATCGCCGAGATCGCCAGCTACCTCGACTCCGCCGAGAAAAAGCCCGCCCTGATCGCCTACATGGCGAACGGCCTGCAGCAGCGCACCATCACCTCGGACTCCCTCGCCTGGATCTGTCGTGAGCGAAAAGGACTCTCCCAGTCCGTCTTCACCCCGACCCTCTGTCTCTCGGTGATGAGCTCGCTCGAGGCCGATCAGCTCAACGACGAAGGCTCCGTGCGTGCCGCAAACCGTCTCCGCGACCTCGTCGCTGACGACAACGGACTCATTCCCGACTTCATCAGCGGGGCGAACATCAATACGATTCGCAACTTCGCGAGCCGACTCGTCACCTCGGCGTCCTTCGACGAGCTGACCCGCAAGTCACTGATGGCGCGGATCATCAAGCTCCACCCCGAGATTCAGGACCTCATGCAGGGCCGTCAGAAGAAAGTGCAGGAGGAGACCCTCATCGTCTCCGAGTCCAGCCTCACCGAGAAGAAGGCCGCCTACGACAAGCTCATCAAGGAAGAGATCCCGCAGAACCGCGAAGACATCAAGATCGCCCGCTCCTACGGCGACCTTCGCGAGAACTTCGAATACAAGTCTTCGAAAGAATACCAGCGCGTCCTCATGAAGCGCCAGGGTGACTGGGAGCGTGATCTCAAGCTCGCCCAGCCCACCGATTTCAAAGACCCCGACACCACCAAGGTCTCCATCGGGACTATCGTGACGCTCGACGCGGTCGGCAGCGGCGAGCCGCTGAAATACACCGTCCTCGGGGCCTGGGATTCCGATCCTGACAATGGCATCATCGCCTACCTCTCCGAGCGCGGCAATGCGATCCTCGACAAACCCGTCGGCACCGAAGTCGAGTTCCCCCTCGGCGACGGCGAGATGAAGCGCTACCGCATCACCTCGATCGCATCCTATCTCGGCTGATCAGAACTCCGTTTTTTGAATGCACCGGAGGGGCAGGCGGAAACGTCTGCCCTTTTTTGCGTCCGCGGGCTCATCGACCAAAGTGCAGCGTCATTTCCGCCCCGCCTTCGGGCCGATTTGCCAGGGTCGCAGTGCCGCCGTGCAGGTCCATCGTGGCTTTCACAAAACTCAAGCCGATGCCCGATCCCTTGCGCCCGGTGACCTCGTTCTTGAGCGAGTAAAAACGGTCAAAGACCCGACCCTCGGCGTAGTCGGGCATGCCCGGTCCGTCATCGCTGATGACGAGCCGCAGCCCGCCGCCCTCCTCACCTGCGAGGGCTATCCCGACCCGGCCACCCCCGGGCGAGAAATCGAAGGCATTGTTGAGCACATTGCGCAGGGCGATGCGCAGCATGAGCGGATCGCCCTCGAGCCGCAGCCCAGTATCGAGGCCAGACACATTCACCTCGAGCCCGCGATTCTCGACCGCGGCGGAGAGACCCGCGAGTTCTTCCTTCACGAGCGCCCCGAACACGATCGACTCGCGTGTCGCCAGCTTCGTGCGGCTCTCGATCGCGGCGAGCTGGACGAGTCGGCGCACCATGTCCTCGCTGCGGTTCGTCTCGGCGAGGATGTTGTCGAGAAAACGGCGGCGGCGATCTGCGGGCATCTTTTCATCGATCAACTCAGCCGCACCCCGTATCGCCGCGAGCGGGCTTTTCAACTCGTGAGTGAGCGCCTGCACGTAGTTTTCCACATAGTGCCGCCCCTCCAGCTCCACCCTCATCTCCTCGAGCGCCAGACTGAGGGCGCGCAGCTCCGCGACCCCGGTGAGCGGCATCGACGATTGCTCACCGGCCGCGATGCGGCGGGCGTGATTGGTGAGGTGCCGGATCGGGTAGAGCACCCAGTGGGCCCAGAGCGCGGCCTGGAGAAAGACGGCCACCGCCATGATGAGGCTCGATCGCACCACGCGGGATCGCGAATCCTCAGCAAAGGGAGCCATCGCCGTCTCGGGCCGGGAGACAGTCACCGTCCCTATCGTTCGCCCCTCGTGGACCACCGGAGCGGCGACATAAAAAACCTTCGTCCTCGAGTCTTCCGGATCGGATCGCGAGGCGCGGGCCCCGTATTTCCCCTCGCGGGCGAGGTAGACATCGTTGTAGCGCGAGTAGTCCTCGCCTTCACGGGCACCGCCCTCGGAGTCAAAGATCACGATCCCATTTTCATCGGTGATATAGACCTGGGTGTGAATCTTTGTCTTCTCGAGCTGATAGATTTTCGCGACGAACTCACGGCCATAGGCATCGGCAAAACCCCGGCGGAATCCGCCCACCTCGATCCGCCCGTTCCGCACATCCTGCTCGAGAAGACCGGCGAAGAGATGGGCGAAATCGACGAGCGGCTCCTCAGATGCCTGGGAATATTGACGTTCGATGTCCTCACTCAGGGTCCGCATCAGCATGAAAAATCCCGCCCCGGCGATGACGAGGAATCCGGCGACAATGAGCAGGGTGATCTTCATTTTCTCTCAAATCCCGTCGTCAAAACTGTAGCCGAGACCGCGATGAGTCTTCACCGGATCGAATCCGCCGGCTATCCCATGCATCTTGCGACGCAGCGTTTTGATGTGGGCATCGACGGTGCGATCGAGCGCAGACTCGGGTTCGTCCCAGACCAGCTCCATCAACTGATCCCGCGAAAAGACGCGCCCGGGATGGGCCATGAACACTTTCAGCATCCCGAACTCGTAGCGCGAGAGCGCCAGATCGGCCCCATCGCAGCGGGCCTGAAAGCGATCGGGAAAAAGCTCGAGCCGGCCGCGTTTCACCGTGCCTTCCGGTTTTGCCGGTCCCGACGGCTCCGCTGCGGGTCGCTGCGTCCGCCGCAGGATCGCCTGGACCCTCGCGGTCAGTTCGCGCGGGCTGAAGGGTTTTACGACATAGTCATCCGCCCCGAGTTCGAGGCCGACGACCCGATCGATCTCGTGCTCCCTCGCGGTAAGGAAAAGGATCGGCACCTCGGAATGCCTGCGGATCTCGCGACAGACATCGAATCCACTGCGGTCGGGCAGACCGACATCGAGGATCACAAATCCCGGCGACCGCGCCGCGAAGATCCCGAGTCCCTCCGTCCCCGTGCCCGCATGGACCGCCTCGTAGCCGGACGTCTCGAGCGCGTAGAGGATCGTCTCGGCGATCGCCGGTTCGTCCTCCACCAGCAGCACGAGAGTGCGGCTCACGATCTTCGGGGGTGGGGATTCAAAGGGGTTGAGTGCGACACCCGACCCTCTTCAGTCCGGTCAATTCGGGAAGGGCGGATGGACCGAGGGGAGATGGCGGGGATTGTAAGTCTCGCCGGGGTGAAAGAGGAACCCGGGATTCTCGGCGATCAGCTCGTACTTCGCGATGAGGAACTCGGGGATTTTGAAATTCGAATTCGGGTCGTAGATCATCGCGCCCGTGTAGCTGCCCCAGATGCGATACTCGTAGTTGTGATCGTAGCCGTGAACCTTGAGCGACCCTTCCTCGGGGACACGGTCGGGCTGCTTCATAACACTCTCGTTCATGATGATGAGCTTTGCCGTCGACCAGGGTTTGCCGGGCTCGCGGAGGTATCCCCAAAATCGAGTCCCATCAGTCCACCAGCGGCGGCCGACGTAGTAATTCCCCGGGGCCTCCGTCGCGATGACCTCGTTGCGGGCACGCACTTGCGGGTGGTTGAGCTGCGAGGGCGTGAGCTGACTGTTCGCGCCGTTCGTATTGGTGCCCGTGCCCGTCGTCGCGCACGAGGAGAGTAGGGCGGCACCGGCGAGAGCCGCTATCCCGCCAGCCAGTTTTTGCAAAGTGAAACCTCCACGGTTCCCGACGCGATTCGAGAGATATTTCATATGGGATTCTAACCAAAGGCTGGCAGGCAAAACCGTAACGATAATTTACGGCGTGAAATTAGTAAAACTCCGAATTTCGTTCAGAAAGGCGAGATTTATCGCCGATTTCGCTCCTGTTTCTCAAATATGGGAAGTAATTGGGCCTGAATCCACGAAAACGCCGCTTCCATTCCGTCCTCGCGATAGATGGTGCCAATCTTCGCCTCGACCGAGGTCGGATTGCCGACGCAGGCGAGGAATTGATTGCAGGTCATGCGCCGCAGGGTCTCTCCGCAGACGGTGCCTCGCTCATTGAGGATCCAGGTGCGGGCATAGAGATCGAGGATGGTGTCACCGATCCAGGCAAGCTCTTGCTCCCGTCGTTTGGCTTCGTCCTTTCGAGATGCTTTCATGAGGGCGCCTGATCGCGCTTGTAGGCCTCGAGTGATTCCCGCGTGATCACGTACCGCGCCGCGCATCTCGGGCAGCCGGCAGCGAGGACCTCGCCTTCCCCGAAGACAGACTCGAGCGACTCTTCGGTCATGTCCGCGATGATGGGGAAGATCCGCTCCGGACTGCATCCACAGTCGAATCGATACACCCGCGTCTCGAGGAGACCGAGATTCTCGGAGGCATCCATCGCCCTTATCCCCTCATCATCGAGAGCTGCAAGCCAGTCGAGATCGCAGTCGGGCTGGGCCGAGACCATCACGAAGTCCTCTTCACTGTGGCGGAAATATCGTCCGGGACGCTGCTCACTCTGGTGATAAAACGACTCCACCACGCGGAACATGTCGAGGGTCTCCGCCTCGATCATGCTCTGCCGGGACTCTTGCCCCGCGACCATTACCTGGGCGATGAAGAGATTTTTGTCCCGCTCGCGGACGTCTTCGGTGAAGAGGCGACCGACGACATTGCCGCTGCGGTTGCTCCCCGTCACGAAGAGATTCTGGAGCGGATCCTGCCAGCTCAGGGTCCACGCGGTGGCTTCGTTGCGCGGCCGCGAGGCTAGGTGCAGGGTGAGCGCGGCGAGTCCGTCCTTGAGCAGATCGTCCTGAGCACGCTCGTGTTTTATCCCGTGCTGCATGAGGTGGAGGTAATAGTCCGTGTAGAGCGGGGAAAAATCCCCCCTCACGAGCAGGGCATTGCGCTCGCGCACGAAGTAGCAGCGGACCTCGATGGGCTCGTTTTCCGCTTCTTTGGAGGGATTGTTCAGCATTTGGGTGTCGAAATTTTTGAGGCGCAAGATTACGGCCTTTCTCTACGGTTCGCGAACGGGATTTGGAGGCGGGCGAAACCCATGCTTGCCCGCCGCCCCTCTTCCGTGTTAATAGGGCACTTCCATGAACGAAATCGAACTGACCGCGCTCCTCAGAGAAAACGCGGAATTCTCCCGTGTCTCCGATGCCGCGCTGGCGGCCCTGATTCAGTCCGGGGCGAGGCATGCGCTCGATGCCGGGGACGAACTCATCCGCCAGGGGGGATCCGGACAGCGCATCTGGATCCTCATCGCGGGAGAACTCGAGGCATTAGTTGACGGCGAGATCGTCAATCGCGTGACCTCGGCGGGAGAGGTCGTCGGCCAGATCAGTGCCATATCTTTCACGCCCGCCACCGCGACCGTCCGCATGACCGGCCCCGGGGAGTGCCTCGCCGTCTCGCACGGTGACCTCCACGCGGTGATGGAGAAATACCCCGACCTCGCCGAGGCTTTCCTGCGCTCGATGGCAAAATATTTGGGTCGTCGCTGAGCGGGCGTCGCTGAATGGTCAGTGCTCGACGCCACCCTTCATCTCCTGCGAGAGTTGGAAGAGTCGCTGCACCTGCTTCAGCGGGATGTGGCACACATCCGTACGTTTCTCCCCGCCGAGGAGGATGGAGAAAGTCCCGAGTCCACGGCTCTCGTCGCGCATCAGGGTATTCGTGACCGCTTTCCACGGATGAGCCTCGAGTTCGTAGCCGACTCGTTTGTCGACCATCAGGAAGAGATGGCGGTCCGTGATGATGACGCACTGCTTGGTCTTGCTCAGCAGCCCCGCCTTTGCCTGGACGGCGATGTAATAGATGCTCTCGCCCGCCCCGACCACATTGGAGACTTCGCGGAAGGCGATGCCCACTTTCTGCGTGTCCTGCCCGTCGTCGACGAAGTGGCTGATCTGCTCCTGCACCTCGAAGACCTCGTGGATGGGCCTCCACTCGCCGATGCCGTCGTAGTAGACCATGTCCTCCTGCCCGACCTGCCCGTCGTTGAAGAGCTTCAGCAGCTCTGTCTCGGAGAACGGCCCGATGGGATCACGCTCGCCCCGTCTCAGGATGGAAAAGAGAATCCCGGGGGCTGCCCCGCCTACGCCACTTACTTCGCCTTCTGCAATGCTCATGTGTTCTGCCCGATCCGTTTGTATTTACAATGTGAGTTAAATCGTCGGGCGAGGCAAGAATAAAGAGACGCTCACTCAATGAAAATGAACCACTCCGCTGGGATACGCTTCGGGCGGCCTTCCGGCAGCTGGACGAGCGCGACGATCTGCCTGGCCTCGGCCACCGTCTTCGTCGTCCCGTCAGGAGCCGTCAAAGTGAGTGAAAAATCACACGTCGCCCGCACCTTGTCCACCGCAGCGAGGCGCGCCGTCACCGTGACCTCGTGCCCGAGCCGGGCGGGGATGCGGTAATCGATCTCAGTCCGGATCACGACCGGGAAGAGCCCCGTCTCCGTCATCGAGAGCAGATCCATCCCAAGCGCGCCGAAGAGCGCCGCGCGCGCCTTTTCCACGTAGCGCAGGTAGGCGATGTTCGAGACGACCCCGCCACAGTCCGTGTCGTAGAAAAGCACCGTCTCCTTGATCTCAATTTCTTTCATAAATGAGGCGTCAAAAGCACAGTGGCGTAGACACGCCCCTCGCGGGATGATAGCATCCACCGGATAATTGTAAGAATGAAAAATCCCCGTCTTCCAGCCATGCTCCTGCTCGTGTGGGCAGGTCTCCTGCTGGCTGGTCCGGATCGGGCGGCTGCCTACGACAAGCCCAACTTCGATGTCCCGGTCTTCGCGGGCGACGGCATCTTCCTCCCCGAAGACCAGAAGTCGAGCCTCCTCGAGGCCCTCGCCGCGATCGCTTCGAATTTTCCCACGAACAACCGAATCGACGATGACCTCCGCGAAAAGGCCCTCGCCATCGCCCTGCGCATCGACCCGATGCACTACCACTGCCGCCTCGCCCACCGCGCCCTCTCCAGAGGCGAAGCCCCGGCCGCGACGACTTACTTCGACAGCCTCAGCCTCGTCTCTGAGACTCTCTGGACACTGGCGAGTCAGCTCTCTTCCCCCCCGCCCGAGCCCGAGCATCGGCGGCTCGCCCCGTTTCTGATGGAGCTGTCGCTCCTCACCCATCCCGAACCCGCCGACGGGCGCCTCGCCGCCTTCGCCCTTGCCGCCCACGGCAAAAACCTGCCGTGGGAGAAATTTGTCACCCTCCAACTCGACGACAATCGATCCACCGGCCGAGCCCAGTTTTTCCGGCAGGAGGGCGTCGCCATCCTCGCGCAACAAGAGAAAAAGGCGGCCCGCTCTGACCGCCCCGCCCCTCCCGTGAGCGACACCATGGTCGCAGCGCCCGGAGAACCCGTACCCATCGTCACGCTCGCCCCCGGCGCGCCCGAGCCGATCGAGCCGCTCTCCGTCTCGATCCAGGTGGTGCGTCTCATCGAGGCGATCGAGTCCAAGCCCGTCGCCGGGAGCGTGACGCTCCGGCTACGCAATCCCGCGGGTCGGGCAGAGCGGGACTGGCTCGAACTACAGGCCGCGTCCGGGACCGTGCCTGTCCCGCTGATGGCTTCCGATGACGGTGTCCCGGTTGAGGGTTTCGAGATTCCAGCCGCCTTCGCCGCGACCCGTGCCTGGTCCTGGCCCCGCGGCACGCTCGGCGAAGTCGCCTTTGACCCCGCCGACCCGCCTCCCGGGCCCCGCCGTCTCATCCGGGCGCGCATTTTCCTCCCGGGGGTCGTCCTCGTCGAGAGCATCCTGCGAAAGGCACCAGTCAACGAACAGATCATCCTCTCGGGCGAGATCGATCCTGAGACGCTGCAAGTCAGCCTGCCCGGCGAGACTCTGCCCACGATCGAGGCCGCCGCCTCGGGGATGCAGGGCAAATACCTCCTCATGCCCGCTTCCACCGCTCAAGGGCTCATCGACTATCTCGTGAAATCGGGTCAGCTCGGGATCCTCTTCGACAACGAACTCGTCTCCTACGCGACACTCGACGAGGCCGTCGCTCTCGCCACCTCGCCGACGCCCGAAGCCCTCTCTGCCGCGACTGTCATCTTTCGTGAGATCGGCGCCGTCGCCGAGCGCATGCCGCTGACCGATCTCGCGAGAAATGCCAAGGTGCAGGAGCGGCTCGAGACCATCCTCACAGGCATGCCCGGCCATCTCTCGGCGCGCGCCATGCTCGAGTTCGGACGCCGCCCCGAGTCGCCCGAGATGCGGATCTCCCTCTCGGCCAATCGCATCAACGAACTCGTCGCTCCCCTCTTCGAACTGGACGATCCCAATGTGAACCTGCCCGGTCTGGTCGGGCTGCTCGATGCCGCCAAAGGCGAACTTTCCCGGCTGCGCACCGAAGTGCCCGCCGAGGTGCGCGATTTTCAGTCGGCCGGAGAAGACTTCATCGACGCCGCCGAGCTCTATCTCGACCTCACCAACAAGGGTACCTCCATCGCCCTGCAGCGTCTGCGCGAGGCGCAAGCGGCCCTGGCCGTGTTTCAGGCCCAGGGATCAGGTCTGGGAGTGTCCTACCCAACGGCAGAGGACGAGTGATGTCACTCTGGTAGGAGCCGTGATCGTTGCTTGAGATACGTCGGCCCAATCGGCTCACCGGGACGGTTCGCCCTACCGTCGTTTCCCATTCTCCTCCAAATCCCCATTCGTGAATTTCGTTCCCTTCGTGGTTCCCTTTGCCGTCTTGCCGGGGCGGCAATGGAGTCACGCTTGAACACGGTAGGTGAGCTCCCCGAATTTGAGTGAGAACAGGGATGTGGACGGCTGTCTGGTCGCTGAGCAACCGGCACTGCCGGTGATTGATGACCTGAGCGCCCTTTCAGCGCGGTTGCGCGGCAGTCTGGGATCCTTGGCAGCGGAACCCCGTGCCAAGCGCAAAGTGGATCGAGAGGTTCTGATTGAAGTCATTTTGAAGCTCCGCGACGGACGATTTGTGATGCTGCGCTCGCTGGCGGAGCTGGTTCAGAGGAAGCCGGAGACACTGCGCGACCAGTATCTCACGAAGTTGACGCGGGACCGGAAGCCCACGCTCGCTTCCCCAAGACGCCTACCCATGAACGACAGGCCTATACAACCACTGGCTCGATGATCTCATGAGCCTCAACGAATCCCATCGTCAAAGACGCCGCCCTTGCGTGGTTCGGGGAGCTGGTCTATGCGGTCAGGCATGGCCCGCAGCTCGCACCCGGTGAGTATGCAGCACCCCCTTGACCCTTCTCCCTCCGCGCGTAGCCTTCTCCCATGCCGTGGCCGTTTCCCGATGTCTTTTCCCTGATCGCCGCGTTCTGTTTCGGAATCGTGCTCCCCTGGGCGCAGCGGGCGGAGAAGAATAGTCCCCCGGTCCTGCGATGGCTCGCTCTTGCCGGCATCCCGTTCCTGCTCCTTGCTGCCGGATGGGAACGCGGACCCGTCGCCGCCGCCCTGGCGCTGCCGGCCCTGATCTATGCCACCTGGCTCTTTGCCCACGGGGCCGGACGTTTCCTCTCGGCGTGGGAGGAAAGGGCCGTGACGCGCTGGCTCGACGCTCTTGGTACGAGCGGTCCCCTCGTCGCCGCGGCGGCCTGGATCTGGTCTCGCTACGACGGCACCTTCGCCGGATTCCCCGATCCGCTCGCGACCCTGACGACAGTACATTTTGCAATCACCTTCGGGGCCCTGCCGACGGCGATGGCGGCGTGGACGAGAGTCTCGTCTCCGGTGCGGAACTGGAACGATCCCGCGATCTGGATCTACCTCGTCTCGGCCCCCGCCACCGCGCTCTGCTTTGCCCTGCGTTCACAACCCATGATCCCCGGCCTCGTCGAAGTCCTCTGTGCGGTGGTCTTTGCGCTCGGCTTTTTCCTCTGGTGGCTGAGCGTTGGCTCCAGCCGGGCCCGTTGGCTCGCCATGCCGCTTCTCGCCGGATTCGCCCTCGGGGCCGGCTATACCCTGACATTGCACTTCGGCTGGCCCTATCTCGACATTCCGGAGATGCTGATGGTCCACGGTTCGCTCAATCTCATCGGCACCGGGCTGCTGATCGGGTTTGCTCCGGCAAGGGCGAGGATCGTCTGCGGACCCGCTCCCGACACGAGCGTTCCGCTCAATCCCGGGTCGATCGAGACCGCCCGGTTCACGGACCATCATCGTCGCGAGTTGGGGCCGTGGTCACCGCAGTCCTTTGCGAAAGTGCGGGAGACGCTCCTGGAGTATCGTTTTTACCCGGCCTCGACGATGGTGCGCCAGGCGCAGTTCGAGATCGAGAGCCGTCCCTCGCGTCGCGGCGACCGACTCGGGCTGGGGCTTTTTCTCCCCAATCTCCCGGGCCTGAACCCGCTCTGCCTTGATGCCATCGTCGAGATCAGCACCCTCACCGACGACCACGAACGGGTGCAGTTGGGTTACACCACGACCCGGCGACACTACGGACAGGGCGAATGGCTCGCCACGGTGAGCCGGGACGAAGAGCAGATGCTGCTCGAGGTGCAATGCCACATCCGCCCCTCGCGATGGTTCGTCTGGTGCGGGTTGCCACTCTACCGCCACTTCCAGTTGCAGGCCTTCCGGGCGGGATTTGAGAATCTGCGCAGGCTGGTGGGAGATTAGATTTGACGGCGACAGGTTCCCTAAAGTTCTTCTTCGTTCAAAGGAACGATTTTCATCAAACTGCGCTGAAGTCCCGTCTTGAGAGTCTGATTGCCGTGAATAGGAATGACGAGTCGCTTCATTCTCGCCTCCATATGTAGATGCGGTGACTTCTGCTAACTTGAGCAAGTCACCAACCTTTCTCTTCCGCAAGTTTGGAGAAATGTTTGCCTGAAACGGCCTTCATACGGCGATTTCGAGAATTCTTCCGCCGGCTATCTCATCGAGGGTTCCGCCGCGAGAAGCCAGCCTTCAATCGCTTCGTGAATATTGGCTTCCAACTCGGCAAGCGACTCACCCTGGGTGAAACATCCCGGCAGGGCAGGTACCTCAGCCCAAAACCCACCCTCTTCCGCCTCGTGTATGATTGCCTTGAGTGTCATTACACGAGCTTAGACGTCGCTGGCAGAGGCTGCAATTCCCGATTTTTCCCACACTCGACCCTATGCCGGGGGCGCACAAAGACACTAAGCTGCGAAGGTTTTAGGGCCACTCTAAGAAAATCTGCGGGGGCTGGCGGGAGAGAAGTGGGCGAATAGCGATAGATAAGTAGCATGGGCATCCTGCCCATGCACCTCCCTTTGACGCCGGGGAGCGAGGCTACTTGATTCGCTCTACCACGTCCGCCCCGCCGAAGGCATGGGCAGGATGCCCATGCTACCTGTTCCACTCGACGCTTGTGAGCAAAGCGGCTCGATTCGTTCAACCGTGTCCTAAGCGCCGAGGGCACGGGCAAGATGCCCGTGCTACTTTTTCAGAACAATGCAGCCCCGCAGTAATCAGCTCAAGAACGAGCAGACGTACTGGCAAATCCCCTCGTTCACCCGGATCGTGAATCCGGATTTGGCGGGGACTTCGAAGGCGGTGCCGGCGGCGTAGCTGACAAACTCTTCGCTGCCGTCGAGCTGCACCTCGCAGGCTCCGTCGGTGATGGCCATCTCTTCGGCCGCGTCGGTGCCGAAATGATACTCGCCGGCATAGATGAGACCGAGGGTCTTTTTGGTTTCGTCAGGGAAGCGGATCGTGTGACTGACGACTTTGCCGTCAAAATACACGTTGGCTTTGGCGACGGCGGTGACTGAGGGGAATTCCATGATAAAGAGAATAAAGTGGTTTTGTTAGTTGGATTCGCGACGGCGGGCCTGGGTCTTGAGGCGGAGTCCGTTGAGACGGATGAAGCCGGTCGCATCATCCTGATTGTAGGCGTGCTCGGCACCGCCTTCCATCGTCGCGACGGCTTCGTTGTAGAGGCTGTTGGGCGAGCGACGTCCGGCGGTGATGATGTTGCCTTTGTAGAGCTTCAAGCGCACCTCTCCGCTGACATAACGCTGCGACTCGGTCACGAGGGCCTGGAGCGCCTCGCGCTCGGGGGCGAACCAGAAGCCGTTGTAGACGAGCTGGGCGTATTTGGGAATGAGCGAGTCGCGCAGGTGCATGACTTCGCGGTCCATCGTGAGGCTCTCCATCTGGCGATGCCCGGCGAGGAGGATGCTGCCGCCGGGTGTTTCGTAAACGCCGCGGCTCTTCATGCCGACAAAGCGGTTCTCGACCATGTCGATGCGGCCGATCCCGTTGCGGCCGCCGAGGCGGTTGAGGACACGCATGATGCCGTAGGGACTCAGGAGGGTATAGCCATCGAGCTGACCCTCTTTTTTCACGTCACCGAGGGCGCTGAGGATGGTATCGATGCCCTCGACCTCGAGTCCGATACAGTTTCCTTTTTCAAAAAGCAGTTGCACGTATTCGGCTTTGTCGGGCGCTTCCTCGGGGGAGACGCTGAGGACGTACATGTCGCGGTCGTCTTCGCCCGAGGCGTCATACCACGGGTCTTCGAGGACGCCGCTCTCGAAGCTGATGTGGAGGAGGTTGCGGTCCATGCTGTAGGACTTCTTGATCGAGGCCTGCACGGGGATGTTGTGTTCGGCGGCGTAGGCGATCATCTCGCTGCGGCCGGGGAACTGATCGCGGAAACGCTGCTGGCGCCAGGGGGCGATCATTTCGATCCCGGGAGCGAGAGAGGCGGCGGAGAGCTCGAAGCGGACCTGGTCGTTGCCTTTGCCGGTGGCCCCGTGGGCGATGGCGTCGGCTCCGTTTTCAATCGCGGCGCGCACCATTCCTTCGGAGATGCAGGGGCGGGCGATGGAGGTGCCGAGGAGGTACTGGCCTTCGTAGATCGCTCCGGCCTGGATCATGGGAAAGATGTAGTCCGCAGCGAAGGTGTCCTTGAGATCACCGATGATGCATTTTGAGGCCCCGGTCTTGAGCGCTTTTTCCTCGAGACCGTCGAGTTCCTCCTGCTGACCGACGTCGGCGCAATAGGCGATCACTTCGGCCTGGTAGGTGTCTTTGAGCCAGGTGAGAAGGACGGAGGTGTCGAGGCCGCCCGAGTAGGCTACGAGGATTTTTTTGATGTTGTCGCTCATGAAGGGGGGAAAGGGTGCGCGCGGCCGTATGACCGGCGGCCATTCTACGTGCGCGGCGCAGGCTTGCAACGGGATTTGCGGTCACTTCCGCGTCTTCACGGCAACAGGGAGGGCACGATCAGGGCCGGACCAGCTTCACGTCGTCAGCAGTGACGAACTCGAAATCGTTACCTGTCACCGTGCGGGAGTAGACGATGATCTCGTAGTCCGCACGATTTTCGCTCTCGGCGAGAGTGCGCTCCAGGGTGGAGGTGAGCACCCGGCGCATCGTGTTAGGGAAGCCCGAAATCCGGAAATCCAAGGGCGCGCCTGTGCCATCTTTGCGGGCAAGGGCGAAGGTGAACTGCCCATTGAAAGCCTCTCCCCAGACGCTCCCCTGATGTGGCTCAGCCCCATACTGAGGTATCACTCCGGCGAGCTCGACTGACAGTCGATCCTTGTAACGGTAGATATTCCGAACCACGAGTCGGTTGCCGCCCGCAGCATAACCACTCCCCTCGCGGAGGTCGAGGCGCCCGCTCTCGACTTGCTCGGAATAGGCAATCTGAAAACCCAGTCGCAGGCCCAGTCCCGCCTCGATCTTTGCCAACTCGCCCCTTTTAATCTGGCCGAGGCTCAGACACGCCCTGCCATCGGCCTCCTTCGCCATCCGCTGGCTATACCGCGAGATTTCAAGTTTGATCTCCTCCCCGCCCGACTCGATCTCGAGGGTGTTGACCGTGACCCAGGCATCGTTCGCGGCCAGCTTATCAATCGGCTGGAAGACGACTTCGAGCTCGACGAACTCGTCGCCCAACGTGAGTATCGGAATCGGGGTCAAGTATCGGAATCGGGGTCAGGGAACCAATTCACAAATTAACAACCGGTAAGAGACGTCAGGCGAAGATTCCCAACATTAGCGGTTGCCGCCTCAATCCCTGTTTGCCATTGGCGTCCTGCGTTTCTACTTTCTAGAAGCGAACCTTGTCCGTCAGGGCCCCGGCTTCAGCCTCGCTCTTTTCGTGTCGCTCGCCCCCGCTCAGGCGAGCGTTCGATTCGGGATTAATGACTATATCCCGGAGCGCTTCGATTCGTGGGCAATTGCAGTTGCCGATTTCCCGGCCTTTGGGAGTTGGTTCCCTGACCCCGTTTCCGTTTCCGTTTCCGTTTCCCTGACCCCGTTTCCATGAAGATTG
>JBDNIL010000471.1:0-11624 GCA_041688355.1 Verrucomicrobiales bacterium | reverse complement strand
GCCTCTTCCTCGATCTTCCAGCAGTCGTAATCGGTGATCATGGCGAGGGTGGCGAGGGCGATCTCGGCTTCGCGGGCGAGCTTGGCTTCGGGGAGATTGGTCATCCCGATGAGGTCGAAGCCGAGCTTGCGATTGGTCTCGGACTCGGCGCGGGTGGAAAAAGCGGGGCCGTCCATATTCACATAG
This sequence comes from Verrucomicrobiales bacterium, assembly GCA_041688355.1. Taxonomy (GTDB): domain Bacteria; phylum Verrucomicrobiota; class Verrucomicrobiia; order Verrucomicrobiales; family DEV007; genus Arctic95D-9. The sequence goes on along the minus strand of JBDNIL010000471.1, from coordinate 11,438 downwards.
GTGCCACCGTTGTGGACGGGTTTCCTGAGAGATGTGGCGGTTTCAAAGAGCAGTTCGCGAAGTCCGCCCGAGATGGGATCGCTGAAGCCGACGTGTGCGACGATGCCCTCGCCGAAGAAGGTGTGGTGGGCGCGCTGACTCGTGCGGTCGTAGAACTGGTCGGGCAGGACGATGTCGCGAGGGCGGTATTCTTCTTTGAGTGATCCTACTGCGGTCACCGCAATGATCCAGCGCACATTGAGCGAGCGCAGGGCCCAAATGTTGGCCCGGTGATTCAACTCGGTCGGGAGGAGACGATGCCCGCGCCCGTGCCGGGGGAGGAAGCAGACCTGCCGTCCCGCGAGGCTGCCCCGCACAATGAGATCAGAAGGTTCGCCGAAGGGGGTCTCGACTCGGAGCTCTTCCACCCCGCTCAGGCCCTCGATCTCGTACAGTCCGGAGCCTCCGATGACTCCGATGGCAGGCACTTCTTCTCCGTGGTCACTCATGGTGCGTGCAAGCTATAAGGGAATGAGGGGAAGCCAAGCGGCAATCTGGCCGCCGCCCCTGGGTGAAATTGATAATTAACTATTCTTGATTTTTTAAAATATTTTGCTAATCTTTTAAAAAATGTCCGTCCGTCTCTTCATTTCCCTTTTTCTGCTCGGCGTCGGCATCGGTTCGCCCTGGCTGGTGCGGGACTGGCTCGAGGGGCGAGGTGAAAAGGAACGTTCGGGGCGGTTTTCTGAAGGGTTCTCGGCGCTCTCGGACAGGGTGAAGGGTCGCTTCCGTGAAAAAGAGGCGGATCCCCCTGTCGTGGAGGCGGTCGTCCCCATCTCGTCGGAGCGCGCTCCCTATCCCCTCGCGGCGCAGACGCAGCGTATCATGCAGGGGTTCCTTTCCCCCTCGTCGGGGGAGAAGGTGCCCTTCTTCAGTAATGGCAAGGTGCCGACGACCCCCCGCACGAAGATCATCACGAAAGACGCCGGGGAAAGGCTGCGCGGGGAGCTCGCCGATCTCGGCCTCGAGCTGGGGGATCCGGTCTACCTCCGCGTTTTCAAGGAGGAGTCGGAGCTCGAACTCTGGATGAAGAGCAGGCACGAGCCGTACTACATTCTCTTCAAGGTCTTCCGCCTCACTCACTGTGCGGGCAAACCCGGGCCGAAGCTGCGTGAGGGCGACGGTCAGGCGCCCGAGGGCTTCTATTTTGCCTCTTCGGGAAATATGAGGCCCGAGACCCGGCATCACCTCGGAATCGATCTCGGTTTTCCGAACTCCTACGATGCAGACTGCGGATACACGGGCAGCGACCTCATGATCCACGGTGGAGCGACTTCGGCGGGTGCCTTTGCCCTGTCGCCGCAGGATATGGAGGAGGCCTACGCCGTGGCCGAGGCGGGTCTTGAGGGCGGTCAGAAGATCCTGCGCATCAATATCTTTCCTTTTCGCATGACTGACAAGCGCATGGAGCAGGCCTGGAAGGGGAATCCGTCGTGTCTCGATTTCTGGGTGAATCTGAAAGAGGGCTACGATTTTTTTGAAAACGTCGGCCTGCCTCCGGTGGTGGAGGTGGCGTCGGGGCGGTATGCTTTTCGGTTGGAATAGTGGCGGCTGGGTGAAAAATAGTGGCGGCTGGGTGAAAATTGCTGATTTCACTCTTTTTTGCTTCCCGTCCCTCTTCAATTCCTCTAGGTTCTCCGCCCCGGGCGTCGTGAGATGGCTTCGTTTCGGTCGCGCTGGCTCGCAATTTCCCGTGGATCTAATCACCTGTAAACTCCCCTTCTAGTCTTGTACACGAACGAACCCTATCTCCTGGAACTTTTGCAGGAAGCCCAACTGGTCACCCCGGCGGCTCTCGAAGATGCAAAACACAAGAAGAAGTCGCAGGAAACGACGATCCAGGCGCTCCTCTCGTTGAATCTTCTCACCGACGAGGTGATCGCCCAGACCCTCGCGGAAAACGCGGGGATGGATTATATCGATCTGAAGCGTCTCGATGTGAACCCGGCCGTCGCCTCGCGTGTCCCTGCCGATGTGGCGGTCCGTTTCCGCATCGTGCCTGTCGCCGAGGGTCATGGATCTCTCGTCATCGCGGTGACCGATCCGCTCGATTTCGACTCGCTCGACTCGGTTCGCCACGTCCTCTCGGTGGAGCCGGAATTTGTTGTCGCCTCCGACAGTGCGATCAAGCAGCGCCAGCTCGACTTTTACGCCTCGCAGCTCGACGCCGAGCAGATCAGCAGGCTCGACGCCGATGCCATCGCGGTGACCGAAGGCTCATCGGGTGAGGGCGGCGACGCCCCCATCATCAAGATGGTCTACCAGATCCTCCAGGAAGCCTATCAGAACCGTGCCTCTGACATTCACATCGAGCCGATGGAGCATGAGGTGCGGGTCCGATACCGCATCGATGGTTCCCTTCACAAGGTGCAGAGCCACCCGCTCCGGCTCCTCCCCTCCATCGTCAGCCGGATCAAGATCATGACCGGGTCGATGGCGATCTCGGAAAAGCGACTCCCTCAGGATGGCCGTATCCAGGCAAAGTTCGGTGCCGGTGACCTCGATCTTCGTGTTTCGACCGTGCCGACGAGCTGCGGTGAGAGCATCGTCATGCGGATTCTCGACAAGAGCTCGCTCACGATCGGTCTGCCCCAGCTCGGATTCTTCAGTGATGACCAGGCGACTTTCGAGGAGCTCATCCGCCTCCCCGATGGCATCATTCTCGTGACCGGCCCGACCGGTTCGGGGAAAACGACGACCCTTTACGCCTGTCTCAACTCCATTAACAAGCCGGACCGCAAGATCATCACGGTGGAGGATCCGGTCGAGTATCTGCTCTCCGGGATCAACCAGGTCCAGGTGAAGGAGTCCATCGGGATGTCTTTCGCGGCGGCCCTGCGAGCGATTCTCCGCCAGGCGCCGAACATCATCATGATCGGGGAAATTCGAGATCTCGAGACGGCCTCGATCGCGATCAACGCGAGCCTTACCGGTCACTTGGTTTTCAGCACCCTGCACACGAATGATGCGCCCTCGGCAGTGGCTCGTCTTGCTGACATCGGGGTGAAGAAATTCCTCATCGCCAGTGCGGTGCGCTCCATCATGGCCCAGCGTCTCGTGCGATTCATCTGCAAGGATTGTGGCCAGCCGGGGGAGATCTCGCTGAAAGATGTCCGCGCCCTGCATCTCACTGAGGAGCAGCTCGCCAAAGCGGATATTCGTCAGGGTGCCGGTTGCCGGACCTGCCGCATGACCGGCTACAAGGGGCGGAAGGGCTGCTTCGAGATCTTCAACATTGACGAAGAGGTGCGACTGCTCATCAATGGCGACGAGTCCACCAGCGGGTTGCGCAAGCGGGCGCGGGAGCTCGGCATGCGGACTCTGCGTGAGGACGGGGTGCGTAAGGTGCTCTCGGGCATGACGACCGCCTCCGAAGTGATTCGGGTCACCATGGCGGACAATGACTGATCAGGACAGGGAAACGAATTTTTACTTTTTTTGAGCTTATATGACGGTTGAAAGTGTAATCGATCTGCTTATTTCCAGGGGTCTGATCGATGATTCCCAGAGAGAGGAATACATCGCGGCGGCCTACGGCAGTGAACACGATATCACCTACGCGGTGGAAGAAATGGGCCTGTTGCAGCGGGACCAGCTCTTCCAGTTGGTCGCGCAGGACATCGGCGGGGAATTTTATGACCTCACCGATTTCGAACCGGCCCCGCAGGTCCTCCGCGCCGTGCCGGGAGGGACCGCGAAGTTGTACCAGTGCTTCCCCATCCAGTTCCTCGACCAGGGTCTGCAGGTTGCCATCGCCAATCCGCTCGATCCCCAGAATCTTGAGGAACTCGGCTTTTCGCTCAATCAGCAAATCGTCCCGGCGGTAGCTCCGCCGGAGCAGATTGCAGAGCTGATCCAGAAGTTCTACTACGGCGGAACTGCCGGCGCAGAAGCCGCGGCTGCCGGCGGTGCCGGGGAAAGTGACGCCCTCGCTGCGATCCGCGCCGAAGTGGCGTCGCTCTCGGCCGATGATCTCGAAGAAGAGTCGAACTCAGCCCCCATCATCCGATACGTCGATCTCGTCCTTTACCAGGCGATCAAGGAAAAGGCTTCGGATGTTCACTTCGAGCCTTTCGAAGACGATTTCAAAATCCGATACCGTGTTGACGGTGCCCTCTACGAGATGGCGCCGCCGCCGCAGCACTTGAAGCAGGCGATCGTCTCGCGAATCAAGGTCATGTCTTCGCTCAACATCGCGGAGACTCGTCTGCCGCAGGATGGACGGATCACCAAGGAGATCAACGGTCAGCCCATCGATATGCGGGTTTCGACCCTGCCGACCATTTTCGGAGAGAGTGTCGTGCTCCGGGTGCTCGATCGGTCGAACATCAACCTCAACCTCGAGATGCTCAATCTCCCGGCGGAGACCTACGAGTACATCATCGACACGATCGAGAAACCGAACGGCATTTTCATCTGCACCGGGCCGACCGGGGCGGGGAAAACGACGACCCTCTACGCCTGTCTCCGCCGCATCAATACCGAGGACTCCAAACTGCTCACGGCCGAGGATCCCGTCGAGTATGAAATGGACGGGATCATGCAGGTCCCCATCAACGAAGCGATCGGGCTGAATTTCGGGCGGGTTCTCCGCGCCTTCCTTCGTCAGGATCCCGACCGTATTCTCGTGGGCGAGATGCGTGACCTCGAGACCGCCCAGATCGCGATCCAGGCGTCCCTCACCGGGCACTTGGTCCTTTCGACCCTGCACACCAACGACGCCCCCGGTGCGGTGACCCGTCTCATCGACATGGGGTGCGAACCTTTCCTCGTCGCGGCGACGCTCGAGGGAGTGCTCGGGCAGCGTCTCCTGCGCCGGATCTGTCCCGCCTGCCGGGTCGCTTACAAGCCCTCGGCCGCTGTCCTGAAACAGCTCGGACTCTCTGCTGCCGATACCGGCGGACAAGAGTTCTTCACCGGACAGGGTTGTGACGCGTGCAATGACACCGGCTACAAAGGGCGTCAGGGTCTCTTTGAGCTGCTCGACATGTCGAACCCGATCCGCGATCTCATCGCCCAGCGGGCCGCGACGGTGGTGCTCAAGCAAAAAGCCCAGGAACTCGGGATGCGGACGCTGCGCGAGGACGGACTCCGCAACATCTTCGAAGGGGTCACCACGATTGAAGAGGTCCTCAAATACACCTGATGCGAAGACTCCCGTTTTTTCCATCGACAGAGAGGACGGAGAAGAGCTAATCTCAGCAAAATTTCCAACGAAAACACGATAAGAAAATACTATGGCAAACTTTGAATACATTGCCTTGGATGCGAAGGGGTCGGAGACGACGGGGTCGATCAAGGCAAACGATGAGGCGGACGCAATCAGTCAGCTTCGCAAGAGCGGGCTCTACCCCACCCAGGTGGTGGCCGCCGGCAAGGGCGGTGTCTCCAGCGCCTCGAGAAAGCGCGCGAAAGCCAGCACCAAAGCGAAGAAGGGGATGACGACGGGCGGTCGCGTCAATGGCAAGGTCCTCATGATTTTCACCCGCCAGCTCGCCACTCTCGTGGATGCGGGTCTCCCGCTCCTGCGCGGTCTCTCCGTGCTCGGCAAGCAGGAAAAAAACCGCGTCATGGCTGGCACGATCAACCACCTCGCCGACTCCGTCGCGGGGGGCTCCACTTTCTCGGAAAGCCTCGGGCAGCACCCGAAGGTATTCGATAAACTCTACGTCAACATGGTCAAGGCCGGTGAGCTAGGCGGGGTCCTCGAGCTCGTCCTCGTCCGTCTCGCCGAGTACCAGGAGAAGGCCCAGAAGCTGAAAAACCGCATCGTCGCGGCGATGGTCTATCCCATCATCGTTATCGTCATCGCGGTCGCCATCCTTATTTTCCTGATGGCGGTGATCGTGCCCCGATTCGAAAAGATCTTCGCCGAGATGCTTGGTGATAAACCTCTTCCGGGGATCACTCAGTTCGTCATCGGGATCAGTCGCTTTGTGCAGGACTCGTGGCTCATCATCGCGATCGGCCTTGCCGTCCTCTACGGCGGCTGGAAGGTTTTCGCGATGACGAAAGTCGGCCGCGGCGCGATTGACCGGATGAAACTCTTCATCCCGGTCTTTGGTCCGGTGCAGCTCAAGGGCGGCATTTCCCGTTTCACGAGAACCCTCGGCACCCTCGTGACGAGCGGCGTGCCCATCCTCCAGGCGCTCAACATCACCCGCGACACCGCAGGGAACGTCGTCATCGCCAACGCGATCGAGAAGGTTCACGAAGCGGTCCGCGAAGGGGAGTCCGTCGTCGCTCCGCTCGAGGCGAGCCGCATTTTCCCTCCCATGGTCATCAGTATGGTGGACGTCGGTGAAGAAACGGGTCAGCTCCCCGACATGCTTCTCAAGATTGCCGATGTGTACGACGATGAAGTGGACAACGCTGTCGACGCGATGACCTCGATGATCGAGCCCATCATGATCGTCTTCCTCGCTGCTATCGTGGGAACGATCGTTATCGCGCTCTTCATGCCCATGATCACGATCATCACCGAGATGAACAACCAGGCCGGCTAAGAAATTCACCAGGAAGGGACAAATCTGGAAATTCAGTGTTTACATTGTATTGACGTTTTGTCCCTCTCTCTGATACAGTCGAGACATGAAATCACATCCAGCCTCCCGCCGGAACGGCGGCTTCAGCATGATCGAGCTCATGGTCGTGGTGGGGATCATGGTGATCCTCGCCGGCCTGCTCATTGGTTCCCTTCCCGGTATCCAGAGCCGGATCAATCGGGGGAAAGTCGAGACTTTCATCGCCGAGTTGGAGAGCGGGCTCTCGAAGTACCAGATCGACAATGGCAGCTACCCGCTCAACGAACCCACCGGTGACGGCCACAGTGAACGCGACAGGGCGGGGATCGAGGGCGCTTCGATACTCTACAAACATCTCTCGGGTGACTGGGATCTCAATGGAGAAGTGGATTTTGAGAAAAACGAAGAAGTCTATGTGCCCAAGATTGATTACTTTACCAATCGCGAAGCCCGGGAGCCCCGTGCCATGTCGATCGGTGGGCAATACATGGTGATTGATTCCTACAGCAACCCCATCCGCTACCTCGCCCAGGTCCCCAATCTCGGCCCCAACGAAAGGCGTAAGACCCGCAATCCGACTTACGATATCTGGTCCATTACTGATGCGAATCCGGACAATGCGGATGAGTCGGCTAAATACATCACGAACTGGCAGGGCCAGTAAGTGCTATCGCCCCGGTGCGGGGGACGATGTTAGGTCGGTATAATTCCAGTGGGAATTCTCACGATTTCAAGGTATCCTGGAATTTTGAATTTCCATGTCCGACGCGCCCGGCCAGCCCTATCTAGTCCTCGAATCAGTGGGGCGACAACCCGGGCGCGGTCGTGACCTCCCGGCGTTCTGGGACGTCTCCCTCGGTTTTCGCGGCGATGAGGAAACCTTTTCGCTCATCTTCGAAACGGTCGCCGCTGCGGAAATGCCCCGGGGTTACCTCAGCTCGGTGCGGCAGCGGCACGAGCAGCTTGTCGGCTTGAAAGGCGCAGTCGTCGCGGGGCGCTCGGTGTCGCTCGAAGAGCCCGGTGGCGACAGACTCGCCCTGCTCTGCCCGGTGATCGAGGGCGAGGCATTGCCGGACTACCTCTCGCGCCGCCGCGACCTGTCAGAGTCAGCCATTTTCCCTCTCATCACGGAGGTCACCGCCGCGCTCCGTGCTCTTGTCGTGGCCCCGCGCCTCCTTTCCAATGTGGAGCTCGAGGATTTCCATGTTGTGGCTGCCGATGGAGTCCTCCTCACGGTGCGCTTCTGCCCCGCCTATTGTCTCCTGCGCGAAGAGGAGCCGCTCAGCGACTACCATCTTGCCCGCAAGTGGACCGAGAAGATGGCGCGTGTCCATGCCTATGTGAAGCAGGGCGGGAAGACTGCCTTCGCGGAAGTGGAGGCGACTTCAGCAAAGGTCTTTCGCCCGCTTTTCAAGGAACTCGAGAGCGGGAAAGACTGCGCCCTCGAAGAGCGTCTCCGGCGGATTGAGGAAGTCTTCCGGCAGGACCCTGGCGCGGCGGCAAAGGGAAGCGGACGGCTCGTGCCCTTCGTGCGACGCGAGGAATTTCCGCTCGGCCCGCTCAGTCGGCTTCTCATCGAAAAGGCGCGAACGGCGCACCCTGACAAACTGCCCGTCCCGAGCGGGAACCCGGACCGCCGCCCTTGTTTTTCCGCCTTTGTTCTCGAGGGCACTTCGGGGAAGGGCGGAGTGGACCGCCTCGGCTACCTCCTCCCGCCCGAGCGGTGGGTCGACGTTTCCCTCGTCGATCCGGTCAACCGGCGGCTCTCGCATCCCTTTTTGAAAGCCCATCACAACGGCATCCGCCTGCGCTCCGTCTATTGTGACGAGGACTTCACGGTGCTCTTCGGCGACCGCGTTACGGGGCTGCCGCTTCCCTCGCTCATGACCAGTCTCGACGGGGTTTCGCGGGCCGACCTATTCTTCCTCACCGGCAAACTCCACCGGGCCCTCGCGCAGTTTGACAGCGCCGGCTTCGACCTCGCTCTCGTCTCGCCCTGGCAGGTCGAGCTGCACATCGAGCAGGGCGTGGCCCATCCCGGCTGGGATCGTCTCCTCGGGGAAGCGATCGAGTCCTGGCCACCCTGGGAGGTGAAAATCCGGGTCGAGCGGCCTGCAGAGTCTTTTCTCACGGGGCCGGGCGAAGACTCGTGGCGGCGGGTTTTTGCTCTGCTAAAAGGCAAATTTTTCCCCGCCCTCGTCGCCTGGATGCTCGATTGGAAACGCTTCCAATGGTCCGCCTCCCGAGGCACGATTGAGCGGGAGCCGGTGAGCTGGGACAAACGCCTCGAAGCCCTCTTTGATGCCGCCGGGGAGCACCTCGCGCCGCATCATACCGCCCAGCGGGAGAAGTTTCTCGCCTTTGTTCAGGAGGGCACGGAACCGGTTCTCAAGGGGTAGCGCGCTCGGAAAATCGGTGGCGGAGCAGGCTCACCGGCGTAGACTTGGCGCGAAAACGAGCCTCCCCCTCCCACCGAATTTTCCATGGATTTCATCGACCTGAAGAGTCAGCAGAAACGCATCCGCGCCATCATCGATCAGCGGATCGCGACGGTGCTGGATCACGGCCAGTATGTCATGGGCCCCGAAGTGGGGGAACTCGAGGCGCGCCTCTGCGACTTTCTTGGCTGCCGCCACGCCATCGGGGTGTCGTCGGGAACGGACTCGCTCATGATCGCGCTCATGGCCCTCGGGATCGGCCCCGGCGATGAGGTCATCACCGTTCCCTACACCTGGATCTCCACGGCCGAAGTCATCGCGCTGGTCGGGGCAACGACCGTCTTCGTCGATATCGAGCCCGACACCTGGAACATGAACCCGGCCCGGGTCGCCGCGGCGATCACGGAAAAGACCAAAGCGATCATGCCGGTGGGGATCTATGGCCAGACCAGCGACATGACCGAGATCAATCGCATCGCCGCCGAGGCCGGCGGGATTCCGGTGATCGAGGATGCTGCGCAGAGCTTCGGGGCGACCCATCGCGGGCGCTGGTCGGGTGCCCTCTCCCTCATTGGGAGCACCTCTTTTTTCCCCTCCAAGCCGCTCGGTGGCTACGGAGACGGTGGTGCCCTCTTCACCGACGACGACGAACTAGCCGAGCGGATGCGCTGGATCCGTCTCCACGGACAGGAGCGCAAACACTACCACCCCATCATCGGGATGAACGGTCGCCTCGACACGATCCAGGCCGCCATCGTCCTCGCGAAGATGGATCTTTTCGAAGAAGAGATCGCGATGCGCCAGGCCGTCGCGGCGGGTTACACCGAGCGCCTCGCGGAGTCGGGCCTCCAACTACCCTTCATTGCCGAAGGGAACACCTCTGTCTACGCCCAATACACCGTTCTGTGCGACGACCGCGACGCGCTGCAGCAGAAAATGGGTGCCGCCGGGGTGCCCTCGGTTCCTTATTACTCCGTCCCTCTTCATCTCCAGCCCGCTTTCGCCGATCTCGGCTACAAGGCCGGCGATTTCCCCGTCACTGAGCAAATCGCTGCCACTGGCATCAGCCTGCCGATGAGCCCCTACGTGAGCCCGGAAGATCAGGACACGGTCGCGGCCGCGATTCTCTGAAAGTCCATACTATCAGGGCTTTAGAAAGAAATTCCCGCCGTTTCCAGTAACGGGAAAAACGTGTTCATTTTTATTTGAACAAACTCCATTTGGGGTTACCTACACTCCGGTTTGAGTCCCCGATGATCTTGGAGACAAAAATACACAACGAAACTCCGGATGATGGTGCCGATTCCCCCTGGGAGAGCCGCGGCACCACTGGCGGTAGCGTGGCCCGGCTCTCGGGTCCGGCAGTCGGCCCGGAGAGAGAGGGCGAAGAACTGGAGCGCGAGGCGATCGAGTATTTTGTGTCTTTCGTCCAGATGTTTGGTCTCCAGAAGTCCATCGGTCAGATCTACGGGCTGCTCTTTGTCTCGATAGACTCGCTCGCCATGGATGACATTATCGTGCGTCTCGGCATCAGCAAAGGGAGCGCCAGTCAGGGCCTCACGGTGTTAAAAGGCCTCGGCGCGGTCACCTCGCACACGATCCCGACCGATCGACGCGAGCATTTCCGGGCCGATCTCAATGTCTCGCGCATTGTCACTCATTTCTTTGAGAATAGGCTCCAGCCGCGACTCGAAAACGGAGAAGAGCGTCTCGAGTCCATGATCCGTCTCGCCCGCCTCGTCGAGCGCAACGGGAAGGCAGGCGAAGCGGGCTCGGTCCTCCATCGTATCCAGGCTCTTCAGAAATGGCAAAAGCGGGGACGCAGCATCATCCCGCTCCTCCTCAGGTGGCTGAAACGCTAGGATCCCGGTTCTATGGCATCGCTCCCTCCAGATAAAAAATACTACATCGCCGGCCATCGGGGCATGGTCGGAAGCGCGCTGACCCGGGCCCTCACCACGGCGGGATGTGAAAATCTGCTTTCTGCCACCAGCGCGGAACTGGATCTCCGCAATCAGCGGGCCACGGCCGACTTCGTCGCGGAGCACCGGCCCGATGTCATGATCATCGCCGCCGCGAAGGTGGGCGGGATCCACGCGAATAGCACCTACCCGGCCGACTTCCTTTACGACAATCTCATGATCGCCACGAATCTGATTCAGGCGGCCTATGAGAATGGAGTGGAGCGCGTTCTCTTCCTCGGCAGCTCCTGCATTTACCCCAAGTTCGCCGAGCAGCCCATCCGTGAGGAATCTCTCCTCACGAGCGCGCTCGAACCGACCAACGAGGCCTACGCCATCGCCAAGATCGCGGGACTCAAGCTCTGCGAATACTACCGTCATCAGCACGGCTCACTTTTCCACTCCGCGATGCCCTGCAATCTCTACGGGCTCGGGGACAACTACCACCCGGAGAACTCGCACGTCATCCCCGCCCT
>JBDNIL010000470.1:0-4262 GCA_041688355.1 Verrucomicrobiales bacterium | reverse complement strand
CGAAACCCGCTCCACCACCGCCCTCTGCCACGCCGCCTCGGGCCAGCCCGGTTTCCCACGACGTTTGTGGATTCCATCCAGAAAGGCCACGATCTCGTCCGCCGGGTGGCCCAGCTCACGCAGCACGCAGCCGAGCACGGTTCCGGTTCGTCCGCGTCCGCCGGCGCAGTGAATGATAACGCCTTCTCCTTGTTGAAGGCATCCGACAATGGCGCGGGCGATGAGGCGGATGGCCCGCTCCTCCGTCACAGGATCTTCGGGCAAGGGCTGCTCTACCAGGTCGCAGAGTTCCACGGTGACGAGCCGATTCAGCGGAGAAGGATCGTAGAGGGGGTGATCACTGCAAAGGCAGGCGACATGGCGGAAGCCGATCTCGTGAAGGCTAGCCCACGGCGTTTCACGCGGCGGCAAAGTCATCCCGGCCAGCGGGGCAGGGGTGGTCGCCACCGAATAGAACTGGTCGGGCACCGCGAGTCCGGGCAAATCGAAGAGAGGGTCAACGCGGGGATCGAGTGGTTCAGGAAGTGGGTGATCGGATGTCATGCTCTCTCTTATACGTAAACGCCGCGACCTCGCCGGAATTTTCTTGAAGAAGCGGCCCGGGGATGTCCCACCCCCCCAAGATAAACTGACGCCAAAATTGATCGCGACCTATTCTGTCGCAGGAATGTGTATGTTGTTAGAATCACGAAAACGCATCCCGACCCAATGTCCCCAACATCCCAACCTCATCATCTCTCCCTCGAGGAAATCGCCTCCTGGCAGTTCCCCGAACTCCAGATCAATCCGCTCGACGGGTCGCCGCGTCTGATCGCCGCGCTTCCCTCCTTGCAGCGCGGAGCGGTTTGGAAGCCGGGGCAGATCGAAATGCTGTGGGATTCCATCCTGCGGGGGTTTCCCGTCGGATCACTGGTCGTCTGCGAGAAAGTTGAGGGTCAGGCTGTCCGCAGCGGTCGTCACGGCGAGGGTTGGAACGAGGCGGAAGTGACCCATTTTCTGCTCGACGGGCAGCAGCGATGCAATGCCATCGCCCTCGCTTTTCAGAATGCCCTCATGCCACGTTCGAACGGCGAGGAGCCCGTGGCGACGCTCTGGATCGATTTGCATCCGGACCCGCCAAAGACCTCATCAACCCGTCGTTTTGTCCTCCGTGTCCTGACCATCGCCCACCCCTGGGGATACGGGCTGGACGATCAAGCCTCGTTCATCGGGGTGGCGGCGATTCGCGAGGCCGTCGAATCTCACGAGGGGAAGAAAAGACCACTCCTCTCGGAGTCGTGGCCCCATCGAAGCGTCGCCCCGGTGCCCTTCTCCTGGCTGATCGAGGCCGTGCCGGGCGAGGCGGATGAGGGCTCTCTCTGGTCGGCGATTTTACGTCAATGCGAGGAGGCGGCGGTCAGCACCCGTCCCTGGGCCCTCAAGGCGGCCGCCCTGCTCAAGGACCATTTGGACGGAGTCGCGGTCTCTCCCTGCCTCGACGAGATTGAGACGGCGATGCGCAAGCTGGGGAGCTACGCACTCCTCGCGCTCCAAGTGCCACAGGAGATCCTCACCACGGACGGAGCCTCTCCCGGGGAACCCATCGACGGCTCGGGAAATCTGGATCGCATCCATCAGATCGAGCACCTCTACCAGCGTCTCGGCAGCGCCGGAACCGAACTTCGCGGGGAGGAGCTTCTCTTTTCGATGATCAAAGCCTACTGGCCCGACATCGAGAACTCCTTTGCGGAAATTACCGACCGGGAAGGGCGCGCCTGGTTGCCGATGCCCGGCTCGCGCCTCGCCACCCTGGGGATCAGGGCCGCCTTGATGGGAGCAATGGATGAACCCGCCTTGCCGGGGGTGCCCTCCATCCCGCAGATCCGCGCCATGGCGGTGGCCCGCGATGATGTCAGTTTGGCCAAACGCACCCTCGTGCATCGCTATCTCGGCATCTCGGTGCCGCCGAGAGAAAGCGATCTCCACGCGAATCTTCGTCTGGTAGATGACTGGCTGCTTTTCCGGCCCGACACCCGGGGCGACATCGGCTTGCCTCCCCTGCTGCGATCCCACCTCGCGCAGGCGGCTCCGGAGGTTTATTTGCTACTGCTCCATCTCGCGCAGCGGGCAAGGAATCTCGGCCTGGACGAGGCCGCGTTGGAGATCCTGCGGAAGCCGGTCCTGGCCCTCGCGACGACCTTGCATTGGTTTGGCCTTCACCAGGACAAGGCGGTGCGCCACTTGATTCCGGTTCTTCACGCCGCGCCACTGATTCCCGAGTCCTTTCACGGATTGCTTGCCCCCTTGATCGATCCCAACGACGCGAGGAGCGTGCTCACCCTGATGGACCCGGGAGCGCTGGCGGATGCGGTGTCGCCCGTGGAACCGACCGACGGCAACCTGTCAGGTTGGACGCGCTGGCAATCCGTGGTGGAGGCATTCGAAACCGAGACGCCGGAACGGAGCGCAAGAGAATGCGTCGTCTGGCCGTTGCTGGAACGTGTCCTCTCCAGCAAACCGCTTCTCCTCTTTGCACAGCGGGACTACCTGGCACGGGCCTTCGACGGCTACGATCCCTCCTGCATCGATGTCTGCAACGGTCACGACCGCCCGTGGGACTACGACCACATCTTGCCGGGGGCCGTGCTGCATTCCAACCAGGGAGTGTTTCGAGAGGCTTGCCGCCAGTGGAGCGAATCTATCGGAAACCTTCGCGCCTGGCCTCTCGAGGAAAATCGAGCTCGGCGTGACGAACCTGCCGACGGCATCTCTGAGAACGACCTCGGTGATTCCCGGATCGACGGACTGGAGGAACGAAGCGACTTCTCGATGCGATGGGAAGAAGTGGGCGACCCGGAGAAGGCCGCCCGCTTCATGAACGCCGCCCGCATCCGCTCTCTCCGGATCTACCGGGAATGGTTCGAATCTCTCGATATCGCCCGCCTTCTTCGCTAACCGCTGCCCCTCCCCATACGACCATACCACCCCATGCGCCACCTCTCCAAATCCAAGCTCATCGCCTACCGTCAGTGCCCCAAGCGGCTCTGGCTGGAACTTCATCAGCCTGAACTGCGCGACGACTCCGGCTCCGAGGGCGTCTTCCGCATCGGGCACGAAGTCGGCGACGCTGCCCGGAAGGTCTACGATCCGGAGGAAACCGGCACCGTCATCGACATCGGCGAACTCGGCTACGACGAGGCCTTCCGGCGCAGTGCCGTCATGCTTGCGAAGGGGGAGGGTCCGATCTTCGAAGCCGGGTTCCACACCGATGGAGCGCTCGCCTTTGCCGATGTGATGCTGCCGGCGCAATCCCATGGCGCCCCGGGCTGGCGCATGCTCGAGGTGAAGTCCAGCACCACGGTGGCGGACTACCACCGCGATGATCTGGCGATCCAGGTCTTTCTCGCGTCCCGGATGGGCGTGCCGCTCGTCTCGGCGGGAATCGCCCACATTGACAACACCTTCGTCTACGGCGGCGATGGGGACTATCGCGGGCTCTTTTGCGAAGTCGATCTGACGGCGGAGGCCGGGAGCCGTGGCTACGAAGTCGAAGAATGGATCCGGGAGGCACAGGAAGTGGCCGCGCTGACTGACGAACCGGAAATCCCGATGGGACCGCAATGCTCCGATCCTTTTCACTGTCCCTTTGCCGCTTACTGCTCCCGCGATGAGCCGGTGCCCGAATACCCGCTCTCCTCGCTCCCCAGCCTGCACGCCGGACGCCGGGAGGCGATTGAGGCCCTCGGGATCATTGACCTGCGCGAGGTGCCCGAGTTGCTCCTGACCGATGCACAAGCGTGGGTGCGGGCGGTAACGATCTCGGGCGAGACCTCCTTCGATGCGGCGGGAGCGGCGGCGGCGCTGGCACCCCATGGTTTTCCGGCGTGGTTCCTCGACTTTGAAACGGTCATGATGCCTGTGCCGATCTGGAAGGGGACACGGCCCTATCAACAGATCCCTTTTCAATTCAGCCTGCACCGGATCGATGAGGATGGAACCCTGCACCACGAGGCCTTTCTCGATCTCGGCGGTGAGGATCCCTCCGAGCGCCTCGCCCGGGAGTTGGTCGGGAAAGTTGGAGCGCCCGGCCCCGTCTACGCCTACCACGCCAGTTTTGAACGCACGGTGATTCACGCGCTCGCCCGGCGTTTCCCCGACCTCGCGGGTCCGCTCCTCGCCCTCGCCGAGCGGCTCGTCGACCTCAAGCCCGTCGCCAAAGACCATTTCTACCACCCGAGCCAGCACGGAAGCTGGAGCCTAAAAGCCGTCCTCCCCGCCGCCTG
>JBDNIL010000013.1:0-13310 GCA_041688355.1 Verrucomicrobiales bacterium | reverse complement strand
GGCGACATTGCCTTCATCGGCGGCAACCGGAACGGCGATCGGGCCTTCACCCAGGTCGGCCACGGTGGGTTTAATATCCACGCCAACCCCGACCCGAACAGCCAGTTCGGAGACGGTCACAGCGGGGCCATCAGTGTGGTGAGCGGCGGCGGCGCGATTCTTCTGCAAGGGGGGCAGGCGACCAGCGCCCACGCCCAGATCGGGCACGGCGGCACCCAGAGCTTCGGCAACCACGGAGGAGATGGCAATGACAACCGGGCCGACAGTGATATCCTCGTGCAGGCGGCCACCGGCATCAACGTGATGGCCACGGGGCGGACGGCGACCAATACGACCGCAGCCAATTTTGCCCAGGTCGGCCACGGGGGACGGCAGTCGAGCTTCCGCGATGCGCACGATATCGATGGCAATCTTTATGCAAAGCTCCAGCCGACGACCGGCTACATCAATCCCTTGACCGGTGTTGCGAACGCGGACAATCCGGGGATGCATCCGCTCACGCCTTTCACCACGAACAGCGACGGGCTCGCGTTCGGTCCGCTCGCGGCGCTGGGCGCCTTCATGGGGGACATCACCGTCCGCACCACCGGTGCCGGAGCCGACATTCGTTTCATTGCTCCGGACGAGGCAGAGGGCACTCTCGGCATCAACGGGACAGATTCCTCTGTGCAACTCGGCCACGGGGGTTGGCGCGCTTTTGCCGATGCCGAGGGCGACATCACCGTCGAGAGCGGCGGCGGACTCGAGTTCCGGGCTCTGCAGGGAACGGCACTCGCACCGAATGTGAACACCAATCACAATGCCGGATTTGCCCTGCTCGGCCATGGTGGATGGGAGTCCGGCGGCACCTACAACGGCGCCATCGATGTCACCACGGCGGGAGACATCCTCTTCCGCGGAGCCGATTCGGTCAACGGGGCGAATGCCGGGTTCGCGCAGATCGGTCACGGTGGCTACAACTCTTATAGGGGCAGCGGCCAATACCGTGAAGCGATGCGCAATCCGATCACGGCCGCGATTCCCGGTGAAATCATGCAGGCCGGAAACACCGGCGCAATTACCGTGAACAGTGGCGGCAACATCGAGTTCCTCGCGGGGCGCGACTTTGCCACGTATGTCCAGATCGGACACGGCGGTTATGTTTCGCGGGACAGTCATACGGGGGACATCGATATCACCGCGACAGGCGGGATCCGCTTTATCGCCTCGATTGACGACGTTGGCGGGCTCGGCGACAATGCCGGGAACAACAACGACTCGTGGGCCCAGATCGGGCACGGCGGGGTCGAGTCGGATGGCAGCCACCAGGGCAACATCACCCTGCGCGCCGGTGAATTCGCGAGTGGTCCGCAGGCCGGTTACGGACTTTACTTCAAGTCCGGCAACTGGGATGAGAACTACAGTCAGCTCGGTCACGGCGGCTTCGGGTCGCGCAGTTTTGGCACTGGTGTCAATGCCGTCGGCTTCCAGGGAGACATTGACGTGGAGGTGAACGGGGATATCACCTTCGTCGCCGGGACCTACGCGAGCACATTTCTGTTCACGAACGAGGATGGTCGCAACTACACCCAGCTCGGTCACGGCGGGAATGAGGCCGATACCTCGCAGGACAACACTGTCGTCACTGGACTCTTCGATGCGATGGGCAATCCCATCGGTCACAGCGGGAACATCCGCGTCGTGGCGAGAGATGGCAGCATCAACTTCCTCGCCGGAGACACGACCCGTGCCTTTGAGCCCAGTGCGGGTGCGGGACGCGGGAACGTGAACTACGCTCTCCTCGGTCACGGCGGTCAGTCTACCCACGGGAACCACTACGGGAGTATCACGGTCCAGGCCGGAATCTCTTCGAATCTCGTCGTGGGCTCCAAAGGGGACGGCGACATCCTCTTTGCCTCTGGCGGTACATCGGCCAACGAATGGGCCGATATGTCCAACTACGCTCAACTCGGCCATGGCGGTCGCGGGACCGAGGGCAATTTCGGATTGCGTGACGCTTCCGGGAATCCGCTCAATACCATCACCGTGATGGCGGGGCGTGACATCACCTTTACCGCAGAGGATGGGTCGCCTTCCTCCTACGTCCATCTCGGGATGGGAGGCTACAATGCCCGGGGGGATCATGCGGCGGACATCCGTGTTTTTGCCGAGAGAAATGTCAGCTTCCGTGCGGGCAGTCGATACGCCGGCGTCCCGGCACTCGGTTCCGGGAGGATGACCGACTATGGTCACGATGCCCGCACCGATGCGAACAACCTCACCATCAACCAGGACCGGGCCGCCAATCTTGGTGACGGAGCCAACTTTAACCTCATGTTTACGAGGGTAGTTCCGGGCAGTCTTTCCATCGCAATCCGCCTCGACACGGGAGTGATCATCGGGAGCCTTTCCGACCCTGATGGAAACGGGACCCTGACGGCCGATGCCGACATCACCGCTGATTTTCAAGACGGAGGCGGACTCAGGACGATCACGGCCGGGACGGTTGTCGGTGCCGTCGTTTACGCAGGTGAGGGAACCTCGACTGTTACTTTCAACCAGGATGTCAACCCCGGTGCTACCGCCTCGCCTAATGCCCAGAACCCTCTGCAGGGCGATGCGGGAACGATCAACCTCTGGGTGTCTTTCGAACATGGGGATCAGACCCGTGCGTTGGCCCAGCTGGGTAATGGCGGCTACGATGCGGACAATCCCAACGACTCTGATTTGATCAATGGGAACAAAGGAAATATTTCGGTAGCCTCGAGAACGGGCGCTCTCACCCTGCTGGGTGGTGCTGACGATGATAGCTACTCGTTCATCGGTCACGGCGGGCGCTCCACCAAAGGAGCCAACTCCGGTGATATCACGATTCGCGTGGCGCAGGGAATCGATCTCATCGCCGGACCGAACCGTGACCGCGAATACGCCCAGATTGGGCATGGCGGCTGGGACGCCGACGGTGCTCACTCGGGCAACATCAAGGTCAGTGCCGGCTCGGGTGACCTCTTCACCAGCCTCGGAACGGGAATCTTCAATGATCTCGGCGATTTCAACGGCGATGCGACCCCCGACACGATCGCCTTCCTCGCTGGCGGGACCGGCGAGATCAATCTGCTCGGCGGGCAGTGGTCAGACAACTGGGCCACGATCGGTCACGGCGGGCGGAGCACTACCGGAAACCACAGCGGCAATATCGGAGTCTCGGCCTCCCGCGACATCAACCTGCTCGCCGGCTCGGGTGCCCGCGGTTTTTCCCAGATCGGCCATGGCGGCTGGGATGAGAACGCCGTCGCCAATCTCAGCGGCGACATCCATGTTATCTCTCAGGGAGGTGACCTGCGCCTGAAAGCAGGCAGCGGCAGTGAGTCCTACGCCCTCATCGGCCACGGCGACGATCAGGATAACAATACCGTAAACTCGGGAGGTTCGCGTCAGGGCCGCATCCATGTCATCGCCGACCACATCACCCTCGACCGTAACACCAACCGTACCGCCTGGATCGGGCACAGCTTCGACATGGTCGCCACCAATGACGACCCCTTTGCGACGCAGGACATCGTCAATGCGGCCACCGTCAACCTCGGTGGCGGATACGAGGTGATCGGGCGCAGCGGATTGAGCTACATGAACAACGGCACGTTGCTCAACGGCGGCACGATCACGATCACGGACAACTTCCGCGAGCGCTTCATCACCCCGAATTTGAAAGACGCGAACTTCGCGTTTTCCGGAGGCAACCTCATCATCGACACGGTCATCGATGCGACGACCTCGTACGCGGCACCCGCGTCGGTCGGCAACAGCGTCACCTTCCTCGCGGCGGGCGACATCGACGTGAACCGCCGCATCGCCGGTCCGGGCGCGGGCTCTGTGAACCTGGTCGCCGGGGCCAACCTTGGCGCCGCCAGCATCGTCGATGATCCTTCCCGCACCGGGGGGATCTCGGGGACCAATCTCGATTACCAGCAGATCGATCACCTCTGGAACGGCAATCTTCCCACTGGCTACATCGACTTTTCCCTCGTCCGGGGTGACGGGCTCCAGTTCGGCAATGCCAATGGATTTGCGATCAGTTCGGGCGAGTTTTCAAGCGCCGCCGGGGAGATCTCGATTGATGCGACTCCGAACAGTATCACGGTGGGTAGCAAAGCGGGCGAAACCAATGCACTCGGCTATGGACTCCGTCTTGTCGGCGGTGATGGCACCGGAGAGTTCGCCCAACTCGGCTACACCACGGATGTGGCCGGTGATCCGGCTACGGGAAACATCTGGGTCGAAATGAAAGACGGCGGAGTGCTGGTTCGCGGCGGTGCGGCGGCAGGCGCCTATTCCCACATCGGGCATGGAGGCACTGCTCCTACTGTCCCCGCCGGGAATGTCAAAGCTCTCTCCGGTTCCATCTCGGTGCGGGCTGACCGGGGCGGTGCGGTCGGCAACGTGAGTGTTCTGACCGGGGCCGGCGGTTCTGCCTACGGGCAGATTGGTCACGGTGGCCGTTACAACGACGGGAGCCATAGTGGTGACATCATTGTCATCGGCGAAGCTCTCGCGGTGACATCGGGAGCCGGTGCCGCGCATATCGGCCACGGCGGATTCCAGGCAACCGGCAGCTACGGCGGCGATCTCTTTATCAACTACGATCCGCTCGCCAACGGTGGTCTCGGTGCCGCCGTCGGCGGCGGCGGGGCCCTCACCATCATCGCAGCCGGCGGCTTCGACAATTATGCCCAGATCGGTCACGGCGGGGTCTCCGCGGCCACCGGCAATCGCACCGGAGACATTATCGTGGGCCAGTCGGCGAGCGTCACGCTTCAGGGAGGCACGAGCAAATCGACCTCCGCCCAACTTGGTCACGGCGGCGTCGGTGCGGGGGCGGGAACGCTCACCGGCGACATCGACGTCACCACCGCGGGCAATGTCTCGGTGCAGGCGGGAAGCAGTTCCACCGGTCAGGGATCGGCCTTCGCCCAGATCGGCCATGGCGGAACGGGAGCCTCGGGCGCTAAGATCGGAGATATCACGATCAGTGCCCTGGGAACCCAGATCAACGTCGGCGGACCCAACACCGCGGTGGTCGCAAACTCCAACTTCGCCCAAATCGGACACGGAGGAGACGCATCCGGCGGAGCATTCACCGGCAATATCGTCATCGACGCGCCGAACGCTTCGCTTGCCCTCGCTGCCGGCAATCAGACCCGGGCCTTCGCCAAGGTCGGTCACGGCGGCTATTCCTCGGGCGGTGTCCAGACCGGAACGATCGACGTGACGCTCGGCGGTCCCGTTTCTATCAGCGGCGGAGGCGACCATTCCTTCAGCCAGATCGGCCACGGTGGTTCGCTTGTCGCAGGCAGCCGTGACGGGGCGATCAATGTGACCACCTCAAACGGAAATCTCTCGCTCGTTTCCGGAGCGGGACTCAATGCATTCACCCAGATCGGCCACGGCGGCGTGGGTGTCACCGGCAATCACGGCTCGAGCCTCGCAGACGGCGAGATCAAGGTCGGCATCGCTGGTAACATCCTCCTCAACGCCGGTGGCGGCACGGACGCCTATGCGCAGATCGGACAGGGCGGCAGTGGTGCGGTGGGCACCCACCTGGGAGACATCTGTGTGACCGCAGACGGCACCATCACCTTCAACAACGGTCTTCAGGGAGCGGGAACGCGTGCCTATGGCCAGATCGGTCATGGCGGCTACAACGCGGCCGGGAATCACAGCGGTGCCATCACCGTCGTAAGCGGCTATGTCGATGCCGGCGGCATCACGATGAACGGCGGCGCCGGGACCGACCAGTATGTCCAGATCGGACATGGCGGCACCAACGCTTCGGGCAATCTCTCGGGCCGGGTCTACACCGTTGCGGACAAAGGTGGAGATCTCGTCATGAGCGGCGGCAGTGGCGCCGGAACCTACGCGATGATCAGCCATGGCGATGGCGACGGCGCCTACGGAGCCTTCGGCAGTGGCACCACCGGCGGTACGCGTCAGGGCGGCATCCAGACTTTTGTTGATGGAGATGCCATCCTCAACGCCGGCACGGGGGCGAACAGCAACGTCCACTTGATCCACCGCACCAATGACGGTGGGGGGCTCAATGGCACGAATTATCTCGGCGGCGACGGTTACCAGTATGTGGTCAATGGCACCTCGATCGGCAACGCGGCGGCAAATGCCCGCGAGAACGAGTCCACTATCATTGCCGGCAATTTCGGCACGGGGAACATCGTCATCACGAACACCGGGAACCTCACCTTGAACAACCCGCTCGTGCCCACCGCCGAGTTCGTGAACCACAGCTTCAGCTTCATCATCCTCTCGACGGGCGATCTGAACTTCGAGCGCAGCTTCCAGAATGCCGGCACCGGTCTCGTCGCCCTCGTCGCCGGCTGGGATGGAGTTCAGGATCTTTCCTCGATCAACTACAACAACGGTCCCTGCGATCCCGAGATCATCCCCGGGTCGATCAGTTTCAATGATTGTGATCGTTTCGGGAATAACAATGGTGTCCTCACGATTGGCAGTGCCACGCAGGCCGGGCCCTTTGCGGTGGGCAGTCGCCAGGGCCAGACGATCCTGCGCGGCCACCAGATCAATGTCGTTGGCAGCAACACTGCCGCAGGCGGATCGACCCAGATCGGTTTCCGCGCCGATGGCAGCGGGGACATCACCGGCACTATCGACGTCCAGGCAAAACAGGGCGGCCTGAATCTCGTCGCGGGAGCGGCGAACAACGCCTTCGTCCAGATCGGTCACGGGACCGGTTCGGGGGCCTTTGCCAACAACGTCACCAGTGCCGCGACGATCAGCGTCTCTTTCTGTGAGCCCGGTGCCGTTGCTTTGAATGGCGGTGGCCTCGGATCTTTTGCGATGATCGGCAACGGTGGCGGCACGGGCAACTACACGCGGAATGGCAACGTCACGATCACGGACTTCAGCGGAGTCTCGCTCAGCTCTGGTTCGGGCACGGGTGCCTACACCCGGATCGGTAGTGGCGGCATCGGTGGCCAGGGTGCGATCAACAGTGCTGTCACCTTGAGTGGTTCGGGCAATGTGGCGCTCACTGCAGGTGCCGGGCAGAATGCCTTCGCCCATATCGGCGCCGGCGGTCTCAATCATGCGGGCGCAGTTGCCGGGACGACCTCGCTTACTACCACGGGTGGAAATCTGACAATGGTCGGCGGCAATGGCGCAGGTTCGTTCGCCCAACTCGGTGCGGGCGGGCTCAACGTGGACGGAGCTGTCGCGGGAGCCATCAGCGCTTCGATCGGTGGCGCCATCCAGCTCAGCGGTGGCTCCGAGGGCGACAGCTACGTGCAGATCGGCGTCGGTGGATCGGGTAGTGATGGTGTGAAGAGTGGCGGCGTTACCGTTTCCGGCACGAGCGCGACTCTGACCGGCGGCACCGGTGCCGGATCGAGCGTGCTCGTCGGCAATGGCGGCAATCTCGCGCAGGGGACCAATGACAACGCCTCGGGCGGCATCACCGGCGACGTCTCGGTGACGACGACCGTAGGGGCCGTCACGATGGGCGCATCCGGAGTGGCAGTAGACAATTTTGTGCAGATCGGGGCCGGTGGTCGCAGCAGCGTTGGCGCGGGCGGCACCATCGTGAGCAACACCACGGTGACGACGACCGGCGGCGGTATCACGATGGATTCCGCCAATGCGGCCTACACCCAGATCGGTGCGGGCGGCATGCAGGTCGAT
Source organism: Verrucomicrobiales bacterium (assembly GCA_041688355.1). GTDB lineage: Bacteria > Verrucomicrobiota > Verrucomicrobiia > Verrucomicrobiales > DEV007 > Arctic95D-9. Next base: position 5,621 of record JBDNIL010000013.1, on the reverse strand, counting down.
GTGACCTCGCTTGCCGGCAACGTTGGAGTGACGGCCAACGGAGCGATCACGATGACCGGCGGCGGGGGGCAGAACCGCTACTCCCAAATCGGGAATGGTGGCACGGGCAGCAATTCCATCAAGTCGGGCAACACTACGGTCAGCGGATCGAGCCTCTCCATGACGACGGGAACCGGCACCGGATCAAATGTGCTCATCGGCCTGGGCGGCGGCATGGATCAGAGCAACAGCAGTTTCTCGGGTGGCGCGCTCACCGGGAACGTTCTTGTGACGACCACATCGGGTGGCGTCACAGTGAGTGCCGCACCTGCTAACGCGCAGGCCTTTGCCCAGATCGGCAACGGCGGTATCGTTGCTGACGGCGCTATGTCCGGCACTACGACGGTGAACTCGGCCGGTGCCGTGGCCCTCACTGCCGGTGCCCAGTCCAATGCCTACGCCCGCATCGGTGCGGGCGGTTCCGGAGTGGATGGAGTGATGACCAATTCCGCAACGACCGTGACCGGGACTACCCTCACGATGGCGGGTGGGAGCAATACGAGCGCCTACACCCAGATCGGGGCGGGTGGCGGAGCGACGGGCGGCGGCAACCTCTTCCTCGGATCGATCACTGGAAACGTAGCCGTGACCATGTCAGGCGCCATCAGCATGGCCTCGGGCACGGGGGCCTCGGGTTTTAGCCAGATCGGTGCCGGTGGGGCCGGAGTCAATGGTTCGGCAGGGACAAACACGATCACCTCGTCGACCACCGTTAGCGGTTCTTCGCTTTCGATGACGGCAAGTTCCGGAAATGGAGCCTACGTGCAAATCGGTGCAGGCGGCGGCGCGACAGGTGTCGCCACTCCCACTTCGGCTCTCGGGAGCATCACGGGTGATGTCGCGGTCACCACGACGGGCGGCGGCGTCACGATGGCCGGCAGTGCCTCGGGAACGCGCAACTACGTGCAGATCGGAGCCGGCGGCTCTGGTATTCAAGGCGGAGGAGCATCTGTCGGCGCGGCCAATACGATCACTAGCAATACTGTCGTCACGACCACGGGCGGCGGGCTGGCCGTGAACTCGGCACTCGCTGCCTACGCCCAGGTGGGTGCCGGCGGTCTCAACGCCGATGCGACACTCAACGGCAATGTCACGACCACTATCGACGGCGATGTCGTTCTCACCGGAGGCTCCGGGACGCGACGATACGCCATGATCGGTCTCGGCGGGAGTGAGAGCAACGGGGCGAAGACAGGGACGGTGAATGTGAGCGGAGCCCAGGTGAATCTACTCGCCGGCAGCGGTGACCGTGCCTCCGCCCAGATCGGGCACGGCGGATCGGATTCCAGCGGTTTGATCAATGCCTCGACGGTCAACGTAAACGCACTGGCCGGGATGCACGTGATCGGCGGCGGCGGCCAGGCCTATGCCCAGATCGGGCATGGCGGATACGAGGCCATCAACACCATCGTTTCCAACTCGGATATCCGCATCAACACTGCCGCGAACACCGGCGTCGGGGATGTTGTCATCACCGGCGGCACCGGCGCAAACGCCAGTGCGATGATCGGGCACGGCGGCAGCCGAGTCAATACCAACCGAGCTCTCGGCGACACCAGCGCCAGCGGCAACGTCCTGATCGACAAAGCGGCCAATGTCATTCTCACCGGGGGCACCAACGCAGACTCTTTTGCCCAGGTGGGACATGGAGGCGAAGGGGCGGCTGTTGCCCTCAGTGGCAGCGTCACGGTGAACTCCATCGGGGCGATCAGCGTCACCGGGGGGAATGCTCCCGGCTTGTCGGGATCGTATGCCCGTATCGGCCACGGCGGGATCGAAGCGAGTGGCACGAAGTTCGGCGTCATTACCCTGGATGCCGGCGGTGCTCTGACCCTCGCGGGCGGCACCGGCACCCAGACCTACGCACAGGTCGGTCACGGTGGTCACGCCAGTGCCGGTGCCCAGACCGGAAACATCCTCATCGACGCAGGGTCTTTCGTGAGCCTCACCGGTGGCAGTGCCGGGACCGACTCATTCGTCCAGATCGGTCATGGCGGTCGCACTTCTTCGGGCAACTCGATCGGTGATCTCACGATCAATGCCGCAGGTGATCTGACGGTCTCGGCAGGTCAGGGAGCCGGTGGTGCCGAGCGTTACGCTCAGATCGGTCACGGCGGTATCCAGAGCGTCGGCAGCCGCACTGGTCTGATAAATCTTGATAGCGGAGAAGACGTCAGCCTGCTCGGCGGGGCTACTCAGAACGCGTCTGTTCTGGTCGGTCACGGCGGTAGGCTTTCGACCGGTGATAATGTCGGCCACGTCAGTGTCATTGCCGAAGGCAGCGTCACCGGCACGGCTGGCACCGCCAATGCCCTGCGCACCGGTGTCCAGATCGGCCACGGTGGCTCCCAGGCAACCGGCAGTGGAGTCGGTCATACTGGCGATATCGACATCATCGCCCGGACCGGTGCCTTCACCTTCACCGCCGGCGGCGGCGAAGACGGCCAGGCCAGGGTTGGGCACGGCGGGGCCCTGACAGGTGGAAATCACAATGGAGATATCTTTGTCACCGGAGCGACCGGCCTCACTCTAAACGCCTCCACCGGCCTGCGCGCCCTCGCCCAGATCGGTCATGGCGGCGGCGCCACCGCAGGCAATCTCAGCGGTGACATTCTGCTCAACATCACTCCCGGGACCCTCGTTCCGATCGGGGGAGGGGCCATCAACCTCAACGGGGGAAGCGGCACCGAAGGCACCTATGCCCAGGTCGGTCACGGCGGACGCAATGCGACCGGCAACACCAGCGGGAACATTGTTGGCCTTGCTTCGACGGCGATCACGCTTCAGGGCGGCGGAAGCGCCGAATCCTATGCGCTCTTCGGACACGGCGGTCAGAATCACGATGGCAATCATGGTCTCAATGGCGAGTGGATCGCGCTATCCGCCCTCAATGGAGTCAACGTCAATGGAGGCGCCGGCGCCCGGGCCTTCGCCCAGATCGGCAGTGGCGGTAATGCCGTGACCGGTGCGATCAACGGGAGTGTCTTCGTGAACTTCGACCCCATCTCCGGCAATCCTGCCGGCGGCGGCGCGGTCAACGTCATCGGCGGGGCCGGTGATGGTGCCTATGCCCAGATCGGTCTGGGTGGATTCGATGCCGATGGTGCCCACACCGGCTCGACGACCGTTTACAGCACCGCTGCGGTCAACGTCACAGCCGGCGGAGTGAATGCCTACGCCCAGATCGGTGCGGGCGGTTCCGCCGCTGACGGCGCGAAGATCGGCGATGTCACGGTGGTGGCCGACTCAGTCACGCTTCAGTCCAACTCTGCAGGATTCGGCAACGCGAAGATCGGTCTCGGTGGCGGGATGAGCTCCGGCAGCAACTTCTCGACGGGCAACCTTTCCGGCAATGTCGTCGTCACGGCGACAGACGGCGGCATCAGCCTGCTCTCGGGTTCCGGCATCCAGTCCTTCACCCAGATCGGCAACGGTGGACTCGTCAGTAATGGCGTGATTACCGGCACGACACGGGCCACCGCCACGGGCGATGTGCTCCTGCAGGGCGGAACTAACAGCAACACCTATTCCATGATCGGAGCCGGTGGAGCCGGACTTTCCGGGACAGTCGCCGCAGCCTCCGTCGATGTGCGCGGGGCCTCGGTGGCGCTCGTTTCGGGAGCCGGGGCCGGTGCCTTTACCCAGATCGGTTCCGGCGGCGGAGCTACCGGTGCTGGTAACGTGCCGACCGGGAACGTCGATGGGACCGTCAATGTCGTCTCGACGACGGGCGGTGTCTCGGTCACGGGCAACGGAGATCGCGCCTACTCGCAGATCGGTCACGGGGGTGGCGGACGGTCCGGTGACTTCTCCGGCGCGGTGCAGGTCGTCAGCGCCGATGGGCTCTCTATCAATGGCGGCTCGACCGCCCGCGGCTACGCCCTCGTCGGGCACGGCGGACCGGCTGATGCTGGTGGGCTCTCCATTGGAGCCCGCTCGGGAGACGTGCTCGTGAGGGCGGCCGGGCTGACCGCTCTGACCGACAATGGTTCCGGCGCCTTCCTCGGTCATCTCGGGGCGGCGGGGGTGTCGGGAGCCTCCCGTCTCGCTCTCGTGACCGCACAGCTCGATACCGCCGCTACGGCTGCCGGGCTCACCGCCATCATCGGCAACATGATCAATGCCGGCACGGTCGAGATCGCGGTGACGGATGGAGATCTTGTAGTGGATGGCAGTGCGCTCGCCTACAACAGCACCAATGCCCTTGACCTCGTCGCCACGGGAAATACCACTTTCCTCGCCGGATTGCAGAACAGCGCCTCGGGCAGCATCAACGTCGCCGCAGGATGGGATGGCAGCACCGGATTGATTGAAACAATCAACCCTGCCGTGTTCGCTCCGATCAGCGCTCTCGCAGTCAATTTTGCTGCGATCAACGCAGATCCTACGGCCTCGGGAAATAGTAGCTCCCTTGTCCGCATCGGCGACGGCACCCAGGCCGCTGGGGTGGCGGTCGGTTCGCGTGACGGTGAGACCAATCTTCTCGGTTACGGGCTGGAGGTGACGGCGGGTGACACCATTCCCGGCGCCTACGCCCAGGTCGGGTTCCGCGGCACCACCGCCACACTCATTGCCGGCGAGGTGACCATTGGAGTCAAAGCCGGCGGCGTCACCCTTGGCGCGTCGAGTCAGGATGGCGGGTTCGCCCAGATTGGTCATGGCGGTACCGGTGCCGTGGCCGCGCCGATCAACGCCGATCTGGCGATCAATTTCGCCGATGGCGGTGACTTCCTCATCAATGGAGGCAGCGGATCAGGAGCGTATGCCCGCTTCGGGCACGGCGGCACGAGTTACAATGGCTCCATTGTCGGTGACCTTATCACCAACGGAGAGATCGGCACCCTCGCGCTCGCCGGCGGGACAGGCGTCAGCGCCTACTCCCAGTTCGGTCACGGTGGTGACGGCTCGGTCGGTGGCCGCAACGGGGCCATCGCAGTGACGGCGGAGGAAGTGATCCTCGCCGCCGGCGACGGGTTCCGCAGCGGTTCGCAGATCGGTCACGGCGGTCGCGGCGCAGTGGGCAATATCGCGGGAAGTATCAACGTCGCCACGACGGCAGGGGACATCGACGTCACCGCCGGCAACGGGGCATTCTCCGCTGCGCAGATCGGTCACGGAGGCCAGGGCTTCAGTGGTGTAGTGGTTGATCAGTCGATCACGCTTGACTCTGCGGGCGGGCTCAATGTGACCGGCGGTGCCGGAAATCAGTCCGGCACGCTCATTGGTCACGGAGGAGGAGCGGCCTCCGGGGCAGGATACGGCGGCGCTATCGCCATCACCGCAGCGGCCGACGTCGCGGTCACGGGAGGCAGTGGTCTGACCTCTTTCTCTCAGATCGGTCATGGCGGTTCGCAGGTGACGAGTACTTTGGCAGGGGACATCAGCATGGTGATCGGTGGCGACCTCGCCTTGAGCGCTCCCCAGTCTGAGTCGATCGGTGCCTATGCCAAGATCGGTCACGGTGACGACATGCGCGGCGGGTTTACCGCCACGGGCGGTTCGGGAAGCCGCATGGGCAATATCGCGATTGCGGCCGATGGCAGCATCTCCCTCGGGCAATCACTTATCGGTCACGTCAACAG
>JBDNIL010000088.1:0-6253 GCA_041688355.1 Verrucomicrobiales bacterium | reverse complement strand
GTGACGCATCCGGTCGATCGTTTCATCCGCGACCGTCTCGCGAAGGAAGGGCTCGCTCCCACCGGACGTGCCGACCCGCGCACCCTCGTGCGTCGCCTTTATTACAGCCTCATCGGACTCCCACCCACTTCCGAAGAAGCAGCAGCCTTCGAAGCCGAATCCATCCGCGATCCCAAATCCGCAATCGAAAATGCCACGACCCGCCTCCTCGAGAGCCCCGCCTTCGGGGAAAAATGGGCCCGTCACTGGATGGACTGGACCCGCTACGCCGACACCCACGGCAGCGAGGGGGACCCCGTCATTCCCCACGCCTCACAGTATCGCGACTACCTCATCCGAGCGCTCAATGCGGATGTGCCATACGACCAACTCCTCCTCGAGCACTTCGCCGGTGACCTCCTCGACGCGCCGCGCCTCAATGCGGAAAAGCAGATTAATGAGAGTGCCCTCGGTCTCGGCCATCTCCGCATGGTCTTCCACGGCTTCGCCCCCACCGACGCCCTCGATGAACGCGTCCGCTTCACCGACGATCAGATCAACACCGTGACCAAAGCCTTTCTCGGGCTCACCGTTTCCTGCGCGCGCTGCCACGATCATAAGTTCGACGCGATCAGTCAGGCGGACTACTACGCGCTCTTCGGGATCTTCTCCTCCACCCTCCCCGCGACCATCGCGGTTGATGCACCGGGCGTCCTCGAGCGGAATCGCGACGAACTCGCCGCGCTCAAGCCCGCGATCCGCCAACAACTCGCCGCGCACTGGGCCGCCTCGCTCCCGTCAAAGGCCACTGAATGGGAAAACCGTCTCGCGGGAAAAAACGACCGCGGCCCGGCGCTAACCTTGCTCGCGGAAATGCAGGCGGCGAAGAGCGATCCCGCCGCCATTGCCCGCCTCTGGAACACGGCGAAAAAGCGCGCTCAGGATGACGCCTCGAAGGTGCCCTCCGCGACAAAGCAGTGGGACCTTTCCGATCCGACGCATTTCCAATCGTGGAGTCGCTACGGCGAAGGCCTGCTGGAATCCGAACCCGCGCCCGCAGGGTCATTCACCTTGACAGACGACAAATTAGGAGCGGATCGCGTCGTGCGGAGCATCCTCCCGGCGGGAGCTTACTCCCACCTCATCTCGACCAAACATCGCGGGGTCCTCGCCTCGGCACCCTTTGATCTCGACGGGGAGTATGATCTCCACCTCCTCCTGACCGGCGAAGGCAGCAGCGTCCGCTATGCCGTGCAGCATTACCCGCGCAGCGGCACGGTCTATCCGGTGACTAATCTCGCCGGAGGAAACTGGCGCTGGATCAAGTATGACCTCAATTACTGGAAGGGCGACAATCTCCACCTCGAACTCGCCACCGCCGGGGATGCCCCCATTCTTGTTACCGGCGATGACAGATCCTGGTTCGGCATTCGCGAAGCGGTCCTCTTGAAAAAGGGCACACCCGGCCCTCCCGCCCCGAATGCCGAATCGCTCGCCGCGCTCTTTGCCAATGGCGGCGATCATGCTCCCGCGAGCATCGAAGAGGTGACCGCCCTCTACACCGCGACCCTGAAGAAGCTGCTCTCGAACTGGGGGTCCGATTCCCCCGCCCTCGACGATGCCGGAGCACTCCTCCTCGACGAGTCCCTGCAGACGGGCATTCTCCCTAACAATCTTGCAAATCTTCCCGATTCCCTCCGCTCTCTCGTGGAGCAATACCGCCGCCTTGAAGAGGATGTCCCCCTCCCGACCCGTGCGCCCGGAGTCTTCGAACGCCCCGGGATTGACCAGCCGCTCTTTGTCCGGGGCGATCACAAGCAGCCCGGACCGGCCGTGCCGCGGCGTTTTCTCGAAGAGATCGATGCGACCCCTTACGCCACCAAAGGGACCGGACGACTGGAGTTTGCCCGCGATCTCATCGATCCGAAAACCCCCTTCACCACCCGCGTCATCGTGAACCGGCTCTGGCATCATCTCTTCGGCGGGGGCATCGTCCCGACGGTGGACAATCTCGGTCGACTCGGGGAAAAGCCCAGCCACCCCGAGCTGCTCGATTTCCTCGCGGACCGCTTCCGGCACGAGCAAGACTGGTCCATCAAGTCACTCATCCGCGACCTCGTTCTCACCGAAACCTGGCAGCAGGCAAGCGGCCCCTCGCCCGAAGCCATCGAACTCGACCCCGCCAATGCGCTCCTCTCCTCCTACCCGCTGCGGCGGCTCGAGGCCGAGGCGATCCGCGATGGATTGCTCGCCGTTTCCGGGCAATTGAATCCGCAGCACTATGGCCCGCCCGTCGGCGGCAACTCACCGAGGCGCGCTCTCTACCTGCGGGTAAAGCGCAACGACCTCGACCCGCTCCTGACGATCTTTGACTTCCCTGTGCCGGCCTCATCGGTGGGTCGCCGCGATGTCACGAATGTCCCCGCGCAGTCGCTCACGCTGCTGAACGATCCCTTTCTCGTCGAGCAGGCGAAGCAGTGGTCATTGAAAATGAAATCCGCCCTGCCGCCCGACGCGGATGATGAGGCGCGGATTCGTTTTCTCTTCGAGAGCGCTCTGACCCGCCCTCCGACTCCCGCCGAGTCCACCGGAGCAAATGACTTCCTCGCTGCCCTCGACTACGAGCACCGCACCAGCCGGGAGCGCTTCACCGCGATCTCGACGGAGTTGCAGGAAAGCCGCGAAACGCTGCAGGCGACGATTGCTCCGATTCGGACGCGGCTCGAGACGGAGCGGGCTCTCGCCTTTGAAAACGAAAAAGGAACCGCCGCCCCGAAGGCAGCCCTCGATCCGGTGGCGCACTGGGACTTTGAGAAAAATTCGGTCGATCTCGTCGGCGGTCTGGCCCTTTCCCTCGAAGGCACCGCCCGACTAGAAAATGGCGCCCTCCTCGTCGATGAAAAAGGCTTTGCCGCGAGCAGCCTGCTGCCCTTCGACCTCGGGGAGAAATCTCTCGAGGTCACCGTCGAGCTCACCACCCTCGATCAGGCCGGCGGCGGGGTCATGACGGTGCAGAGTGGAAACGGCAGTGTCTTCGACAGCATCGTCTTCGCCGAACGTCGCAAACACGAGTGGCTCGCCGGGAGCAATAGCTTCGCCCGTACCCTCGATTTCAACGCTCCCGCCGAGACCATAGCCGCCACCGAACCGGTTCACCTCGTCCTCACCTATGCGAAGGACGGCACCATCCGCGCCTACCGCAATGGCCAGCCCTCGGGTGATCCGATCCGCAAGGCCGACCTCCAGACCTACACCAAAGGCGAGAGCAAGGTTCTCTTCGGCCTGCGTCACGGCACCACCGCGAGCGGCAACAAAACCCTGCGCGGCCGCATCCTCGAAGCCCGCCTCTACGCGCGAGAGCTGAGCACCGCCGAGGTCCGGTCCGCCTTCACCGGCGGCCCCGTTCCCGTAACCCGCGCCGACATCTCCGCGCTCCTCACCGAGGCGCAACGCAACGAAGTCACCACTCTCGAAACCCGTATCGCCACCCTCGAGGCCGAAGAAAACGACCTCTGCAAGCGCGGTGCGGATCGCCCTCTCGAAGAACGCCGCTGGCAGGACCTCGCCCACGCCATTTTCAACCTCAAGGAATTCATCTATCTGCGTTAGGCGGGCTTCGCCCGCAACAAGTGAAAATTCATGATCAAGGAAATGACAGTACGTAGCATCGGCATCCTGCCGATGCACCTCCCTTTGACGTCCGGGAACGATGGCAGGTGTTCCGCTCTCCCGCGTCCCCCCGAGATGCATCGGCAGGATGCCGATGCTACACCAACTCCCAACCCATGATTCATCCCCCCCTCTCCCGTCGTGAAATGCTCAGCCGGACCTCCACCGGTTTTGGTATGGTAGCTTTGTCAGGACTCCTCGCCGGGGCGTCCGAGAGCATTCCGCGCCCCCATTTTCGGCCGCGGGCGAAGCGGGTCATCTTTTGCTACATGTCGGGCGGTGTCTCGCACCTCGACAGCTTTGACCCCAAGCCGCGGCTCCGCGAGCTGCACGGCAAACCCATGCCGGTGAAGGTCGAGCGCACCCAGTTCAACAACAACGGCAACATCTACGGCAGCCCCTTCGATTTCGCCCCCGGCGGAAAGAGCGGCATCCCCATCTCTGATCTCTTTCCCCATCTGCGGCAGCACTGCGCCGACGACCTCGCGGTGGTGCGCTCGATGACGAGTCCGGTCAACGAACATGCCCAGGGGAATTTCTTTTTCCACACCGGCTTCCCCTTCATCGGACACCCCGGTGCCGGGGCTTGGACCAGCTACGGACTCGGCACCGAGAACAGCAATCTACCCGGCTACGTCGTTCTCAAAAGTGGCGAAGCCGAAACGCCTCACGGCGGGGTCGGGCAATGGAGCAACGGATTCCTCCCCGCCCAGCACCAGGCCTCCATCCTCCGCGTCGATGCCCCCGATCCGGTCCCTAACATTCGCCCCCTCGAGCAGGACACCGTCCAGCGCAGCCGCCTCGATTTTATCCGCACGGTCGATCGCGAGTTCGCCGACGCGACCCGGCATCCCGCTCCCGTCGAGGCCGCGATTCGGAATTACGAGACAGCCTACCGCATGCAGTCCGCCGTGCCCGAACTCTGCGACATCAGCGGAGAGACCGAAGTGACGAAGCGACTCTACGGATTCGAAGCGAAAAATCCGATGACTCGCGCTTACGGGCATCAGGCCCTGCTCGCACGTCGGCTCGTCGAGCGCGGCGTCCGCTTCATCGAACTCACCTGTCTGCCCCAGACGCCCGGCGGAGGCCAGGCAGCCAATCCCTGGGACCAGCACGGCGGATTGGAAGCGGGCCACCGCAATATGGCCGAGCAGGTCGACCAGCCCATTGCGGGACTGCTCAGAGATCTAAAACAGCGCGGGCTCCTCGACGAAACCCTCGTCGTTTGGGCCGGAGAATTCGGACGAACCCCCTTTTCCCAGGGCAGCGATGGACGCGATCACAATCCCTTCGGGTTTAGCATCTGGCTCGCCGGCGGCGGCATGAAAGGCGGCACGATCTACGGCGAGACCGACGAGTTCGGCTACCACGTCGTCGATAAAAAGACGAGCGTCTTCGACCTCTGGGCGACGGTGTTGCATCTCATGGGAATCGATCACGAGAAGCTGACTTTCCGTTACGCGGGGAGGGACGTGCGGCTGACGGATGTGCATGGGGTCGTGTGGGATGAGTTGATTGGGTGAGGGGGGCTTTCGTTGCAGAAAAAGTGGATTCGGCTTTAGCCGAATTTCGCTGCAAGCGTTCAAGCGACGGGAGCCGCACGACCCAGCGGCACAAAATCGGGGCGTCCTGCCCGCCTGACTCCCTCTCACCGCTGCCGATACTCGTCGAAGTCGAAATCATCGGGGAGATGGAGCCGCCAGACCCAGTCTCCTTTTTTATGGTCGTAACGGAGCAGGCCTCCGTCGTCCCGGCTGTTCGGGCCCGGGCTGTAGAGGAGGTAATCTGCGAGGCCGAGCGGGCGATAGCGATAAGTGGCTCCGGTAAAGGGATCGAGCGGGAGAGGCGCATTGTCAGGGAAAATCAGGGAATCCAGATTCGCCGGGAACTGACCGTTTCGCGTCCGGTGCAGGGCCAGCGCCACGGCGATACGGGCGTGATCTCTGAACACCCGGGAGCGGAGGGCATTTATCCGAATCCCGGTGAACGCGGCAAAGCCCGACTCGGCCAATCCGTGCCGGAAGGTCTCCATGTGGAAGCGGAACTGGTCACGCAGGGCATCCACCTCGATCGACTCCCCTTTGGCGGCGAGTTCGGCTGCATACAATTCGAAGTTTGATCTGGTGAGACAATGATAGGTAAAAGCGAACAACCAGAAACTCACCCCGACAAACACCACTAACAAAATCACCATACGCCATCGCCAGGCGCGTCGGTTTCATGGATTGGATTTTTTCCGATCCAAATTATCAGGCGCCCTCGGCTATACTGCCATGCGTTTCGGGACGCGGGAGGTGTAAGCGGAGCAATCACGGAGGATCATGGCTTGATCTGGACCGCTGAGTCAACGGCTTTTACTGGAAACGAGGCAACCTGGACACCCAACCGGTCGCTCGGGCCGAGCTTCCTACCAGGCGATACCCGCTTGGAAAAGTAGCTTCGGCTTTAGCCGAATCCTCTGGAACACGCTCCCGCGGCTGAAGCGGCGGCGACCTTTCAAGGTCACAGATCCAGATTTTGCCTCCTTTAAGAAGCAAAATTTTTGTTTTTACAAAATCTCTTCCTCCTTCACCTATGAAATATTTGATTTCGCCCCTTATGG
>JBDNIL010000087.1:0-9948 GCA_041688355.1 Verrucomicrobiales bacterium | reverse complement strand
GTCGCGCGCCCGAGGGCGCTACCACGGATTGCGTAGCGTGCCACTTTCGGCTTGCGGCTTCAGCGATACGGTCTTTGGTCTCGCTCCATGAGCGAAGTCTATCAAATTGCTGTCCTGCCCGGCGACGGGATCGGTCCCGAAGTCATGAACGAAGCCCGCAAGGTGCTCGATCGTATCGCCGTGCAACACGGACTGGCATTTAATTTTGTCGAGAAACTCGTCGGCGGCGCCGCCCTCGACGACTGTGGGCATCCGCTCCCCGAGGACACCGTGAAGGCGTGCGAGGCGGCCGATGCGATTCTCTTCGGTTCGGTCGGCGGGCCGAAATGGGAAACTTTCCCGCCCGAACTCCAGCCCGAACGCGGGGCGCTGCTCCCGTTGCGGAAGCACTTCGGTCTTTTTGCGAACCTGCGTCCGGCGGTGTGTTTCCCCGCCCTGACCCACGCCTCGCCGGTGAAGGAAGATCGCATCGCGGGTGGCTTTGATGTGCTCTGCGTGCGTGAACTGACCGGCGGCCTTTACTTCGGCCAGCCCAAGGGCATCGAGATGCGTGACGGGGAAGAAGTCGCGATCGATACGATGGTCTACGCGAAGAGCGAGATCGTGCGCATCGCCCGCGTCGCCTTCCTCGCCGCGCAGAAGCGTGGCGGACGGCTCACCTCGATCGACAAGGCCAACGTACTGCAAAACGGCATCCTCTGGCGTCGTACTGTCGAGGAAGTGGCCAAGGAGTTCCCCGATGTCACCCTGAGCCATCTCTACGTCGACAACGCCGCGATGCAGCTCATCGCGCGTCCGCGTGACTTCGACGTCGTCCTCGCCGAGAATCTTTTCGGCGACATCCTCAGTGATGAAATGGCGATGATCGCCGGTTCGCTCGGGATGCTCGCGAGCGCCAGTCTCGGACAGAGCAAGGGCGACGGCCTCTACTTCGGACTCTTCGAACCGAGTGGCGGCACCGCCCCCGACATCGCGGGCAAAGGCATTGCCAATCCCATCGCGCAGATCCTCTCGGCAGCGATGATGCTGCGCTTTTCCTTCGGTCAGAATGCCGCCGCCGATGCCATCGAAGCCGCCGTCAAAGCGGTCATCGACGACGGCTATCGCACCGGCGACATTTACACCGGCTGCGACGGCCAGAAGAAGGTCGGTACCGTCGAGATGGGCGATGCGATCGTGGCGAAGCTGAGCTGAGAATTCAGGGATTTGGTGGAGATTGCGCGGCCTCGATGAGGGCGTGCGTCTCTGCGATCATCTCCGCGAGGCGGCGGTTGCTGCGGAAGGGGGAAACGCCGTATTCGAGGAGCTGATTGTCGTCGGTCACGACCGGCGCGTCGGCGGTAAAGCGTGCCATCCCCGCCGGATCGAGGGCGAGCTGGCCTTTGATCTCTTCTCCCGTGAGCGGACGTGAACCCGAGAGCGGCTCGCGTCGCAGCCCCGGCCAGTCGCTCCCGAGCGGGGCGAGGGCGGTGCCATCGTCCATCGGGCGGCGACCGATGAGGATGCCCTGATCAAAATACCCGTTCCGGCTGATGCTGTCGGGGTCGAACCACAGGATTGCATCGGGAAAAACGTCCTGGAAAGTCGCCGCGACTGACTTCGCCTGGTCGGGCGACATGAGGTGGAGCGGGAACCATTGGGCGAGGATTCCCCCCGGCTCGAGTTGATCTCGGACGAGGGTGTAAAACTCCCGCGAGTAGAGCGAATTCGACCCGCTGAAAAAGGGCGGCATAGGCTCGAGCGTGACGACCTCGTAGCGCGTCGTGGTGCGGCGCAGCCAGGCCCGACCGTCCATCACGTGCGTCGCGACGCGGGGATCCGCGAGGACATTTTGATTTGCCTCGAAGTGGACGGCCATGTCAAAGACCGCCGCATTGAGGTCTGCGAGGTCGAGGCTCTGGGGGCCTTCATCCCGCACCGCGTGGGCGGTCTGCCCGGTGCCGAAGCAGATCACGAGGGCGCGGCGCGGATCGGGATGCAGCAGCATGGGGATACGCCCGATCGCGTCGAGGTAATGCGAGCGGGGATCGGCGACCTCGGCGGTGGTGAAAAAGCCGTTGATGAGGAGCGCCTTCCCCCCTTCGAATCCGACCACCGAGATGGTGGCGTCGGGCCCGTGGCGCAGCGCGAGCGTCTCGACCGGACCGGCGATGGCGCGGTTTGCCCCGATGACTTCGTGCGGGTCGCGGCGGGCGACGAGATTCACGCTCCCGAGAAAAGCAGCGAAGAGGCAGGCGAGAGTGGCGCGATTTCTCCACGACCCGATCTGCTGCATCGCAGCGATGACGAGAAAGACCGCCGCGACGGCAGCGGTCGCGGCCGGTCCGATCCACGGCAGCAGAATCCAGGCGGCGAGGTTTGCGCCGACGACCGCCCCCACCGTATTGATTGCATAGAGCCGCGCCCAGTCGCGGGGTTGCCGCCCCTCATCGAGCAGAGTGGGGAGGGAGATCCCGATGAGCACGACCGGCGGTCCGATCACGACGAGCCCGATGAGGAGCCGGAAGAGCTGCCGCGGTGCCCCCGATTTTTGAAAAAGATCGACCGTGTCGAAGCGCTCGATCAGCGGCGTCGCAAGCACGACGAGGAAGGCGGCCCCGGCAAAGGCGAGCGCGAGGGAATATCCTCTTGCCCGCCACTTCGGCGCGAGCATGGCCCCGATCGCGAGGGCGATGAGAAAGCAAAAGAGCATCACCGCGAGGCTGTCGGCGGTGCTGAACCAGGCCGATTTCAGCGAACGAAACCACGCCACCTCGAGCACGAACGCGGCCGCGCCCGAGAGAAAAGCGAGCGAGGCCGCGCCCGGCGTTTTTTTGCCCGGAGCGGTCGCCGCGGCACTCGATTCCTGCACGGGATCATGGGAGGAACCGCGTCTTTTCAGGAACAGCGCCACGCAGGCAATCGCGAGAATAAGATGTGTGAAAAAAAGCACGAGCGAGGTGCCACCCACTCCGAGAGCCGGTATCAGGGCGAAGGCCGCCACGAGTGTGCCTATCGCCGCGCCCGCCGTATTAAGTGAGTAGAGACGTGAGAGCGGTGTGCCGCCCGCCCGCGCGAGCAGGCCCATGACCGGCAGCGTCGCGCCCATCGCGAGAGTCGCGGGGCCTATCGTTAGCACAAGGGCGAGGATCGTGAAAGGCGTCGCGAGGGTGGGGGAGTCGCGATGGACCCGCGCATCGGCCGCCATGATCCCTTCCCCGGCGACGCCCGGGAGGAGCGCGCAGAGCCCGATCGCGAGTTCGATGAGTCCGTAGAGCAGCAGTGGATCAAGCGGTCGTCGCCCCCGTAGCAAATACCCGCAGCCGAGCGAGCCGAGAGTCATGCCCGCCATCGCGGTCGCCACGGTGAGCGCGACCCCGCGGGCCGACGCCCCGAGAGCGATGCCGAGATGGTGCGACCAGATGACCTGCCACGCGAGAGCCGCCGCTCCGCCGAGGAAGAGGATAGCGGGAATCAAGCGGCTGGAGGAGGCGGGCAACATGGCGTCCGGACAAAGAGCGAATCGTAACCCACCGGCCCTGACTTTCCAAGCGGCGCATTTCGTGCTTGAACCTTGCGGCAATCAGGGCGTTTCTCTGCGCGGTTTCCCCACCTGACCCTGACAGGTCGATGACCAGACCCTCTACGATCCGCCGCCGCCACGATGACCTACCCCGAAATCCTGCAGAAGAGAATAGAGAAGACCGGGAGCGCCCTCTGCGTCGGGATTGATCCGCGTCTCGACCTGCACGAGTCACCCGCCGCGATCGAGGCCTTTTGTGAAAAAGTGATAGCCGAGACGGCGGAGTTTGCGGCTGCTTTCAAGCCGAACATCGCCTACTTCGAGGCTCTCGGAGTGACCGGGTACCAGATGGTCGAGACGCTCATCGGTCGCATGAAGGCGAGCGGAGTGCCCGTCATCCTCGACGCGAAGCGCGGCGACATCGGTACGACGCAGGAGCACTACGCGAAGGGCTATTTTGAAAACTGGGACGTTGATGCCGTCACCCTCAGCCCCTACATGGGCTTTGACTCGGTCGAGCCGTTCCTCCAGTATCCGGGAAAAGGCGTCTATCTCCTCGGGGTGACTTCGAACTCCGGCGCGGCCGATCTCGAGCTGCACGAACTCGCCAGCGGACGCCGCGTTTTTGAGCTCGTCGGCGACATGGCCGGACGGGCCTCGTCGACGCCGTCGGGGGAGGGGAGCATCGGGCTAGTCCTCGGTCTCACGAATGTCTCGGCCGATGTCCTCGCGCGCATGCCCGATGTGCCGCTCCTCATTCCCGGGCTCGGGGCACAGGGCGGTGATCTCGAGACTCTGCGCGGGGCGGGGCGGGCCGCTCCCTCGGTCATCAACGTCTCCCGCGGTATCCTCTACGCCGACGACCACCTCTCCTTTTCCGAAAAAGCCAAAGACTATGCGAACCGAATTGCCAGCCTCTCCTGAAGAAACGATCGAACTGCTCAAGGAGTACGGAGCCGTCGAGCAGGGTCACTTTATCCTCGCGAGCGGGAAGCACTCCGGCTACTACGTGAAAAAAGGGAAGCTCGTGCAGCACCCGTGGGAGCTGCAGCAGATGATAGCCCAGCGCGTCGGGGAGGTGAAGGCGCTCGGGCGCATCGATGTCGTCCTGAGCCCCGCGATGGGCGGGGTCCCGGTCGGACAGCAGGTCGGCCTCGCTCTCCATGCCCGCACCATTTACGCGGAGCGCAATCCGGCGACCAATCAGCTCGAACTGAAGCGCGGTTTTGAAATCAACCGGGGCGAGCGACTCCTTCTCGTCGAGGATGTCATCACCACGGGGGGCACGCTCCTCGAGCTGACCGACTTTATCGAGTCCCGGGGCGGCGAGGTCGCCGGGGTCTTTGTCGTCGTGAACCGCTCGGGCAAGACGATGGTGGGGGACTATCCCGTCGTTTCCTGCATGGAGATCCAGTTCCCGGTCTACGAAGCTGACCAAGTCCCCGCCGAGCTCAGTGCGATCCCCGCAGTGCGCCCCGGGACGAAAAAAGTGGAGTGACCTCATCCGGAGCGACTCCCGGGGGCGAGCTGAATTCGCTGAAGTGGTGATTCCCCGGTGAAAGATTATTTTTTTCCTTTACAGATTTCGGGAAATGCGACAAGAACAAGCCCTGTCAATTCTCAAAAGTTAATCAACCCTACCGATGTCCTTAAACATGTCCTTCCTCCGATCAACGCGTCACCTCCTCGCTCTCGGCGTTGTTCTGCTCTTATCTCTCATTGCTCCTGAACTCTGGTCCCAGGAAGCCGCTGCCGCTGCGGGTGGCGGGGAAGATGTGGTGGAGCCGACCACTCTCATGGACATGATCCTGGGTGGCGGTATATTCATGCTCCCGATCGGGATTCTCTCGATCTGGATGATCACCCTGGCGGTGTTCATGACTCTCCAGCTTTCGAAGAAAAAGTATATCCCCGCCGGTCTCAAGGAAGAGATCCTCGGCTACATGTCCGAGGTGCGGGTTCGCAGCTCCATCGATGCCGCCGCGCAGGATTCCTCCTACCTCGGTCGCATGATCGTGAGTGCCTATCCCATGGTCGATGCGACCGACCCGGAGAGCCTCGGGCGCGTCAAGGTAGAGGATGCCATCGCGGACTTCTCCACTCGTGAGAACCTCGGCACGATGATATTCGTCGGTTACTTCGCCGTTATCGCTCAGGGCGCGACGATGCTCGGCCTCTTCGGCACGGTTGCCGGTATGGTGCTCGCCTTCGACTCGATGGGACTCAGCGGCGGTTCGGACCCGGGTGCTCTTGCGAAGAACATCTCGATCGCGCTGATCACGACCGCAGGTGGTCTTGTCGTGGCGATTCCCAGCATTTTCCTTTTCTACTTCTTCAAAAACCGCTTCAACCGCATGGTCAGCGATGCCCAGCAGATCGTGATCCAGGGGCTCGAAGCCGCTGTCTCGACGGTCAATGCCGACCAGATGCTCGCCCGCGTCCCCGAAGGCATCGCCGAAACCTGATCGACCGGACCGGATCGTTCCCTCCTCCCATACTCCCCCTACACGTACTGATACGGATCGTGACACATGGCCTCTAAAAAACTGAGAAGCGCCGGGGTCGGCATGGGCGAAGACCTCGAAATGGACATGTCGCCGATGATCGACTTGACCTTCCTGCTCCTGATTTTCTTCATGGTCAGCTCGCACCTGATCACGGTGCAGATCGACCGTCGGGTCAATCCGCCGACCGCGAAGAACTCGCAGGTGGCAAAGGATGCCGCCGGTCGGGTCGTCGTCAACATCCTCGCCGACGGCACGATCTGGGCTCAGGACAAGATCGAGCTTACCAGCACCGAGGCGATCACTGCCTACATCGATGAGGCACGTGTGCGCTTCGAGGAGGCGGGCGTCCAGACCCGGCTCAATCTCCGCGCCGACGCCGACGTCGATACGCGCATCGTGAAGCGGGTTGTCCAGGCCGCCGCCGAGGCCGGTGTCGTCGAAGTGATCTTCGGGAGCTACGCGGTCGAAAAATAATCTGTTTCTTACTCTCCCCCCATGGCACGCAAAAAAAATACTTCCGATCCGGATCCGGTTCTGGACATGTCGCCGATGATTGACGTGAGCTTTCTCCTGCTCATCTACTTCCTCGTGACCTCTACGCTCGAGCCGACCGAGGCCGATCTAGCCATGACGATGCCCTCGACCCAATCGAGCGCATCCTCCGCCCAGGTCGAGATCGATCAGATGACGGTCGAGGTCAACGGGGCCGGTCACATTGTCCTCAACGGCGAGGTCCTCGATACCGACGCCGAGACCCGCGAGGTGCCGCTGCTACTCGATCGCCTCAAGACTTACGCTGAGAGTGCAAAGCTCACCGAGTCCAAGCCCATGGTCATCATCGCGGCGGATGACGCCGCGAAGAGTCAGCGCTTCATCGATGTATTGAACGCTCTCGCGGACGAGAGTGTCAACATCCGGAACGTAACCATTACCGGCTTCAAGGAGGAGTAAACGCCTCCCGGAAGCGCCTCTGCAGGTTGAACGGAGCATGATAGGGAAAGACGCCGGCGTTCCACATGGCATCAAATGCGCGCTGGCGGGGTATGCAGCCCTCCCCTATCGGCCCTCCCGGTCACCCGGCCCGGGGAAAATCGTCCGCGTTGCGGTTCGCGCAAGAAAAAGCGTGAGCTTCGCAGCGCTTTTTGATACTGCTATAGCGAGACCTTCCTCCGGGTTACTTCGCTGACTCTTTCTTCCCCTTTCTTCAGAATGAAAACTGATCTTCAAAAACTCCCTCTTTGTCTGCTCCCGATCCTCGGGATCCTTCTCGCTCTCGCTGCGGTGAGCCCGGTCCATGCCCAGGATGAAGAGGATGCCAGTGTCGAGGGACTCTATCGCAAGGCGGTCGAGCAGAACATGTCCGGACTGCCGGAGGAGGCATCGAAGACCTTTGAACGCCTTTTTGATCTCTCGGGCGGGTTGGAGACGCTCTTTGAAGACTACGGGGCCCAGGCTGGCGGGATCATCTTCGACTACGGCATGACTTTGCTGCCGCAGCAGCGCTGGGAGGATGCCAAGAAGGCTTTCACTGACTGTCTCAACGCCGCCAAGACCGCCGTCGATGTCGAGTCCCCCGTGAAGTCGACCAACTCCCGCGAGAACATCGCCCGATTCCAGCTCGGGTTCTGCGAAGCGCAATTGGGCAACCACGGCGAAGCGATCCGGCTTTACGACGAATACATCGCCGCCAATCCATCGCAGGAGGAGCTCGCGCAGGTCCGCAACAGTTTCAAACTGCGCTACGGTGGCTCGCTGATGAAACTAGGCCGGGTCGAGGAAGGGATCGCTGCGATCCAGGAACTCTTCGACAACCGCGAAGCCTGGAAGGTGAGCCCCCAGTTCCTCATGCAGGGGACTCTCGAACTTGGTCTCGCCTGGGTCGAGCAGGCCAACGCCGCCGGCACCGACGAGGTCGCGCTCGAGAAAGTCTCGGACCGGGGACATGAATTTCTCGATAAGAACGGCTCCCTCATCCATCTCGAGCCGCTCGACCAGTTCCGCTTCGGCTTCGTGGACCGGCTCCGCAAGCTCGGGTTCGAGTCGACCAAAGCGGGTCTCTACTCGCTCGCACTCCGTTATTTCTCCTACGTGCCCACAATCGGAGATGTGCGCAATGATCTGAACCTCAGCCTCGCCCGTCAGTCCGCCGGGGGCGGTGTCCCGGCGCAGTTCCAGGCCGTCCTCGACCAGCTCGCCGAGCGGGAAAAGGCGGAGATCCATCCCGACGCGGAGACGCTGCGTCTCGTGGCGAGCTGCTATGAGCGCATGGGCAATGTCCATGGTCCCCGGGCGATCTACTGGCATCTCGCCGAGCAGTTCCCCGATCTCCCCGCCGGCATCCGCGGCGAGATCCTGCACGAGGCGGCCCGACTCTCTTCCATGCTCGGTGATTTCCCGGCTGCGCAATACTTCGGGGAGAAGTTCGCCTCGGAGATGCCCGAGGATCATCCGCTGCGCAACAATGTCTCGACCTTCATGCTTCAGTCGCTCTTTACTTCGCGGGCCTTCGACGAAGTGATCCGTATCTCGGAGCGGGTGAGAGAACGTTTCCCCTCCGGAGAACCGCAGCGGGAGCTGGCTGATTCGCTCTACCCGCTGGCACTCTACTCGCTCCAGAAGCATACCGAGGCCGAGCCGATTTTCTCCGAATACGTGAAAGCCTACCCCCAGGGTGGGAATCGCGAAATCGTCCTTTTCCACCGGGCGAGCAATTCACTCATCCTCCGCAAGATGCGCGAGGCAGCGGAGCAGTATGAGGATTTCCTGAAAGAGTTCCCGACCTCCGAGCGCTTCCTCGACAACGTTCTCGCCGATCTCTCAATCGCCCGGTTCAATCTCGAGGACTATCCCGCCGCTGTGGCGAATGTGGACAGACTCGCCGCCGAGCGACCCGACTCTATCCAGATCGGCCGCACTCAGAATGTGAAGGGCGACGCCCTCATCATTCAGGCGAGTAACCTCAGCAAAGAGCAGGGAGAGCTGAAGGCGACGATGCGCCAGGCCGGACTCGAAGCCTACCTCGCCGGGGTCAAGGGCGGGACGGCGTCGCTCGCCAGTGATCCGGATCGCGCCGATTTCCACAAAGGGACCATCGCGGAGGCGATCTGGAAGGCGGCCGATATCTACTTCCAGGACGGGAATGTCGAGAAAGGGCTCGAGCAGTACGATGCCTTCTTCCCCGACTACGCCGGGACATTCTACGAGCCGCAGATCACCGTCTTCTCTCTCGAGTATCTAGAGGGAGCAGGACGCGGCGAAGAGGGGCTCGTCCAGGTGGAAAAAATGATCCTCTTCCTCGGCAGCAAATCCGCCGAAGAGCAGGATCTCATTCTGCTGCGGCAGGCGATCGGCTCTTACTCCGAGGCTTCGGTGCGGATCCGCGGGGTCGAGAAGACTCTGGCCACTCTCGATGCCTTCCCCGGGATGGATCCGGCGAACCAGGCGCTCCTGACCTGGCTCAAAATCCAGAAAGTCATCGTCCTGCAGGAGTCCCGCAAAGGCATGGACAAGGAGTCGGCCGAGTATGCGGCGATCGAGGCTCAGATCGGTGCCGTTTTCGAGCAACTCCGGCTTTTCGAAAAGCGGAATCTCTCCGAGTTCGCCCTGCAGCAGATTGGTCTTTATTTCTCGGTGACGGACAACCCCTTCCTGGGCGTTCCCTACTTTGAGGAGCTTCTTGCCCGCACCAACCCCGAGGCGGCAGCCTTCAAGGGGCCCGCCGAGATGGAGCTGGCGAAGATTGAAATGCGCGCAGCCGATCCCGCCAAGGTGCAGTCGGCACGTGAGCGTTTCCGGCGCATCATCGCCGATGAGAGTGATGATGCCAAACCTCTCAAACCCCAGGCTTACCTCAATCTCGCGGATCTCCATATGAAGGTCAAAGAGTGGCGGGACGCCCTTGCCGCCCTCGATGCGATCAACAAGAACAAAAATTTCTTC
>JBDNIL010000469.1:0-5614 GCA_041688355.1 Verrucomicrobiales bacterium | reverse complement strand
TTCAGCTCTTTCATGAAAATGGAGATATCCCCCATGCGTCGCTCGTAGCGCTCGATGATTTGTTGCTCCCATTGGAGATCTCCCCTGGCGGCGGCGCGATCGAGCTCGTCGCGCATCGTATCGACGGTGGAGCGGTCGTAGAGATAGCCGAGGCGTTGCAGAAGGGTCTCGCGGTCCAAAGCGGGCAGTTCGTCCCGATCAGGCTCCTCGACGAGGAGGTGGAAGTGGTTGGACATCACCACATAAGTGACGACACGAAGACCGAGAAAAGCCTCGAGCTTGCGCATTAGGACGACAAAGTGCTCCCGCTCCTCGTCGCCGAGGATGAATCGCCGGTCAACAATGCGTGAGTGCCACGCGCGATAGCGCTTCGACACAGCGAAGCCTGAAATGCACAGCCTCCTCAGAGGCAAATCACGTGGTAGTAGCTGAGGCCGGTTCCCCGGATGCAAGATAGTCTCATGAGAATCTTTTAAAATGTTCTGATGAACATTGATCCCACGAACACTTTTTGGCAAGGGGGAATTTACAAATAATTAACCTGTCACCGAGAATTTACGGATCGGAGAATGTCGCTGTCTTCGCTAGCATTGTGGAGACCGTAAAGATACGCGGGTGTTCCGCGATTGAGATCTTCGAGGCACTGCTCACCGGGTCACCCGAAGTAGCCCACGAAATGCTCTTCCCGGCGGCGGCAAGGGCGGGGTGAAATGAGCTAAACTGTTACGGGTCCGATCAAACTGTTACCCGTGTCGCCAGTCCGGACCCCTACCTTGCTGGATACTTTTTTAATCCGATTTCGTACCACTGTTGCGTCGTCTTCACAATACTTTCTTCGGTGCTTAAATTGAACTGCGGATGGCGCTGATTTAAGAGTCGAAGGAGGACGCCCGCGTAATCTTGATCGCCAAGGATACCCATACAAAATGCAGAGGTGAACAGGCTAGTGCCTTCATTTGTATTGTAATAGTCCCTCGTGGCTGCTGCAAAAGTGAGATACACATCATTTTCAATCTTTGGGGCCATGCCTAGCTTCAGATGAATAAGCAATCTTAAACGCAAGTTTTCTAAATTCTCACCTCTATTAGAAATATCACGATTTACCATTTTCAACGCACTTTCATTATCACCGCGATCTTGAAACTGTCTGGCCTGAATCAGTGGCGGGATGTTTTGACTAGACCAATATTCAGAGACCCTGTCGCAAGACACTAAGAAAAACATAACAACTCCAAATTTGAACAGCTGTAAAGCTATCGATCTGGTCAGAAGGGCGAAGTTAAATAGAACTCCCTTGAAAAAATCACGGTTTCTTCGCATAATACTTCAATTTTATAGAGATATCTATCTTCTCGGGGATTGCCAGCAACTCCCTCGTTAAGAACGTTAATATCCCTAAGCGGTCCGTCAATGCGCGGATTTACACTTGGATTCGAGAAGTTAGGAAGAGCTACGGTAGGGTAAGCCAAATTAGTCCCTCCTTCGTGCCTCTGAGAAAATTGTGCGCCCCCTGCACCTAAACCAATATTCGGTTTTGCAAACTCTAATTCGCGCCATTCTGGTTTATCTTCATGGAACCCTTGAGGTTTTTTACTGAACGCACGAACGGTAAGAAACTTTTCCTCGCCACGGCAAAAATCACAGTCCTTACTACTTTTCCATCTAAATTCGCAGGGACAATTCGCAGGGACAGGTTATTTGTTCGGCTGCAAATTACCTAATTCCCATATTTTTCAGGTTTGAAAGCTTAAATGTAAAATACTGGACCTGATTATTCCGCTGTCCCTTCGAATTTCCTTGGCGGCACCAACACGCTCGGCGGCATGCGACGTGGCAACGAGGAAGAACAGCGGCAGCAGTCGGAGGATGAGGTTCGGATGTGGGAGCATGAGCAATATCGTGGTCACTGAAGCTGCAGGGATGCGAGCAAAAGAGGCGGCGGCGTGAAATGCACCGGGCGTCATGGCATCGGCGGCTCCGGGTTGATGCAGAGCGAATCAAGTGCCAGGCAGCGTGCAGGTTCCTCGACCCCTCATTTCCCCAGCAGCAGCGTCTTCCAGCCGGTGGTGTCTTTGAAGTTCGCGCCTTCGGGGCTGAAGGACCGGCCGAAGGTGTAGTCGGCGTGCGGGGTTTCGGGGGTGTCGCAGTCGTAGAGCAGGACGGAGAGTTTCAGCGGGCGGCCGGGCTGCCATTCGCCGTCGGGGAAGTTTTTCAGGGTGAGCGGGATTTTCACAGGGACGGGCTCAAAACCAGTTCTCGTGCTTTTGAAAATTTCCGAAAATTCACGATTTCTTCAACCAGTGGAGCCTTTTTACTGTCCCACCGCAACCTGTCCCTGCGAAATTCTGTCCCTGCGACCTCCTCTTGGCGGCCGGTGATCTCGACCTGCGATCCTACGTCGGCATCAGCCCCGATTACATCGTCGACGACCACATCCCGCTGAACGTCGTCGCCGGCATCCCGACAATAGATCTGATCGACTTTGACTATCCCCACTGGCACACCCCGGCCGACACGATGGACAAGCTCAGTGCGGAAAGTCTCGAGACCGCGGGCCGCGTCACCCTGCTGATGGTGGAAAAGTATTTGCTCCCGACGAAGCGCTGAGAGGGAGCGGCGGTGGCGATGTGAACGGGACCGCTGCGATCTTTACCCCGTTGCGAAACGTGCTCAGAACCCGACGGGAGAGGAAGAAATACGGAATCCAGATGCAGGCGCCGATCAGAGATTGGAAGAACGTTTTCAAAAACTCCGCCTTCACGGCCGTATCGGCTCCCGGGATCGCCTGCAGGACGATGGCAAAGGAGAAAGTCGAAATCAATTCGTAGGCGAGGATCGCGATCATCAGCGCCGGGAAGAGACGATGGCGTCTCAGGAAGAGGATCAGGGAATACAAATAGACCGGTGCCACGAGACCGATGTCGAAGACCTCGGCCGCCATCACGGGGGCCCACAACGGGTGATAGCCCGGATTCCCTGAAACGGTCAGCGCCTCCCAGGTATCGAGGTCGTACCCGTAGACCAGCGCCCCCACCCCGATGAAGGCGAAGAGCGGGCGCAGCCAGACCCCGATGCCTACGAGAATGAGCCAGCCTCTCAGTCCGTCGAGCTCGGGGTTGTACTGTTTTGGTGGTTTAAATGTGATCGTCAGATGGCTCAGCAGATACACGATCACCGCCGCCACGCCCATGCCTAACAAAGCCACCACGACCATCATCCAGTTCATACGGTAGGGCGGATCGCCGGGCTCCATCGCGCGCCCCTCGTGGAGATCCCGGCTGATCCACATGCTGTAGCTGGTATGGTCCTCGGCCTTGCGGACATTCCGGATGTAGTCGGCGATGCGATCCGGCGCGACGCGGTCGGCGAGACTTTTGTAGGAGAAGAAAAGCCGCGTCACCGGGCCGTCGAAGGTCTCCTTGTATTCGAAGCGGAAATTGGGATCCTCAATCAGCACCTCGTTCGCCTTTTCCTTCATTGCCGTCGGCATGTGCACCTCGACCCTGTGTTCGACATCGACGGGATGCCCGATCGCGAAAGGCATTTTCCGATTCTTTGTCGACGGTATCCCGAGCCGTTCGTAGGTGTATTTGGAGGCAAGCGAGGCCTCGAACTTCTTCTCGTCGTCACTCTTCTCCTCCCAGAAGCTGTTGATCCGGTAGTGCTCGCGGACGATGAAAGTATTGGTCTCCTCATCGTCCTCGACCTCGAGATCTTTGCTCGACTCGATCTCGTCATAGGTGGTGGAGTAGTAGTTGAGATAGCCGCGCTTGATCTCCGCCGGGGCGACCGACGCGAAGTAGCTGCGGCTCGAGTCCGCCACCGAGCCCGTCGTCGTGGTCACCACCTCGAGCGTCGCTTCGCCCTTGTAGTCTTTCATCCGGAAGACTTCACTCACCCGGGTGCGGGCCTCATCGTGCCCCTGCGGCTCTATCGCGGTCAGGTCCGAGGCACCCTCGCGCATCACGAGCGCCCAGCCGTAGTCGGGAAAATAGAGGTCGGCGAGCTTGCCGCGCTGGTAGGAGCGGGTCGGATCGAGCCAGTAGACCGAGCCATCGACGACGACGCGGGTGACGAGGTGATCAAAGGCCTGCGGACTCGGCGTCCAGCCCGCGATGGCTTTGCGGTAGTCTGTCTGCACGAGCGCCGGGTAGGCATCGATCCCCATGCGGCGCAGCATCGAGACGAGCATCAGCGACTTGTCTTTGCAATCGCCGAAGCGTCTCCGCATGATCGTCTCGAGTGGATGGGGCTTGTGCGAATGCACCCCTTCGAAGATCCCGAGATAGCGGATCTCATCCTGCACGAAGCGCAGCGCTGCGAGGACTTTTTCCTCCCCCGATCCGAGTGCGGCGGCTTTTTCCACGACTGTCTCAAGTTCCGCCGGGAGGGCATCGGGGATGATGTATTGCGCGAGCGCCCATTCATTGACCTCGGCCCACGACTGATATGAGGCGACCTCGACCCAGCCCCACGGATCATAGTCGGCGGGGAGTCCACCCTCGCTCGGGAGAGGCTCGGGATGGTCGAGCTGCCAGCGATGGATCGTCGTGCCGTCCCTCTCACTCACTTCTGCGGCGTAATCCGTCGCATTCTGCGAGATCTTCACCGGCACGGTCGCAGGATGGCGGAAGATCCCGTGGATGTGGCCGATCGGGACCGTATAGGACAAGGTCATCGACCAGTAAAAATGATCGCCAAAGACCGGATTCGATCCTGATACGGAAAAGGCATACTCCATCACATCGCCGACCCGCGTATCCTCGACCACGGCGAGAGC
Organism: Verrucomicrobiales bacterium; assembly: GCA_041688355.1. Lineage (GTDB taxonomy): Bacteria > Verrucomicrobiota > Verrucomicrobiia > Verrucomicrobiales > DEV007 > Arctic95D-9. Next base: position 834 of record JBDNIL010000469.1, on the reverse strand, counting down.
ACTGAGACTGCTGTCGTAGAGCTGCCGCTCGTGATCCTCTTCGCGCTGGATCAGCTTGAACTCCTGCGTGGCGAGCCGGTCGATGGACTCGCCCTTGCGGTGAATGACGAGACGGTGAAAAGCGAGCTTCTGGTAGCCGGGATCATACCCGACCGAGAGTTGCGACCCATCCTGCAGAGCACTCTCGGTAGTGAGCCGCTTGAGGTAGCGATAGTAGGTCGTGCGCGTCGCGAGATCGTATTGAGCGTCCACGAGGAGAAAGAATGTCCCGCCCGCGTCCGCTGCATTGGTCGGCTCGGTCGCGAGATCGACGGGGAACTCGGTCACCCAATCCGGCTCTACGGGCGAGACCAGACCGGCCACCTGCGTTTGCACCGCCGGCTTTTCCACGTCCGCATTCGAGTCCTGCGTCTGTCCGGGCGACACGCCTACCCATGACAGGAAAACGACGAGGACAACTCGGACGGAATAGGCGGCGCGGAACACGAACGTGAGAGGTGAAAGTGAGACTGGGATATAACGGAAAGGGGGGAAAGTGGCAACCCATTACACGGCTTTTGCGGAGAACAAAAAAGCCTAAGCGAGGAGGACTCTTTTGCGAGATGCGACGAAGTCCTGCCCCTCGATCGCTGCCGTAGAACGGGTCTCCAGGCCCGTTCTCGCGATGGACCGGTGCTTCGATAAACCGCTTCAAGAAACGGGCCTGGAGACCCGTTCTACTTTTAGGACACCCCGCCTAACGAAACGCACTGCGCTGTCCCTGCATCATTTGCCAGTTGGTGTGGGCGAAGAAGCCGAAGATCACCGCCATGAAAATGCTCTTTAGCAGGACGA
>JBDNIL010000003.1:0-16611 GCA_041688355.1 Verrucomicrobiales bacterium | reverse complement strand
GTCGCAAGCTCCTGCCCTCGCGCAGTTCGCTTTCGGAGCTGATCGATCCTGATCTCACCCGCGAAGTCCTCACCCAGTTCCAGGTCGAGCCGGGGTCTCCACTGGTGGGGAAAACTCTCGTCGAGAGTCTGCTAAAAACCTATCCCCGCGCTCGCGTCCTCGAGGTGCGGCGGCGCGGACGGAGCCTCGATGTGCCCATCGATGAACTGGTCATTTTCGAGAAGGATAAACTTCTCATCGTGCTCAATGGTAACGCCTTCAAAGAGCTGCGCAAAGATCCCGGAGTCAGCTTCGAAGGGCAGAACGACCTGAGTCTCACCCAGGTCGAGACCCGCGAGTTGAAGCTGCTCGAGGGCATCATCGGTCCGCGCTCGGAGTTGGTCGGGAAGTCGCTCAAGGAGATCGGCTTCCGGCGGAATTTCGGGATCAACGTCCTCGCGATTCACCGTCAGGGCGTAAATCTGCACGACTCCCTCAACAAGGTGCGACTCGCCTTCGGTGACACCCTTTTCATGGAGGGCGAGCCCGACACCTTCAAGAGACTGCAGCAGCAGAAAGACTTCGTCAGTATCTCCGAGACGCCCGATTTCATCGTGGATAAAACGAAAATCTGGGTTGGCGTCGGCATCACGATGGCCTTCGTCCTCGGGGCGACTTTTAATCTTCTCGGCATCCCCGCGCTCGCCATCCTTGCTGCCCTCGCGATGATCCTGACCCGTTGCGTCACCGCGCACCAGGCGTATGACGCGATTCAGTGGAATATCGTATTCCTCATCTTCGGGATGCTCGCGCTGGGTTTGGCGATGGATCAGAGCGGCGCCGCGCAAGTGCTCGTCGACGGGATCATGGCCCTGTGCGGGGACTTCTCGCCCTTTATTATTCTCGCGATCGTCTACCTGCTCAGTTCGATACTCACCGAACTGATCAGCAACAACGCCGTCGCCGCGCTGCTCACCCCCATCGTCATCGGCATCGCCGCAAAGATCTCGTGGCAGGGGGAGATCGGAGTGGACGCCCGACCCTTCATCGTCGCGCTCATTTTCGGATGCAGCGCCAGCTTCGCGACCCCGATCGGTTACCAGACGAATACCTACGTCTACGGGGCTGGCGGGTACAAATTCACCGACTTCCCCAAAGTCGGCGTGCCGCTAAATCTCGTGCTCTGGATCGTGGCGTCGTTTTTGATTCCCGTGATCTGGCCGTTTCGGTGAGACAGGGTTGACTCTGTCATCTAACCCTGTTCGTTAGAGGAATGTTGGAAAAAACAGAACTCAGTGAATTGATCGGGCTGCTCGAAGAGCGGCTGCGGGTGATCGGCGATGCAGAGCTGCGGGAGCGTGACCCGGCGGGGCAGCTGGCGAAGTTGCAGGAAGTGTCCGAGGCGCTCGTCGCTTTCCACACAGGGCATCGGTCTGAAATCCAGCCGAGGCTGAATCATTTTCTCGAAAGTTGCAGCTACGCCAAAGCGCTGGATTGGGCGAACGAGGCTCTCGCGAAGGGGTGAGGTGATCGGTTGGGGGCTCAGGACTCCAGCAGCCGTGCCATTTCCATCGGCAGATCCGAGGTGAAGGCGTGTCTTTCCCCGCTGACCGGATGCGGAAAGCTCAGGGCGCAGGAGTGCAGGGCCATGCGTTTTCCCTCCGCACCGGCGGGATGGTACTTGGGATCACCGACGATGGGGCACTGGATCCCGGCGAGCTGCACACGGATCTGGTGGCGGCGTCCGGTCTCCAGGGTGAGCTCGAAGAGGGTGCGACGGGCGGTCCGCCGGACGACGCGGTAGTGCGTAATGGCCTCGCGGGTGTTCTCACTGCGGCGGGTGATGCGAACGCGGAAGGCGCTCGATTCGTCGAGGTGATCGACGAGAGTGCCTTCGTCCCTCGGCGGGGCCCCGTCGGTCACGGCAAAGTAGCGTTTCGAGGCGAGGTTCCAGTTTTCCTGGAGGGCGCGTTTGGCCGCCTCGGTGCGGGCGAAAACCATGAGCCCACTCGTCTCGCGATCGAGCCGATGCACGATCCAGATCCGAGCCTGGCGGTTGCGTTTGTCGCCGCGCACGTAGTCGTTGAGCGCGGTGTAGGCGGTGGACTCGCCGCCCGCATCGGTCGCGATGGAGAGCAGATTCGCGGGCTTTTCGATGACGATGACGGCGTCGTCTTCGTAGCGGATCACCATGCCTGCGGGCAGTCGCGGGCCGGGCGCGGCTTTGGCCGTAGGGGCAATCGCGATGAGGTCTCCGGTGAGGAGGGCGTGATCGGACCGGACCACGACGACTCCGTTGACCGAGACCCCTTCGTATTTCAGCCACTGCCGCACTTTGAGGCGTTTCACCTCGGGGAGGTGCGCGAAGAGGAAGGGCAGGAGAGGGCCATCCTCGCTGGCAGTGAAGGAGGCACGCATCAGAATTTAGGATTTTTTTAGAACGAGGACGATGTCGGCATAGCTGTCGTTGAGTTTCCGGTGTTCGTCAGGATCGTGGCGGAAGTCGTGGCAGGCGATCAGTCGCAGGGCGGGCACCTTGCCGAGGAGCCGGCGCAGTTGGGCGGCAGAGTAGCTGCGGACGGTCCAGTGGGTCTCCTGGCGCCGCACCGTGCCGTCGGGCAGGGTGACGCGCAGACGGGAGCGCATCGCCTCGGTGCGGGTGCCGGGATCGACGGGCCAGGTGCGGGTGTTGCAGACGACTTCGATACCGTCGCGCGTCACGACCCAGCGCTCGTGCGACACTTTGGTCTCGCGGTAGTCGGTGAGGTGGAGACCGAGGACAAATATCCCGCCGGGCTGCAGCGCTGCCGCGACGTGCTCGAGAGCCGCAGCGGCGTGTGCTTCGGTGAGAAGGTATTTGAAGGTGCTGACAAGACAGTGGATCAGATCGAATCTCTTCCCGCCGGGGACGGTGAAGCTTTCCATGCGGTCCTCCCAGAGACGGGCCTTGATTTTTTCGTGCACGAGCCGTTCCCGGGCAAAGGCGAGCATGCGCGGATTGGCGTCGAAGCCCGCCGCTCGCCACCCGCGCCCCCCGAGTTCGCGGACGAGACGACCGCTCCCGCAGGCGAGTTCGAGGACAGAGCGATTTTTCCCGGCTCCGGTTCCGTGACGAGCATACATCACCTCGAGAAAGTCGGCCTCCTCGACGGTGTCTTCGTCGAAGATGATGTCGTAGTAGAGGGGGGTGTCGTACCAGTCGACTTGCGCGGGAGCGGGCATCGGGGCAGGGGAGTGAGCGGGCTCTTAGAGCTCTGTTTTCGCCTCGTCGAGTAGCTTGCCATCGACGAGCCATTCGCGGAAGCGTAGTGGCCAGTCGGCGGCACCGCCTTTGGCCTCGGGCCTGTAGCCGAAGCCGTGACCTGCATTCGAGTAGACATGCATTTCGGCGGGAACGCCGGCGGCCTGGTATTTTAGATAGACCTCGGCCATGCCGCGCGAGATATCGAGCCTGTCCTTTTGTCCGAAGGCGATGAAGGCGGGCGGCATCCCGGTCTCGACGGTGAAGGTGTCTGACTTGCCCGGGTAGATGAGCCCCTGGAAATCGGGGCGCGAGCCTTCTTTTTCAATCGGATCAGCGGCGTCTGCCTGACCGGGATCGGACTTCATCGCGGCGTAGGCGGCGAGTTCGCCGCCGGCGGAGAATCCGAGGACTCCGACGCGGGCGGGCTTGATTTTCCACTCGGCGGCACGGCTGCGGATGAGCCGGATCGCCCGGCGCGTGTCGGCCATGGCATGGTCTTCGATCGTGTAGGTCGAGCCCTCTTCACCGGCGAGTCGGTATTTCAGAACAAAGGCGGCGATGCCGTGATCAGCGAACCACTGGCCGAGCGCATAACCCTCGTGACCGAGGCAGAGGACGCGGTGGCCTCCGCCGGGTGCGATAAGGACGGCGGTGCCGGTCGCCTTTGCCGGGTCGGGCAGGTAGGGTGTGATCGAGGGCTGGTGGACGCTGCAGATGTTTGTTTTGCTTTTGCCCTCTTCCGTTTTCTCGGGGACGTCGCGGTGGGCCTCTGACCCCGGAGCCCCGCCGGGCCAGAGAACGATCGCGGCAGCCGGCTCGTCGGCGGTGACTGCGCCAGCGGCGAGGGAGAAAAGGGCGGTAAAAAGGAAGATCTTGCAGTGCATACAGGAACGCATGAGTAACGCGGAAAAGAGCCATCGAACAGAAAAAAGGCCTCTTGCGGTTGAACTTTTGCGTGGGCAAGGCTTTCTAACTCAAAAAGTCGCGTGTGATCGCGCCTTTGACCCATCGGGAAAATCCCGTATTGTCCCATCATGAAAAGGCTCCTCATCCTCTCTTCCTCCTTGTGTCTGGCTGGTTTTTCGGCCATCCTCCTTGTGAATGCCGAAGACAAATCCGAAGAAAAGAAGCCTGTGATCGAAGTGTCCGCCGCCGCCCCTGACCAACCGACTGGTCCTGTCGAAAGGACCGATGAGGAGTGGAAAAAAATTCTCACTCCCGAGCAGTATCGCATCCTCCGAGAAGCAGGCACCGAGCGGGCCAACGGTCAGGTCTACGAGGAGTTCAAAAATCACGGCGGCGGCACCTACTACTGCGCCGGTTGCAATGCCGAGCTCTTCACCTCGAACGAGAAATTCGACTCCCACTGCGGCTGGCCGTCTTTTTACGATCCGGCCAAGGCGAAGAACGTGAAATACAGCACCGACTTCCACCTCGGCTACGCGCGGACCGAGGTGCTCTGCAAGGTGTGCAACGGTCACCTCGGTCACGTTTTTGAAAACGAGGGTTTCGAGACTCCGACCGACAAGCGCTATTGCATCAACGGCACGGTCCTGAAGTTTGTTCCGAACGGTGAACCGGCTCCCGAGGCGAAGAAGAAGGGCGCTCCGGAAAAGGCAAATGAGTGATCCTGCGAGGCGCGAGCTGCCACTGCTGCTTTCGCCGTATTTTTCGTTGCAGGTCACTGCGGCATGGGTGAACTAGCGGGCATGAGTCAATTTCAAGATCGTGTGGTCGTTGTGACCGGTTCGGGCCGGGGCATCGGTAAGGAAATCGCGAGGGCGTTCGTCGAGCAGGGGGCCAAAGTCGCCGTGGCGAGCCGGACCGAGGCGAACTCGCAGGCTGCGGCCGACGAGCTCAACGCTCTTGGCAAAGGCATCGCGAAAGGCTATGCCGTCGATATCGCGAACTACGAAGCGACGATAGAGTTCGGCAAACAGGTCGCGGCCGATCTCGGGCCGGTCAGTATCCTCGTGAACAATGCGGGGGTGACTCGCGACGGTCTCGCCCTGCGCATGAGCGAGGACGACTGGGACACCGTCCTCGACACGAATCTCAAGGGCGCCTTCAACGCGGTGAAGGCCTTTCAGCGTACTCTTTTAAAAGCGGAGGGCGCCCGCATCATCAACATCAGTTCCGTGATCGGGCTGATGGGCAACGCCGGTCAGGCCAACTACGCGGCGAGCAAGGCGGGGCTGATCGGTTTCACCAAAGCGCTCGCCAAGGAGTTCGCCGGCCGCAAGGTCTGCGTCAACGCCGTCGCGCCGGGCTTCATCGTCACGGACATGACCGACGACCTCACCGAAGAGGTTCAGGAGGCGATCAAAAAAAACATTCCTCTCGGCAGCTTCGGCGAGACGAGCGACATCGCGAATGCGGTGATGTTCCTCGCCGGTCGCGAAGCCCGCTACATCACCGGACAGGTTCTGACGGTCGATGGCGGCATGGTGATGTGAGGGGAGAATCGGAGCGAAGCGAAGTCAACGGGAGTTGAAACTTGAAACGAATTGCGTTGATAACGCGGATCGTATTCGTTACACGGGAGCATGTTCAAGATGCGCCTGATGAAGGCGGCGGACTTTGATGCCGTCGCTGAACTGATCTTTCTCTCGACCAACGCCTGGTATCAGCAGCGGCTCGGGCATGCGATCTTTCAGTGTCGGCCGCAGGACTGCCGGGTCTTTTGCGAGGTCTACGATGATCTCGATCCCGAGGGCGGTCTCGTCCTCGAGCATGGCGACACGGGAATGATCGTGGCTTCGTGCTTTTTCCATCCGCGGGAGACCCATGTCTCGTTGGGGATCATGAACGTGCATCCGAACTACTTCGGCCACGGGCTCGCGGGTCGGCTTCTCGCGCGCATCATCGACGAGGCGGAAAGTCGCGACCTGCCGCTGCGGCTCGTTTCAAGCGCGCTCAATCTGGACTCGTATTCGCTCTACAATCGAAACGGGTTTGTCCCTTTTTGCCTCTACCAGGATCTCTTTCTCAAGGTTCCGGAGGAGGGGCTACCCGGAAAAGGCCATCCCTCGCTGCCGCGCGTGCGCGAGGCGATCCCCTCGGACATCATGGCGATGGGGCGGCTCGAGTTCGAGATCAGCGGTATCTCGCGGGAGCGGGACTACTGCTATTTCATCGAGAACAGCACCGGCATCTGGACGACTTGCGTGTCCCTCGACGGGAACGGTGAGGTCGACGGCTTTCTCAATTCGGTCGATCACCCGGCGATGTGCCTCATCGGGCCCGGGGTGATGCGGTCAGAGGCGGCTGCCGAGGCTCTGCTGAGGGCCCAGCTCGACCGCTTTCGCGGGCGAGGGGTCGTCTTCCTCCTCCCGGCGGAGCAAAGCGGCCTCGTCAAGATGGCCTATTCGCTCGGGGCGCGAAATTGCGAGCTGCACCTCGGTCAGGTGCGCGGTGCGTCTCAGCCGGTCACGGGTATCGTGATGCCGACTTTTCTCCCCGAGTCTGCCTGATCACTGGCCGCCGAGCTTTTTCGCGAGAGCCTGACTCTCGGGATTGAGGTTCGCGAGGGGATACTCGAACTGGGAGCCATCTTCCTTTTTCAGCGTCACGCTGGTGTCGCTGAGCGAGACAAAGGCGGCCTGGAGCGAGGCCCCGGCGCTGTTTGTCCAGGTCTGCATCGCAGCCATTGGGGCTCCTTCGGAGGCGGCGGTGGCCGATTCTTCGGCGGGAGCCGGGGGCTCCAGTTCGCCTTTTTCGAATTTCGCACCCATCGAGACCCATTTCTGGACGAGGGTGAGTTCGGCGGCGGTCATGGGCTCGGCTCCGCGCTCGCGGGCGGGTGGCGGGGGCATCGCATCGCCGTCGGTGCGGGGCAGCCCCGCCTTGATCGTGAGGAGACTTTTCGAGGGATCACCGGGAATGATGACCGGATCATCGCCGCCGATGCGTTTGGCGAAGTCTTCGGGTGAGTCCATGCGCAGCCCGCCTTTGGACTTCGGACCGGTGTGGCACTTGAAACATTTTTTGTTCAGAATAGGCCGAATCTCCTCATGGTAATCGACCGCGCGGGCCGTTTCGAGGACGAATCCCGACATGGCGAGAGCGAAGAAAGAGGGGAGGGGAAGCGTGATTTTCATGAGATGGCCCGGGTGGCGTGGGGAGAAAAGGAACGAGTAAAATGTATCAGGGCGCTGGGTTTCGTCAATTCCCGTAGTGGCGGATTTGAGCCTTTGGGGACTTTCTCCATCGCCCGCGCAAGCCGTAGCGGAACTGGTGAGTTTTCCCCACCGGGCAACTCCGTGATTGTGAGAAGCCGCCCTTTTCGCTACCTTTCCCTTGTGATCTTCGCAAGTGGCCAACCATGGGCTCTCCTAATGTGTCGTCGTTCTGCGATGATGACAGTAATGTTGTGCCTCGGAACGCCGCTTGTGCCCGCGCAGGATGTCCCGACACCGCAGGCTTCGACGGGCGGGGCGATCACCTCCCCCGGCGTGGGTGAGTCGACCGCACGCAGCTCGATCGGAGAGTTGCCGACGATGGACTGGGGCGAGGACTATCAAGTGCGGGTCACGGGCGGGCAACCGCGGACGCGGGTGATCTTCTATTCTTTCGTCAATGACTACCGCAACGACTTCCGCTGGCTCCTCTACCGCCTCAATCCCGAGGCCCCGGTGGAGCGGAATGTCTGGACCGTCCCGATCGAAGTGACTCTATGGGGCGACGTGAGCGATGTCCACAAGGGCGAATACCTCATCACCAAAGTGCAGGTGCGGCCCGACCAGCGTTTTATCATCAAGGTCGAGGTGAAGCTCCACGATGCCTTCGACGAAAGCGCTTTCCGCTTGAAGTTGGTCGAGGCGCTCCTCATCGAGCAAGTCATCGCCCCCTACGCGCTGAGCACGGGAGACTTTGCACTGGAGAAGGTGGAGGTGCCTGACTGGATTCTACACGGCTTCGACCAGCTCATTTTCCACCGCAGGGGTGGCAGCCCGAGTGCCTTCTATCGCGGCTTCCTCACGAGCGGGCAGATGCTGAAACCTGATGAGATCGTCGCGGTGAAGGGTGCGGCCAGGCTCGACCCGGTGAACTACGCGATCTTCCGCGCCTCGGCCTCGGCGATGGTCGAGGCACTCCTCGATCAGCCCGAGGGCGATGCGGGGATGCGCAGTCTCCTCGCGGATCTCGGGCGGCCCGGGGCGGCACCGCTCGACGTTCTGTTGCGACAGCATTTTCCCGCTGTCCGTGAACTGGAAGAGGGTCTCGACAAGTGGTGGGCGCTCGAAGTCGCCTCTCTCGGCCAACAGCAGGGCTTCGAATTTCTCAATCGCGAGGATACCGAGCAGGCGCTCACCGCGGCGCTCACGCTGCGCTTCGAGGGCGTGCCCGAAGCCGCCCCCGTCGCGAAACCGGTCAAAAGGGGGTTCTTTGATTTCGCCAAACCGAAGGGCGAGCCTCCCCCTCCGGAAAGCACCGGACCTTTTGTCGGCACGATAGACCAATACCAGGGCTATCTCGGCCGGGCCGGGACGAAGGAAAAACTGACCGAGGCCTTTGAGCGGCTCCAGCATTTGAAGCGCAGCGGTTTCCCGCTCTATCGTCCGGTGTTCTCGGGCTATGAGGCGGTCATCGTGAAGTTGATCAAAGGCGAAGTCAAGGATCTCGATGCCGAGTTGAAGAGCATCGAAGAAATGCGCACGAAGATACGAGAGACCCTCGTTCGCGCGGAAGACTACCTGAATTACTTCGAGGCGACCCGAGCCCCGGAGCGGAGCGAGGTCTTTGATGAATACATGGAGATGCGCAAGGCTCTCGAGAAAAAAGCCGCCCCGCAGCGCAATGATCGCATCAGCCGGTATCTCGACGCGCTCGAGATCGAGTTTCGTTAGACGGTGCGTTGGCATGGTAGGGGGGAGCTCGGCCCGAGCGACCGATTGGGTGTCGAGGCTATTTTGCCCTCACTTCCCGCTCTCTTTCTCGAAGCGCTGGCGCCAGTGTTCGAGTCGCTCGCCAACGCGCTGCTCCATGCCGTTGGTGGACGGTTCGTAGTAGCGTCGCCCCTCGGGCAGATAGGCCTGGGGCACGTAGCCGTCCTCGTAGTCGTGGCCATACAGATAGACGGCTTCGCCCTCGGCGATGGCTCCGCTCGCTTCGCCGATCTTCTTGCGCGATCTCGTGCGGAGGTGGGGGGGCACCGCGAGAGTGCGGCCCTCGGCGACATCCTTCATCGCGGCGTTGATCCCGAGATAGGCGCGATTGCTCTTCGGTGCGGTGGCGATATAGACGGCGGCGTGGGCGAGGGGGATGCGGGCCTCGGGCATGCCGATGAACTCGACCGCCTGCTGCGCGGCGACGGCTACGCGCAGGGCATTGGAGTCCGCCATGCCGACATCTTCACTCGCGGCGATGACGATGCGCCGCGCTATGAAGCGGATGTCTTCCCCGGCGTAGAGCATTTTCGCGAGCCAGTAGAGTGCGGCATCGGGATCACAGCCGCGCATTGCTTTGATGAAGGCGCTGATGGTGTCGTGGTGACCATCGCCGTCGGCATCGTAGACGACACTTTTCCGCTGGATCGAGTCTTCGGCGACAGTGAGATCGATCACGATCTCGCCGCTCGTCTCGTCGGGTTCGGTCGTGAAGACGGCGAGTTCAAAGGAGGTCAGCAGCTTCCGTGCGTCGCCATCGCACATCGTGACGAGATGGCGGGCGGCGTCCTCGTGGACGACGAGCGTCTTTTTCCCGAAACCCCGCTCGGGATCGGCGACGGCGGCGGCAAGCAGGCCGGTGAGATCCTCGGGCGAGAGCGGCTCGAGCTGGAAGACCTGGCTGCGCGAGACGAGGGGGCTGTTGATGTAAAAATAGGGATTGTGCGTCGTCGCTCCGATGAACCGCACTGTGCCGCGCTCGATGTGGGGGAGGAGGACATCCTGCTGCGATTTATTAAAGCGGTGGATCTCGTCGACGAAGAGCGTCGTGACCTCGTTGCGGGTGCGCTGGAACTGGCGGGCGATCTCTACCGCGCGGCGGATCTCGGCGACGTTGCTCTCCACGCCCGAGAGATTGATAAAACGGGTCTCAGTGCGGCGCGCGATGAGCTCTGCGAGGCTCGTCTTTCCCACTCCGGGCGGGCCGTAAAAGATCAGTGAGGTGAATCGGTCCGCCTCGATCGCCCGGCGCAGCAGCTTGCCTTCGCCGAGGATGTGGCCCTGACCGGCGTACTCGCTGAGGTCGCGGGGACGCATCCGCGCGGCGAGCGGCATGGTGGGATCGAGCTTCAGGTTCGGACCGGGGAGGTCACCGCCATCGTCGGCGAAAAGTCCGGACTCACCGGCAGCGCTATCCGTAAAAAGGTCGTCGTCCATGGAGGGGCAGGGGAGTGAAACGCTAACCCGATCCGGCCGCTTGGAAATGGATATCTGCAGCGGAACATGCCCGAAGCACCGTGCAAAACGCTTTATTTATAAAATAAACCATAATTATCAGAATTAATTTGAATTTCCGTATATTTTTGGTATTATTTATAATAATTTTATTAGCTATGGCAGATCTCGCATGGAGCGCGATTTACCGGCGATACCTCACCTCAATCCTCCCTCATCCCACCATGAATGTTGCCATCCCTGAACTAAATCAATTTGCACTCAAAGAACTGGGCCAGACCCCGCTCGTCGAGAACCCGAATGCCGAAGTCAGCTTCAAGGTCGATATTGAGCCCTGCCGGGTGACCCGCCGGGTCGTCGTCGGCATCCTCGACGAGAGCCGCAAGCGAGGTATCGCGGTGGCGATCTACCCGGCGACAGGGGAGGTGTGTGACCTCAGCAACGGCGGCGGTGTGATCGGTTACCTCGCCAAGGCGCCACTCGCGCCCGGCGTTCCCGTTCCCTGCGACCTCACGCTGTATCGCTTCGGGCAGAACTTCGTCTGCAGTGTCCGCATCCAGGGCGAGATCTTCCTTTACCCCGCCTTTTCGATGGCTTCGTCCACTCGTCTCACCGCCTTCGTTGGTCAGGAGGACGCCCCTGGCACGGAGAAGGTCGGTTGGTCGCAGATGCGTCTTGATGTCATCGCGCAGCCGGTCGCGGCGTAATCCTTTTTTAGGTTGATCGTTGGTTTGAGCAGGGCATGGGACGAGAGTCCCGTGCCCTGTTTGGTTTTCCCATCACTCGTCCAGCGCCCGGAGGAGCGGGCGGTAGGCGTCGGCGTTGATCAAGGCGATGGCTCCGGCGTCGCCGGGTTCGGTGGCGACTTCGGCATAGATGGCGAGGGCATTGTGCATCGCCTCGACCGCGAGCTCGAGATTCTCGATGCGGGCATCGTCGTCGCCGGCCGCTTTGGCGATGCCGGCATTTCTTGCGGCCTCGGCGGCGCTCACGTAGTGCAGGGCAAAGGTGGCGCGCTTCGCGTGGCGTAGCAAGAGCGGGCGTGCTCCGTCGCGGGCGCGGGTGTTGGCCCGGTAGAATTCACCGACGGCTTTGCCGTAGAGCTCCTTGCCCTTCGTGATCCAGTCGGGGACTGGCTCGGCGGATTCGTAAAAGCGCATGAACCCGGGATCGCCGGGCACTCCGAAAGCAGGGTCTTCCTTTGCGAGCAGGGCGGCAGCTTCAGTGAGGGCGGCGAGGCCGTTGCCGAAAGACTCGACGACTCCCTCGCCGCAGATGGGGCCGATGAGGTGCTGCAGGTCTTCGTCAGGATCGGACTTCGATTGAAACGCCCTGCGCGAAAGCTGCCAGAGGGTGTGTGCGTGATCGGCAACGAGGGGGGCCTCGACGGAGAAGTCAGTCGATTTTTCTCCGGGATCGAGCACGGCGGGGTGAGGCATGAGCCCCCCGCCCGGTTGGGCGAATGTCAGGATGGGGAAGGTCGGGGTCGCGGTGACTTGATCGGCCTCGGGATATAGATCGCCGAGGGCGGCAAGTTGCTTTTCGTCTGCTCCGATGAGTTCGATCGTCACGGCCAGTCCTCGCTTTTTCGCCGCAGCGATGACCTCTTTGACGAAGACTACCGCAGCCTCGCCGCGTTCCTCGACCGTCTTTTTTGCTCTCATGGCAGGGTGGTCGAAGGTTTTGCTCCCGGCGAAAACGGATCGGCCGGCGATGTCTCCGCTCACGTCGATGGGGGCGCCTTCCCAGATTCCGGAACCGGGCGCGACCGTTCCGGCGAAGACCTGAGAGGGTTGCATGACCAACTCAACCCTGTTGAATTTCATCTTCACCAGTTGCGTGAAGAGGGCTTCGTAGTCGGCGAGGCTCCACGACGCCTGGCTCGCGGGGCTGGTCCCGAGCGCGCGCCAAGTGCGATGATCGGCGACGGGGGAGAGGCTCTCGTCGTAGCCCTCGAGAGTGAAGGTGGGTGTCTCGAGGGGGAGAAAGTCGCCGGTGGGGAGGTAGCGGATCCCGTTGCGATGACCGAACTCGTAGACCGCCCACAGTCTGGCGAGCGGGGTTGCACCCCCGAGAACGAGGCCGCCCGGGGTTGATTGGAGGAAGTGGGTGCCGGGCTTGCCTGATTCTCCGGTCTGGCGGGATTCCACGAGAATGCGATTCGGGGCTTCCGCAGCCTTATCGGTTGCGGTGACCTGCGCCTGGAAAAGGGCTTCCAGGATTCGCTTCAGTTCGTCGGTGGCAAAGCGATCGAGCCCGTCCGGATTGGGAGCGGTCACGATGGTGACCTCGGGGCCGGCGGCGCGGGCGGTGAGGGACGTGAGGACGGTGCAGCAGAGGAGTGGAATGAGTAAGCGGGTCAGCATGGCAGAAAGGGGGCGGTATCACTTGGCTTCGCCGGAAATGCAGAAGACATTCTCCCGGGTTCGGATGTAGAGGCGTCCGTCCGCGATCGATGGTGTCGCGAGGATCTCCTCGCCCATGTCGTTTTTGGCGAGAATATTGAGTTCATCCTTGTCGTCGAGGACGAGGACAAAACCGTTCCTCCCCGCGATGTAGACTTTGCCGTCGGCGGCGATAGGGGAGGCATAATAATCGCCGAAGTTCTTCAGTCGGGTGCGGTCCCAGATCGTCGCACCGTCGGTGGCGCTGAAGCAGCTGGAGACGCCGCCTGATTTGACGACGTGGAGCCGGTCGCGGTAGACGAGGGGTGAAGAGAGGTTCGAGGGACTTTTGTTGTCGATGTTCCAGACGACGTGGGTTTTAGTCACATCGCCGCTCCCACCGCCGCGCACGGCCTGGATCGTATTGCCGCCGGCGGCCTGGTTGTTCTCGTGCTGGAAGGCGCTGTCGATCTCGGTCTCGTCGATGAGTCCGTCGCTGTTTTTATCTGACGCGTCGAATCGCTCGAGGAATTCGGCGGGCATCTCTTCCCGGGCGAGTTTGCCGTCCTGATTGGTGTCGAGCCACTCGAGGAGGGCGAACTTGAGGGTGCGGGTCGAGTCGCCGTAGCTCTGCACCGCGAGGTAGATGAGGTCTCCCTGCACGACGGGCGAGGTCATCATGGTGCGCAGCAGGCTCGAGCAGGACCAGCGCTCGGCCCCGGTCGCGGGATCGTAGCCGATGAGCTTGCCGGACCCGGCGACGACGAGGTCTTTGCGCCCCCCTGCTTCACACATGACGGGCAGGGAGTAGCCGGCGAGCATCTCGGAGCGCGCGGTTTTCCAGATCTGCTCGCCTGAGCCCGCATCGAGGCAGATGACGAAGGAGTTGAGGTCGTCGTCCTGAACAAAGTAGACACGCCCGTCGTGGAGGACGGGCGAGGCACCGGAACCCCAGTCCATGAGGTAGGCCGCTCTCGGCAGCTCGTGGCGCCAGATCTGCTCGCCGCTTTTGGCGTCGAAGGCGATGATGCCGAGGGTGCTGAAGTAGGCGTAGACCCGCTCGCGGTCGGCTGCGGGTGTGGACGAGGCGTGGCTGTTCGGCGGGGTGATGCGGGGGAGCTCGCCGGCGGGCAGCTCGCGCTTCCAGAGTTCTTTGCCCGAGGCCGCCTCGTGGCAGTAAATGACGAAATTTTTCTCCTCGACGATGGCGGTATTGAAGACGCGTCCATCGACGATCACCGCCGAGCCGATCCCGTCGCCGAGTTCCGCTTTCCAAAGAACTCCGGATTCAAAGGAAAACTCCGTCGGGACCGGGTCGGTGCCGGTGGCGACTCCGCTGCCGTTGACCCCGCGAAACTGGGGCCAGTCTTCACCCGGGGTGATGACGGGACTCGCGAGGAGGGCGGCTAGGATGAGGGCGAAAGCGGGTGGTGGCTGCATGATCTGTGTCGATTAGATCAGGATGCCGTCGCCCCGGCAATGGCACATATCGGCTATGCGGTCGCGGGCCGTCACGGAGGGCGGTCTGCGGTCGGGACGATTTTTGCGTGGAATGATCGCATTGCACTTGACCCACAGGCCCCCTTTTCGATAAAGTGGTAACTGGGAGAGTCGGGCGGTGCTCGTAGGTGCTTTGACCGTTTCCCGAACTACCTCCTGATTGTAATGAAGACACCCTCCCATCCTTCCCTCCGCGGCGCGATGACTCTCGTCGAGTTGCTCGTCGTCATCGCCATTCTCGGCATCCTCGTCGGGCTGCTCGTCCCCGGGTTGAACAAAGCCAAGGAAGTCGCCGAGGCGGCAAAGAACACGGCCAACCTCAAGCAGATCGGCATGGCCACGATCAGTTGGGCGTCGGACAACGGCAGTCGCCTACCTTCGCCTGAGTATCCGGGTGGCATGGTTCCGCCACCGGATGTCAATCCTGAGGATTTCTTCCCTCTTCATTATAATCTCGGGGAATCGGGGCTCTGGCTCGATGGTGTGATCTTTGGCGAACTTTACCTCAAAGAGGACAAGGAAGGTGAGGTCACGAACTACGACATCAGTGAGAATGGAGATCATCTCAAAGGCACCCTCTTCGAATCGACCCAGTCGGTGAAAAAGAATCCGCTGGAGGAAAACTGGCACAAGCACAGTTACGCAATGAACTCTAATCTTCAGTATGACCGCATTTACGATCAGGTGGAGTCGAGCGATCCCTACCTGACCGAGAAGGCTCTTTCGAACCTCCTCTTTGCCCCGAACGCGCTTCTCTACATCGAGTGCAGTGAACCGAATGTGGTGATGTTCCAGGATCGCCAGGCCATCATCGACACGCTCGACCAGCGCTGGGACGGCGGTAAGGTCATCGCTGTCTACCTCGACGGTCACGCGGATCGACTCTCGGAGAGGGAGATTCCGGACGCTGATCCGGATACGGACATGAAATCAAGCCGCTTCTGGAGAGGGGTCGATCCCGAACGCTGAGTCGGTTAGTCCGCTGCCCCGGCAACGGGTGCATTCGCCTTTTCGAAGGCTTCTTTGGCGAGGGTTCGGGCCGCATCTACCGCGAAGGTGCATGCCTCGGTGCAGATCACGGGGATGTGCTTCGGGTGCGCTTTGAGCCGGCTCACGGGATGGTCGTCGTTGATGGGCCAGGCGATCGTGCGGATGCAGCCGGGGTGACAGAGCTCGCGCATCATGCGATTGGCCAATTGGTCCGAGATGGTCCCGGCAAAACGGTACATGCCGGTCTGCCGGTCGAGGGTGCGGCGGAGCGAGGTGGGGTGATGCTCGCCCCGGGCATAGGCGATCCACGTCGCAAAGACAGCGGGGTATATCGCATCGAGACGTTTCAGGAACTCTGCCGCGTCGTCACAGCAGGTCTTCCATCCACCCTTGAGTGTGGGTGCGGTCTTGAGCGGGCGGTATTCGCCACTCGCGTCGAACTTCGCGAGCTCGCGAAGGTC
This sequence comes from Verrucomicrobiales bacterium, assembly GCA_041688355.1. Taxonomy (GTDB): domain Bacteria; phylum Verrucomicrobiota; class Verrucomicrobiia; order Verrucomicrobiales; family DEV007; genus Arctic95D-9. The sequence goes on along the minus strand of JBDNIL010000003.1, from coordinate 710 downwards.
CGTGACTGAGTCGACCGGCACGAGCGAGACTTTGTCGCCCATGTCATCGAGATGGCAGGCCTCGAAGTTGCTTTCGTCGTTGCGGGTGAGATAGAGTTGTCCGAAAACGAGGGTCGTTCCGGCGGGCAGATGGGACTCGAGTTCCCCGGCGAGTGTCATGAGCGGTAGTGGTCGTCGAAGTAGCTTACCTGATCCACGATCACCTCGGCAAGGGAAGAATCGGTCCCGATCGCGGAGCTATAATAGAGGGTACGCTCACCAAAGCGATAAGGATTTTGCCGGAAGACCTCGCGCTGGCTCGCCGCTGCGGTGATCTCGGTCTCGATCCCGAGCATCACGGGGATGTCCTGGTAGCTGTGAAGCGCGTCTGCGATGAAGAAGGGAACGACGACGACATTCGGCGAGTCGGTCAGGGTCTGCCAGTCGGCGATGAAGGGCGGTTCCTCCATGTAGGCGTCGAGGACTTGGGCAAAGGGCTCGCCGCTCGCCTTGATCGCCTCGACCTGATCAGTGATCGCCTCGGTCGATTTTTTGTTCAGATTGGTGCCGTGCCCGACGATGATGAGGGTCGTATCCTCGAGCTTGACGGAGTCGTCGATGATCTCCCTGGCCCGCTTGATGAGCAGGCCGGTCATGGCCGAGTGAATCCCGACCGGATCGCAGTAGTGAATCGTGCGCCCGTCGCGGACGCTCGTGTGCCCCTCGATCTC
>JBDNIL010000468.1:0-3531 GCA_041688355.1 Verrucomicrobiales bacterium | reverse complement strand
GGGTAGGTCACGGTGGCGACGAGGTCGGTGCAGCTCCCGACCGGCTCGGCGATGAAGATCTCGGGCGCGGCATCGGCATCGAGGCGCGCGGCGGCATCGACGAGGGAGTTGAACTTGCAGCAGAAGCAGCCGCCGGCGATCTCCTCGGTGGCGAATCCGCGGCTGCGCAGCATCAGGGTATCGACGAGTCCGCGGCCCTGGTCGTTGGTGATCAGTCCGACCCGCTTGCCGGCGTCGGAAAGTTGACGGGCCACGGCGGCGACTGCAGTGGTCTTGCCGGCACCGAGAAAGCCCCCGATCATGAGGTAGCGTGCGGGTGACGCCATGGCGCGGAGGGTGGAAAGACCTGCCGCAGCCTGCGGGAGTCTTTCCCCGGGTGAAGCGGGCGGATTTTCACCAAACTCGAAGCGGCAGCAGCCGAGGTCGAGGATCTGTGATCCGGTGCGGGAGCGCAGGCGGCTGCGGAAGTCAGGATTGATACCGATCCACTTGAACCGGCCCTCACGCGTGACCGTGAGAATACCGGCCTCGTGGAGGATGCGGACATGGCGCGAGGCGTTGTAGTCCGAGAGAGCTACGCGGGAGGCGAGATCCCCGAGGGTGAGAGGGCCCGGGGCGGCGACGAGGGTGCGGACGATGCTCCAGCGGGATTCGTCGGAGAGCGCCCGCAGGTAGGGCAGGCAGTCGTTTTCGGGGCGTGGCGGCATCGGTTCCAGTGACTCCCGAATCAAGGGCTCGAGTGCTCGCGGAGCAACTGAATTTTACCCCCTCCCGGTCCCCCTCCCGGCCCCCCTCCCGGCTCAAACAATCTCCCGTATCACCTCTCCGAAATCGCGCTCGAGCCTCTTGTGACCGGGGACTTCGAGGTCGTGAGCGTGCAGCCCCATCTGGTGCAGGAGGGTCGCATGCAGGTCGGTCACGTAATGCGGACTTTCCACCGCATGAAAACCGAGTTCGTCGGTCGCGCCGTGGGCGATCCCGCCCTTGATCCCGCCGCCGGCCATCCAGACGCTGAATCCGTAGGGGTGATGATCGCGCCCGTCCGCTCCCTGCGATCCCGGGGTGCGGCCGAACTCGGTCCCGAAGACAACGAGCGTCTCCTCGAGCAGTCCGCGCTGTTTCAGGTCCTTCAACAGACCTGCGATGGGACGATCGACCTGCATCGAGAGTCGGGAGTGCTCGGCCTTCAGCTTTGAGTGCTGGTCCCACGCCCCCGCCGCGCCGTCGCCATGCATGATCTGGATGAAGCGCACCCCCTTTTCGACAAAACGCCGCGCCGCGAGGAGCTGCTCGCCGAAGGGCCGGGTCTCTTTTTGATCGAGTCCATAGAGCGCCTGCGTCGCGTCGCTCTCCCCGGAAAAATCGATGATGTCCGGCACCGCCGTCTGCATGCGGTAGGCCAGCTCGTAGGATTTGATCCTCGCCTCCAGCACCGCATCGCCGGGATGGCGGTCGAGACTCAGCCGGTTGAGCCGGTTTACGAGACCGAACCCGAGACGCTGCTCCTCTGCAGGGAAAGTGCCCTCGGGACTCGCGTAGTCGAGCGGGTTTTTCAGGTCCACCTTTAACTTCACCGCGTCGTAAGCCGGACCCAGGTAATGGCCGTCTCGGGGATCGAAGAAACGCGGCCCCATGTTGATGAACTGGGGTAAATTCTCATTCAGCGTGCCTAGCCCGTAGTTGACCCAGGCCCCTATCGTCGGCACGCGCGGGTCGAGCATGTGGCGACCCGAGTGAAACTGGACCTGGGCCCCGTGATTGTCGTCCGTCGTCCACATCGAGCGGATCACCGCGATGTCATCGATGCACGAGCCGATGTGGGGAAACCAATCGCTCACCGCGATGCCGCTTTTGCCATATTTTTTGAAACCCGTCTGGAGCGGGTAGACCGTGTTGCGCGGCTGACCGTTGGCATCGTTCACGACGACGACGCGGACATGCTTGCGGCGTTCCGGATCGAGGACCGAGGCATAGGGCGTCTCGCTGATCGATTTGCCCGCATACTGATTGAGGAGCGGCTTGGGATCAAAGCTCTCCATGTGACTGACCCCGCCCCGCATGAAGAGCCAGATGACACTCTTCGCCTTCGGCGCGAACTGTGGCCGCCCGCCCGGCGGCAGATAGGCGTCAGCCCTCGGCGCACCGAACCCGTCGCGGGCGAGCATCGCGTTCAGCGCCAGTCCGCCGAAGCCGAGACCGGCACGATGGAGAAGATCGCGGCGGCGGAGCGACCGCAGCCATTCGGGATCGATTCTGGAATCAGGAAATTTCAAGACATCTCCACTGTGCCAGAGGAAGGGCCTTCAAGTCAAAGCTCCAAAGATCCCCGCCCCCAGCGTGATCGCGGAGATTTCGGAAGAAGATCCATCAGCCGACGACACCATCGACAAACAGATGCGGGAAGAACAACGCCTTTCCAGGGAGGAAAATCTGTTCCCTAAGTGCCCCGCCCCGCCCTCACCGCACCGTCACAAAGTCATTGTGATTGAGCAGCGCATGGACGAGGCGGGCGCGAATCACGACCGCGGGATCGTCGGCTTTTTTCACCGAGTCGAGCCGCGAGATCTCGTGCCAGTATTCGAGGCAGGCGGATTGTTCCTCCTCGTCCGGCGATCTCCCTAACAGGAGTATAAACACATCGCCGATGAAAGCTATTTCCCCGCCCGGAACATCCGCGTGAAGCCGGGCCGCGATCTTCTCAGCCATCTCGAGAGAGAGCCCGCTGTTCGCCAGGGCGAGGGCCTGCTGCGGCACGATGCTCTCGGTGCGGCGGTAGCATTGGAATATGTCGGCATTGTCGAACATGGTGAGGAACTTGTCCTCCGCGTCGCGCGAATGAGTCAAATAAAGTCCGCGCCGTTTCGAGCCGCCGTTCGGGGGCACGGAGGGCCCTCCTGCGGTGAGGTCGAGCTCGCCACCAAGTTGGAGGAGGCTGTCGCGCACGACCTGCGACTCCATCCGGCGCGGGTGAGCGCGCCAGTAAAAGCGATTCGTCGGATCCGCTGCGAGGGTGTCGGGATCCGCGTCGGCATTCGAGGAGCCGCGCCGATAGGCCTCCGAGGTCACGAGGAGGCGGTGGAGCTGCTTGAAACTCCAACCCGACTCGATGAACTCTGCCGCGAGCCAGTCGAGCAGTTCGTGATGCTCGGGTCGCGGGGCCTGGCGGCCGAAGTCAAAGACAGTCTCGACGAGCGGCTCGCCGAAGTGCCGCATCCAGACATGATTGACCGCAACGCGGGCGGCGAGGGGATTCTCCCGCGAGGTCATCCACTTCGCGAGCATGAGACGGCGACCGGTGCTCGTCGGCGAAAAGGTCGCGCCGTAGCTGTCGTCTTTGTGCTCGGGAGTCTCGAGCGCTTTCTTTGCTCCGCGCAGAGGAGTGTAGACAGTATCCCCGGCGGCGATTTTTTTCTCCGCAGCGGCGAGGGCATCGTTTGCCGCCTTGACTTTTTTAGGGTCTCCGTCAGGGCTGAGAGTGAGGAGATCGAGCCGGGCGCGGGCCGCCATCATTTCCCCCTCGCGCTGTGAGGC
>JBDNIL010000086.1:0-12407 GCA_041688355.1 Verrucomicrobiales bacterium | reverse complement strand
GGGGGGGGAGGGAGGAATCTATCACCGCCACCCCAACGCACGCACTTTCCCATGCTCCGGATGTGCGGGATCCAGCGCTCTTAACTCCAGCGAAATCCCCGTCGCCGCCAGCGTCGCGCGGACCCAGCCGTTGGGACGGGATTCGTCGAAGACGTAGGCGGTCGGCGGCAGATTGATCTCGTGGAGGCCGTCGGCGTCCTGCTTCGTCAGCCAGTTGTGGCTGTGTCCGTAAATGTAGGCCTTGGCGGAGCGATGGGTGCGCAGCACCTCAAGGAAGGGTTCACTGTCGACGAGCCCGCTGATCTTGATTTTCTCATCGCCGGGGATGATGTCTTCGCGGAAGACCTGCGGGTAATGGTGACCGATGACGAGGGCTGGTTTGCCAGGCGCGGCCTCGAGGAGCTTCCCGAGCCAGGCGAGCTGTTCTGCCCCGAACTCGCCCTCGACCTTGTTCACATAGCGCAGGGAGTCGAGGAGGATGAGATTCGCGAGCGGGGTCTCGATGAGGGAGCAGTATTTCGCCGCGACGGGTGAAGTCCCCGCCGCCGCGCCGAGGACGGAGCGGAAGACTTCGCGGTCGTCATGATTGCCGAGGGTGAAATGGATCGGGAGTCCGGCCGACTGAAGAGGGTTGAGTAGCTCGAGCAAGAGGGTGTAGTCGCCCGGCTGGCCGTCATCGTAGGCGCAGTCGCCGTCGATGATGACGCCGGCGAGGGTGTCTTTTTCCGCGAGGACCTCGGCGACGACCCGGCGGAGGTGGTCGGCCATGTTCACCCCCTGGCGGGACTTCAGAGCCGGATCGGCGGCGATGTGGGTGTCGGAGAGCAGGGCCCAGGTTTGCGACTCGGCCGCGAGGGCGGCGGAGCTCGGGAGAAAAGGGGACAGGGCGAGGACGGCGCCACCACCGAGGAAGCGGCGGCGCGAGAGGGAGTCGAGGTGTAGGGGCATGGCCGGAATATGACCGCAAACGCGCAGCGAGCAAAGAGGGCTTTACGCAGGGGCCTCTTTCGCGCTTTAATTGACCCGATGAAACCCGCCCGATCTCTCCTCGCCTGCCTCCTCTTCGCCGCGTCCGCTCTTTCCGCTGCGGACCAGCCGAACGTGATCTTCATCCTCGCCGATGATCTCGGCTATCGCGAGCTCGGCAGTTACGGGCAGGAAAGAATCAAGACCCCCCGCCTCGACGATCTCGCCTCGCAGGGGATGCTCTTCACGCGGACCTACTCGGGCAATGCGGTCTGTGCGCCCTCGCGCTGTGTCCTGATGACGGGCAAACACCCCGGGCACGCGACGGTGCGGGACAACGCCTCGGCCAAACCCGAGGGGCAGCACCCGCTCTTTGCCGAAGATGTGACGATCGCCGAATTGCTGAAAGCCGGGGGATACACCTGCGGGGCCTTCGGCAAATGGGGGCTGGGCAATGTCTCGTCCGACGGTAATCCCAACAAACAGGGATTCGATCGCTTTTTCGGCTACAACTGCCAGGCCCACGCCCATTCGTATTACCCGGCCACGCTCTGGAGCGACGGGGAACTTTTCCCGCTGAAAAACGATCCGCCTGTGCCCGGTCACGAGGGCCTCGCGGCGGGGGCCGATCCGGCCGATCCTGCGAGCTACGACCGCTTCAAAGGACAGGACTATGCGCCCGACCGCATCCACGAGCAGGCCCTCGCCTTTCTCCGCGAGAATCGCGAAGGCCCGTTTTTTCTTTATTATCCGAGTGTGATCCCCCACGTCGCCCTGCATGTTCCTGACAAAGACCTCGAGCCCTACCTCGCGATGAAGTGGAACGATCCTCCCTTCGTCCGCGCCAAGGGAGGCTACACTCCCCACTTCACCCCGCGTGCCGCCTACGCGGCGATGATCTCGAAGCTCGATACTCAGGTCGGGGAAATTGTCGATCTGGTGGACGAACTCGGCCTGGGCGAAAACACCCTTATCGTTTTTACCTCGGACAACGGCGCGACCCATTTGCGGGAAGAAGTCGACGTGGATTTTTTCAACAGTGTCGGCGACCTGCGCGGGCTGAAAGGCGAGCTCTACGAGGGCGGTATCCGTGTGCCCCAGATCGCGCGATGGAAAGGAACGATCGCTCCCGGAGTTACGAGCGAGCGGGTCATCGGTTTTGAGGATTGGCTGCCGACGATTCTCGATCTCGTTGGAGCCGCCGCGAAAATGCCGACGGACATTGACGGGATCAGCTTCGCCGCGACTTTGCGCGGGGAGACGCAGCTCGAGCGCCCGTTTCTCTATCGCGAGTTCCCCAGCTACGGCGGGCAGCAGGCCGTCTGGCTCGGGCAGCGGTGGAAGGGGATACGGGCGGGCCTGAAGAAGAAAGGGGTGAAGGCGGATCTCACCGTGCAGCTCTACGATCTCGTCGCCGATCCCTCGGAGTCGCGCGATGTGGCGGCGGAAAATCCGGAGGTGGTGGCGAGGATCAAGGCGCTCATGACTTCGGAGCGGGTTCCCTCGACCGACTTCCCGTTCCCGGCGCTCGACGGTCTCACTGCGAAGTAATCGACGGCTTTAGTCCCAGACCCAGTGTTTCAGCCGCAGGCGCTCCGCGAGTCGGGTGGCCTCGATCGCCCGGGGGCCGCTTTTGTCAGAGAGGGCGTCGGCGACGCTGATCGCGGCGGCCCAGTCTTTCCCGGCGGTGAGGATGTCGATGGCGGTAAAGCCGGCGCGGAAGACCCACTCGGTCTCCTGTAGGGGTATCCCGGTCCCACTATCGCTCCCTATCACTGACGAAATAGATTTTCGTTCATCGACGATGGAGCGGTAGATCTCGAGGGCGATGGAGTCACGGCCGAGGGCTTCGAGGCATTTGCCGCGCCGCACCGCCGCGTTGTAGCGCCAGAATGGGGGCGCCCCGGCATTGCCGGAGAGGGCGGCAAAGACGTTCGCCGCTTCTTCGAGTTTGGCGGGATCTCTATCTTCGGCGAGGGCCTCAAGGTAGGAGGCGGCCCCCAGATCGGCCATCGCAGCAAAGCGCAACTGAGTCTCTGCGGGGAGATTCTCGATGAGCCATTCGAACTCCCCGCGGGCCTCGGCAAAGCGGTCGACCGAGAGATAGAGCAGCCCGAGTTCGTGACGGGCCTCCGCCGTGAAGGCGCCGCCGGTGGCGATGAGATCCCGCCATTTTGCGATCGTTTCATCGCCGGGGGCAGAGGAGAGCACATCAAAGAAGCGGGCCGTGTCCGCGTAGGGAGAGTCGGGGAAGCGGCTCGCGACGAGGGCAAAATACTCGCCTGCCGCTTTTTGATTTTTTAATTGGTAGTGCTCCGAGGCGAGCAGCATGATGACCTCGGGCAGGTAAGCGGAGCTGGGCCAGTCCTTGATGAATTCTTCGGCCCGCCGGATCAGGTCGGGGGCATTGTTGTCGGTGAGCTCGACCCAGATCGAGGTGTAGTCGAGTCGTTCGCTCTGGGTCAGGGTGAGGGGGCGGGTGCGGAGCCCTTCGAAGATCTCGCGGGCGGCCTGGGGGCGCGCCGGGGCCTGATTGAGATGGATCTCGGCGAGGGCGAGCTGGGCCTCGACGTTGGCCGGGTGATCGGGGTTCTCGCGAGTGAAGGTGTTGAGCCTCTCGAAGGCGAGCGGGTCGCCCTTTGCCGCGAAATAGAGACCGCCGAGGTAGCTAAGGTCGGCGAGGAGGAGGGAACGGGGATTGTTGCGGGCGAGGGCACTCTCGTAGGCGGCGAAGGCGGTGCCGTCGTCATTCTGCAGGGCGGCGACGGCGGCATTGTAGAGATTGCGACTGCGTTCTTCGCCGCTCTGCGAGTCGGCCAGTTCGATGAATCGCCGGGCGGCCTGCTCGAAGGCGCGGGTGTGATAGGTCGCGCGTGCGGCGGAGAAATCGAGGCGACTGAGGATGTCGGGGGCGAGGCTGCTCGCCGGTATCCCGGCAGTGGAGGTCGAGGGGGACGCGGTCCCGGCGGGTCGGGGCTCCAACTCGGCGAGGCGGAGGCGGCATTCTTCCCTGAGGTCGGGATCGCCGAGGCTCGCGGCGAGGTCGCGCAGCGTCTCACGGGCGTCGCTCTCGCGGGGAAGGAGGAGGACACGAAAAAGCGCTGCGGCCTCCCGACCGGGGAAGTCCGCCTTTGTCTCCCAGCCGGCGAGACGATCCGCGAGGTCGGCAGGCCGCCCGTCTTCGAGGAGTGCTTCGAGGAGGAGAAAGGCGAGCCGGGCAGCGGCGGGGTCGGGCGAGGTCTCGATGAGCCGGTAGGCGGTCGCGAGAGCGGCGGCGCGCTGCCCTGTCCGCACCTCTATGGTGGTACGCAGGTGACCGAGGGGAAAGCGCAGGGCCGCCGTATCGGCGTCGACGGGGGCGATCCCCCCGAGGTAGTCGAGGGCCTCGACGTAGCGCCCGGCGGCGGCGGCGATCTGGGCCAGTCGCAGCGTTTCGCCGGGCGAGGCGGGGGTGATGGGACCGTGGACCAGTTCGAAAGCGGCCTCTGCTTTGCCACTGCGGGCGAGGCAGATGGCACGATTGAGATGGGCCGTGTTGCCGGCCCCGGGCACGGCAGAGAGGTAGAGATTGTAGTAATCGGCGGCCTCGTCAAAGCGCTCTTCTTTCTGGAAGGCGAGGGCGATCCAGTGACTCGTGTCCGGCGACGACCTCAGCAGGGGATGCTCGCGCACCCACTCGATCGCGTCGGCGGTGGCTCCGCCCCGGACGAGGGCTTCGAGGAGTCGGGCGGCGACGAAGTTTTCCCCGGGATTGCCGCTCTCACTCTCCTCGACGATTTTCCAGCAGGCTTCAAAGTGAAGCACGGCGGTCTCGAAACGCTCGTCGGCGAGGGCCTGGCAGCCTTCGCGGAAGTCGGGGAGATCGGCGAGGCTTTCCTGAGCCCCGGCACCTCCGGGCGCGGCGAGCAGCGCGACGGCGAGCGTCACGATCGCGAGACCGGCCTTCGGGAAACGGATCATGCTCAGCCGCGGGAGTATTTTTTCACATACTCGATGACCTTCGCATCGTCCTCGTCGGCGGCCCAGACTGCCCGGAGAAAGTCCGCCGGGGCGATTGCGTGATCGCGCAGGAACTTGCGGTCTCCGCCGCAGCAGAACATCGTGTTCGGGTCGAGCTCGCCCCGGAGCTTGCCGCGTGCTTTCACGAGGATGCGTGGGAGCCAGGTGATCCCCTCGACCGCCTCGGTCTTGCCGGGGAGGCTCGCGGGGTCGATGATATGGCTGCTGAGTTCGCCGTTCATGATGTGGCGGAGGTAGTCGCGGCGCACGCTCGCGATCATCACGGCGGTAGAGGGGCTCGGCTCGCCGCCGTCGGCGTAGTCCTCGACGAAGTCGAAGAACTCGCGCGGTTTGTAACCGATCGAGGTGAGAAAAGCAGCGTCTTCGTCGGAGTAGTAGCCTTCGTAATCACTGTCGCCGCCGCGGTAGCGTTCGACACAGCGGTTGAAGAGGTCGGTAAAAGTGGTGTCCCAGCGATAGTCGTTCATGTCGTGGTCGGGGGGGTAGTTGGAGGGGGGAGGGGAGAGGATTGACGTTACTTGCTCAGTTCGAGCATACGCATGATGGGGGCCTTGGCGGCCTCGCGCATGGCTTCGTCGAGTTCCACCGCAGGGCTGAGGTCGCGCAGGCAGAGGTAGAGTTTTTCCAGGGTGTTCATCTTCATGTAGCGGCACTCGGCGCAGGCGCAGCGGTCGGTCGGCCCGGCGATGAGATTCTTCCCGGGGACATCGCGGCGGAGCCGGTGGAGCATGTTCGCCTCGGTCACGACGATGATGTTTTCACAGGGGGAATCGCGGCAGAAGTCGATCATCCTTTCCGTCGAGCAGACTTCGTCGGCGAGAAGACGCACCGCCGTGGTACACTCGGGATGGGCGACGACGGCGGCATCGGGATACTCGTCCTTGATCCGCTGGATGCTCTCGCGGGTGAACTCGACGTGGACGTAACAGTTCCCGTTCCATAAGTCCATCTCGCGACCGGTCTGCTGCGAGACCCACGACCCGAGATTCTGGTCGGGGACAAAGAGGATGGGCCGGTCTGTCGGGGCAGCCTCGACGATGCGCACGGCGTTGCCACTCGTGCAGATCACGTCCGAGAGCGCTTTCACCGCCGCCGATGAGTTGATGTAGGTGATGACGTAGTAGTTTTTTTCCGCATTTTCCTTGAGGAAAGCATCGAGATCCTCGGCCGGGCACGAGTCCTCGAGCGAGCAGCCGGCGTTGGCGTCGGGGAGGACGACGGTTTTTTCGGGATTGATGATCTTCGCGGTTTCGGCCATGAAGTGGACCCCGCAGAAGGCGATCACATCGGCCTCGGTCTCCTGCGCGCGAAAAGAAAGGCCGAGGGAATCCCCGACGTAGTCCGCGATCTCCTGAATCTCCGCGTTCTGGTAATTGTGGGCGAGGATGACTGCGTTGCGCTCTTTTTTCAGAGCGAGGATGTCGGCGCGCAGGTCGGTGGAGGTGAGGGTGGCGTTCATAGGGCTGCTCGTGGGGGTAAAGGAAATGAAAGGGAGGATGTCCGGCCCGTCAATCGGCAGTCGCGTCGACGCAGACCGGCGGATCAACCGATGATTGTGGGATTAAATCCCTTTTTGAGCGACAGCTCTGTCTTCGTCTCCGGGTCGATGACGATCTCTCCCGAGACACGGCCGCCGTCTTTGGTCTCGAGATCCACCGCCGTCAGCCCGCCCTCGATGATACCGGTGCGGGCGATCCGCACCTTGCCTGAGCAGGTCATATCGCCGATGAGATGCCCGTTGATGTCGGCACGCTCAGTCATGACTCCGTCGGGGAAGACGACCTCGCAGTTTTTCTCAATGACGAGCCGCTCGCAGAACAGTTTGCCGCGGACTACACCGGAATGGCGGAAAATCGCATCGCCCGAGCAGTCGACCGTGGCATCGATCGCGCCGCTCACGGTGAGGTGGTGACAGGCGATCTCGGAATCGTTGATAAGCCCGCCCTTTTTAGCGATTGAGACATCGCCGCGGGTGCGCAGGGTGTGGCTCTTCACCGCTTTGATCTCGTAGTTCGCGAGGCTGATGTAGGCGCTGCAGCGTTCGCACTGGGTCGACTTGGCAAAGCGCGAGACCGGTTGGACGTGATAGCAGCGGAAGCAGCGCACGCCGCTTTCGGGGACGGCGTCGCTCGCCTTCCGGCGGGGATTGGGGGCGACGTAGTTCGGCGGCATCTTCTCCTTGCCGGCGACCACGGTGGGGCCGCTCGCCTGGATCAGCGCGGCCATCGAGCCCTGGGCGAGGGAGTCGCGGCTCTGGGCTTTGCCCCCGATGACCGGTTTGGCACTGTCTTCGTCCTCGCGCTCGGGGTGAGATTCCTCTTCGCTGACGAGGCCGAAAAAGGCGCCTGCGGAGATCCCGACGACTTCTTCGGGCTCTCCCTCTTCGGGGCGGGTGAGGGCGCGGGCGCCGCTTTCCTTTTCCTCGGCATTGACGAGCCACGAGTCGTGAGGCGGAGCCGTGTCGTCACCCCTGCCGTCGGCACCTTCGCCGGTGGTCGGGTAGGAAAGGTGTTTTTTCGGTTTGTTGGGCCGTATCTCGGCGATGCCCGAGACCTTCAGTGCGGGATTCGCGATCGCACCCCCCTTGCGGACGCGGAAGTGCTCGCCGCACGACCGGCAGAAGGACGAGATGACCATGGCGGGCTCTTGCTGGAGATGACCGCAGTAGGGACAGGTGAGGTCGAGTTTCCTCGCACGATGTAGTTTGCCGAACACGGGTCAGGGGAGATCGTTACACAAAAGCGCGCCCGATTGCTCCGGCGCGCTGGTTCCCTGCCGTCGGAATGACGGTAGCATGGGGTGAAACTTTGTAGAAAACGCTCAGAGAGTCTCAGTGGTGTTCGCCGCCCTCGTGAGCCGGGGTCGGGGGCGCAGCGGGCTGCTTCGCGGAAGAGCCGCCCGACTTGGGGGTGCCGACGGTCGATGCGCCCATGAAGGTCGCGCCTTCCTCGATCGCGAGTTTGCCGGCGATAACGTCGCCGTGGAGGATCGCTTTCTGCTTTAGCTCGCAGCGGTCCGTCACGGTGATGTTGCCCTCGACTTTGCCGAAGACGACGACCGAGCGGGTCTTGATGTTCCCGACGATCTGGGCGTTCTCACCGATGGTGAGGTCACCTTCGGAATTCACTTCGCCTTCGATGCGGCCGTCGATAATGAGATCGTTGGAAAAGCGCAGTTTGCCTTTGATCTCCACATCGCTCGAGAGGATGTTTCTGTTCCCGGTGAGGGAGCTGGAAATCGGGGAGGCGACTCTCGGCTTCGAGGTGGCGGCAGCTTCATCTGCGGGCTTGCCGGCCTCGGCTTGAGAGTTCTCGTCTTGATTGATGATTTGCTTGAGCACGGTAAAAGTTCTTAGAATTTTTAATCAAGAAACCGGGCGAATTCCCGAGATCGATCAAAATATAGATGAATCACCCGGGAATGGAAAGATCTTCTGCAGGATATGTCCAAATTTCGCTGAGAGTGGGGTGATAATGTGGAATTTTTAGAAATTCATTGGCGGTCGCTCCGAAATGCATCGCCACGACGACTTCGTGAATGAGCTCGACCGCCTCGGGCCCGACGACTGATGCGCCGAGGATTTCCCCTGTCTCGCTATCGGCGATCATCTTCACGAATCCGTGCATCTCGCCTTTGATCATCGATTTGCCGTGATCGTTGAAGGGGTAGCTCGCGGTCGCGAAATGATGGCCCGCCGCCCTCGCCTCGGCTTCGGAAAGGCCGACCATGGCCACTTCGGGATCGGTGAAGATGCCGAGCAGCTTCAGCCGGTAGCTGATCTCGCGGATTGGGGCGGTCTTTTTCCCGAGGAGGACGGCGGCATTGTGGGCGGCGATTTCGCCCTGCTCGATCGCGATGTGGACGACCTCGTGCGGGCCGCAGACGTCGCCTGCGGCGAAGAGGTGAGGGACGCTCGTGCGTTGGTCAGGACCACAGGGAACCTTGCCGCCCGACTCTTCCACCTCGACGCCGGCAGCATCCAGCGCGAGCCTGCCAATGTTGGGCGAGCGACCGAGGGCATAGAGGATCTCCGTGGCGCTGATCGATTTTTCCCCGCCTTCGTGGGTGAAAACGACCGTCTTTTGCCCGGTATCGCTGTCGAGCCGCACTTCGCGAATCGAGGTGTCGGTGAAGAGGGTGAGATTCTCGCGCTCGGAGAGAGCGGTGGCGAGGGCTCCGGCGACATCGGGGTCCGACCCTGATAGAACCTGTTTGCTACGCTGGATGACGGTGACTTCTTTGCCCAACCCCTCGAGGTAGCAGGCCATCTCCAGCGCGATCGCGCCGCCACCGAGGACGACGACGCTGTCGGGCAGCGTCTCTGCGTCGAGGACTTCATCACTGGTCCAGTAGCCCGCTTCGTCCAGTCCCTTGATCGGGACCCGGCTCACCGACGAGCCCGTCGCGATGAGGGCGGTCTTGAACTCGATCGTTCGCGCCTCGCTCGCGCCGTCCTCGTTCACCTCGACAGTATGGGGGCCGGTGAAGGCGGCGGTTCCCCGAATGAGGTCAAACCGTCCGTCCGCAAGCTGACCTTGGCGATATTCGGCGAATTCCCCGATGAGACGGCGTTTCCGGGCGATGATCTCCTCGGGATGGACCGAGGTCTCTCCCGCCCGCAGGCCGAACTCGGGAGCACGGCGCATCGCGCGGTAGCGATTGGCCGACTCGATGAGAGACTTCGAGGGCATGCAGCCGCGCAGGATGCAGAGCCCGCCGAGCTCTGCCGCGCCGTCGATCACGGCCGTGCTGAGGCCCAGATCGTGCGCGGTGCGGGCCGCTGCGTAGCCGGCGCTACCGCCGCCGATGACGAGAAAATCGTAAATTTTGTTCATGTATCGTGTTAGTCCCAACGCGCCTATTGTGCGAAAACGCGGAAGTCCTGCTGGACTCCGGGCGGCGTGAGGATCATTCTTTCCGCTCCCACCTACTAAGTATCGATGAATCCACATTTCAAACCCCCTTTTGCGGCGCTGTTCTTTCTTTGCGCGATTCTCACGGGATGCGAGGAGCCGCAGCAGCGCACCGTAGCAGAGGAAAAGGATGCCCTTGTCACCGCCGCTCCCCCGACCGCGCCTGCGCCTGCGCCCCCGACCGCTCCCGCACCGCCTCTTCCTGCGGGCGAGGCCCCGGCTCCCGCCTCTGTGAGCGATACGGGCGAGCCTCGTCCGATGGAGGAGCCGATCTTTAAAATTTGGATGGCAGACAAAAAAATCACCATTACCGGCGGATTGAAAAGTCGCATCCAGGTGGACCGCATCACCACGACAATGAAAGAGGCTTTTCCCGAACACGAGATCGTCAATGAGCTGAAGGTCGAGGGCTATCGCTACCCGGTGGCCTGGGGGAACCGTCTCGCCGACGAGTTTCTGGTTCCCTATTTCAAAGAGGTGAAATCTCCCGGCGTAGCCTATCAGTCAGGTATCGTGACGCTCCTGGGCGAGGTGGAGAATAGCAGTCGTCACAGGTTTCTTACCGAGATCGCGGTCGACACGTTTGCCGGTGATCTCACGCAGGACATCGACAACAAAATCACGACCCGCAAGTAGTCCATGTCTCTGCGACTCGAGATGCTGCAAGTGGCGCGGCTGGCGCGCACCGTCCTCGGCGACGAGGCTTCGGGCCTCGTCGAGAGCTACGTCCGCTCACAGCAGAATGACGACGGGGGCTTCCGCGACCGCGACGGGGCGTCCGACCTCTACTACACCAGCTTCGCAATCGACGTCCTCACGGCCCTGCAGGTGTCTCTGCCCGAGGATTCTCTAAAGACCTTTCTCGAGACCCGCATGGCCGCGCTCGAAGAGCTCGACTTTGTCCATCTCTGCTGCCTCGCGCGCTGCTCCTCGGCGCTCACTCCCCGGCTGCCGGCGGCGAAGCTCGCCCCTGTCTACGGGCGCATCGAGACCTACCGCACGCCCGATGGCGGGTACAATCAGTCCGACGACGACGAGACCGGTTCGGCCTATGCCTGCTTCCTCGCCTACGGGGCCTACGCCGACCACAACCTCTCGCTACCCGATCCCGAGGGTGTGGCGCGCTGCCTCGAATCCCTGCAGACGCCGGGCGGCGCCTGGGCCAACGACGTCGATCTGCCCATCCCGAACGTCCCCGCGACCGCCGCCGCCGTGACCCTCTGCCGCAATCTGCGCCTCCCCATCCCGCCCGAGACACCGCACTGGATCCTGAACTCCTTCCACCCCGGTGGCGGATTTTTGCCCTTTCCCCAGGCCCCGGTGCCGGATCTGCTCTCCACCGCCGTGGCGCTCCATGCCCTCGACGGCCTACAGGTTGAGTTCGGGGCAAAGAAAGATCTCCTCCTCGACTTCGTCGATTCCCTCTGGACCGCGGCGGGCGGCTTCCACGGAACGTGGGACGACGACGATCTCGACATCGAATACACCTACTACGGGCTCCTCGCCCTCGGGCATCTCGCTCTCTGACCGGCCTGCATGACGTCTCCGTTGCTCCTCGAAACTCTGGGAAATGCCCGCCGTGTCCTTCTCGATCACCGGAATGCGGCCGGCCACTGGGAGGGCGAGCTCTCGACCTCGGCCCTTTCCACCGCGACCTCCCTCGTCGCTCTCGGCACCGTCGACGAGGCGGCCCACCGCACCTCCGTAGCGCGGGCCTGCGACTGGCTCGTCGCCCACCAGAATGCCGATGGCGGATGGGGCGACACGACGAAGAGTTTTTCCAACATCTCCACGACCCTGCTCTGCTGGTCCGCCCTGACCCGCTTCGGCGCCGTCGGGGGCGAGGCTTCGGTAAACAAAGCCTCGTGCTGGATCCGTGACTACGTCGGCTCGCTGAGTCCGCGACTCATCGCCGAGACGGTCAAGGCTCGCTATGGTAAAGACCGCACCTTTTCCGTGCCCATCCTGATGCTCTGCGCGATCTGCGGCACCCTCGGCCCGGCAGGTTGGGGGCTCGTGCTGCCGCTGCCCTTTCAGCTCGCTATTTTCCCCCGCACCTGGTTCGCGACCCTGCGGCTGCCCGTCGTCAGCTACGCCCTGCCCGCGCTCATCGCGATTGGCTACGCCCGCTACCGGAAGGGCGCGGGGAAGAGGGCGGATCGCCTGCGAAAACAGCATCCCTTCTGGCCGCGGCTCTCCGCCCTGCTCACCTCGATCCAGCCTGCCTCGGGCGGATTCCTCGAGGCCGCTCCACTGACCGGCTTTGTCACCATGGCCCTCGTCGCAGCGGGAGAGACCGATCATCCCGTCGTGAAAAAGAGCGTCGAGTTTCTCCTCCGGACCGTGAGGGCAGACGGCAGTTGGCCCATCGACACGAATCTGGCGACCTGGGCCACGACTCTTGCCGTCAAAGCGCTCGCGATCCATCCCGAGCCGCCCGTCGAGCCGCCCGTCGAGCCGCCCGTCGAGCCGCCCGTCGAGCCGCCCGTCGAGCCGCCCGTCGAGCCG
>JBDNIL010000467.1:0-4656 GCA_041688355.1 Verrucomicrobiales bacterium | reverse complement strand
CGAAGAAAGCTGCTCCTGCGAAGAAAGCCGCTCCTGCGAAGAAAGCTGCTCCTGCGAAGAAAGCCGCTCCTGCGAAGAAAGCCGCTCCTGCGAAGAAAGCCGCTCCTGCGAAGAAAGCTGCTCCTGCAAAGAAAGCTCCTGCGAAGAAGGCCGCTAAGAAGGCCGCTAAGAAGAAGTAATCTGATCCAGGTAGAACTTTTCAGGGAAATTCGATAATTCAACAGAGCCCGGGAAGAGAGCGCATTGTAGCTCCCACTTCCCGGGCCTGTTTTTTTAAAGCATAACTCCACGGCTCATCACCGCCAGCGTCTCACGTTGCCCCGGTCGAGCTACGGCCGTCATCTTTGCCTCACGCGCCGTTGGTTGTGCGCATACCGCGAAAGCGCTCTGTCCCGGTCACTGATCGGCCGACTTCTCGTGACGATAGCCGTCGCGCAGCCCTTTTCCCCAAAAGAGGACGACACAGCCGCAGACCTCGACGTTGAATGTTTTGAAGCGCTTCGAGAGCGTCTCCATGATGCCGCCGAGAGAGTCCTGCGTATTGGAGAAGATTCCCTTCCTGTTGTAATGCCACATCAGCAATTTCGCCGGGAGGGGCCGCTGGATGTCCAGCCCGAGAATGGTTGAGCCGAAGAGAACACCGTCATCCTCCAAAAAGGGAATTAGATGATCGCACACCTTCCCCGCCTTCCCCTCGAGGGCGCCGGGGAGACAGTGGAGCAGGTAATTGATCGCGATGGAATCGAAGCGCTTCCCCTTGAGATGGAGCGGCTCAAGGACGTTGTCCTGATGGACCTCCGGCTTGTAGACCGCGATCCGGCGGGCGGTGCGGTCGAGACATTCATGGTTGATGTCGAGCAAGGCTATCCGTGGCAAACCCGAGAGACTGTGCTCCAGAAAATACCCGGTCCCGACGCCGACCTCGAGATGATTGGGGGAAAGTTTCGCCCGATAGAGTTCGAGAATCTTTTCCGTCTCACATTTCCAGATGCGCCGGTTCGAGACCCCGAGCACCCACCAGTCGTAAAGCGCGAGACTGCGCTTGGTGTAGGCAGCGTGCGCACGATCAAGGTCTGATAGTTCGGCTTTCATGGTATTCTACTAATCGATAGGGTCTACCGATAGAGTCAACCCTCTTGAGGAAAAGGCAAACGGGGGGGAAACGTCGTTTCATCTCGCGCCGGAGGGTTTACCTTCTCATGAACATGGATTCTGTCACCCAGCGTATGGAGCGATCAAAGATCTTCGAAGAGGATCTCGAGGAGCGTTTTGTTCTCGGCTCTGGAAGCGGCGGGCAGAAGATCAACAAAACTGCCTCCTGCGTCTACTTGAAACACCTCCCGAGCGGACACGAAGTCACCTGCCAGGAGACCCGCTCCCGTGAGAAAAACCGTGTCATCGCGAGGGAGCGGCTCTGCGAGCATTTTGAGAAAAAGGCCGAGGTAGAGAAGCTCGCAGTCGCCAGAGACCGGGCCCGGAGCCGCTACCAGAAGCGCAAACCTTCGCGCGCTCAAAAGGCCCGCCTGCGCGTCCTCAAAGGCGTGCGCTCCGATCGCAAGCAATCCCGCAAGCGCGTCTCGGAGTAGCACCGGAGTCTTCCGCGTTGGCAAAATCCCGCTTGGCGAAGCCCCTCTTGGGCTTTTAGTTATCGCGAACCCGCCTACCGACCGCTTTGCCCATGCCTCCCCTCACGAATCGCCCTGCCACTGTTGTCATTTCCCATCTCGCCCCCCTCGTCGAAGGAGGCAAATACCCGACCAAACGAGTCATCGGTGAACCGCTCCGCGTCGAGGCCGACATCTTCAAAGAAGGGCACGATCAGGTCGTCGCGATGCTCGCCTGGAGACCCGTCGGCGCCACTGCCTGGCACGAGATCCCGATGGTGCACCTCGAGAACGATCGCTGGACCGCGAACCTGACATTCACTGAACGGGGACGCTACGAGATCGCGATCACGGCCTGGGCCGATGACTTCCTCACCTGGCTGCACGACTTCGAGAGACGACTCCACGGCGGCCAGACCGACCTCTCCACCGAGATCGAGGAAGGCCGGGTCATCCTCAACTACGCCGCGATCCGTGCCGCCTCGGGCCGGGCGAGCGACGACGCCAATGCCGTCGAGGCGATCACGACCCTTCTCATGCAGACCCCGCCCGCCGGGGTCCCCGCCCTCACCGATACACCCGAGGTCATCGCCCTGCTCTCCCGCTGGCAAAATCGCAGCCTCGCCACGACCAGCGACGAGGTCATCCCCCTTCTCATTGAGACGCGGCTCTCGTCTTTCTCCGCCTGGTATGAGTTCTTTCCCCGCAGCGCCGAAGGACTCGAGAACCGGCACTCCACCTTCCGCGACTGCCTCCCACGCATCGAGGACGCAGCCGCGATGGGCTTTGACATCGTCTATTTCCCCCCCATCCACCCCATCGGGATGTCCCACCGCAAAGGGAAAAACAACGCCGTCTCCGCCGAACCCGGTGACGTTGGTTCCCCCTGGGCGATCGGTGGGGAGGCGGGTGGGCACCGCGCCGTCGAGCCCGCGCTCGGGACGCTAGAGGATTTCGTCTGGCTCCTCGGCGAGGCGAAGACCCGCGGAATCGAGATCGCCCTCGACTTCGCGCTGAACTGCTCGCCAGATCACCCCTATGTGCGCAATCACCCCGAGTGGTTCTATCGCCGCCCCGACGGCTCGATCAAGTACGCCGAGAATCCCCCGAAAAAATACCAGGATATCTACCCCCTCGACTTCCATTGCGACGACTGGAAAGAACTCTGGGAAGAGCTCCGCGATGTCGTTCTCTTCTGGGTCGGCAAGGGCGTGCGGGTCTTCCGCGTCGACAATCCCCACACCAAGCCGGTCACCTTCTGGGAGTGGCTCATCGGCGAAATCCACGCCGTCGATCCCGAAGTGATCTTCCTGAGCGAGGCCTTCACCCGGCCGAAAATGATGCAGACACTCGCCAAGGCGGGTTTCACCCAGAGCTACACCTACTTCACCTGGCGCGAGACCGCCGCCGAGTTGCGGGAGTATGTCACCGAGCTCACGACGACCCACATGCGCGACTACTACCGTGCCAACTTCTGGCCGAACACACCCGACATTTTCCCCCGCCACCTTCAGCACGCCACTCCCGCCGCTTTCAAAATCCGGGCCGCGCTCGCAGCGACCCTTTCCTCCTCGTGGGGGATCTACTCGGGCTACGAGCTCTGCGAGGGAACGCCCCTGCCGGGTCGGGAGGAATACCTCGACAGTGAGAAATATCAGCTAAAAGCCCGTGACTGGAACAAACCGGGGAACATCAAACTCTTCATCACCCGCCTGAACCGGGCGCGAAGGGAGAATCCGGCCCTGCAGTCCTATGCGAATATAGAGTTTATTCCCGCCGATAATGACCAGATCCTCGCCTTCCACAAATGGTCCGATGATGGTCAGAATCGCCTCGTCGTGATCGTGAACCTCGATCCTCACAAACGTCACGAATCCAATATCCACCTGCCCCTCGACGACCTCGGACTCTCCCCCGGGGAGAGCTTCGAAGTCGAGGACTTACTCTTTGAAGAGGTCTACACATGGCGTGAATCCACCAACTTTGTGTCCCTTGACCCGCGCACGAAGCCAGTCCACCTGTTAAAAGTGAGGAGTTCGTGATCAACTTTTGGATTCCTCCACTTCTTTGGAACCCCTGTCCTCTATGCGTTCACGCTTTCTTACCTTTGCTGTCTTTGGCCTGCTTCTCATCGCGATCGGTGAATGGGATCTGCGCGCCCTCAAGACCACCCCGCTCACGAAGTTGAACGACTTCTGGCTCGAGTTCTGTGTCGGCAATGCAGGTGACGCGATCAAAAGTCCCGCCATCTCCCTCATCCGCATCGACGACGGCTACGAACCGCTTCGCATCGGGGAAGACGAGACCGTCGCCAACGACGGGCGCCTCTCCCGCCTCGACTACGCCACCATCCTCGGCTTTGTCGGCAAGATGAATCCCCGCTCAGTCGCCTTCCTCCCCACCCCGACCTTTGACGAGAACCTCGTCCTCAACCAGACCGACATCGTTCCCTTGAAAGATGCCGCAATGCAGCTGCCGAAACTCACCGTGGCCACTACGATCTCCAACGACGGAGAGCAGGCCAAAGAAGCGGTGCCGCTCGTCTACCCAGCCCTGAAACTCGAGGGCGAGGCGGCAGGCATCATCACCTTCACCCGCACCGTCGCCTATCCCGAACCCCAGATCCTCCAGAACGGAACGCCCGCCTTTCGCGCGATCGAGTCCGCCCGGGACCTCGTCGGGGAAAAGACCATCCGTGTCCCCCTCGTCGCGAAGCGCGGCGACGCGATCGCTCCTTCCATCATCCTTGCCGCCGTTGCGAACCATGCCGGGGTCCCTCTCGATCAGGTCGTCGTGAACCTCGGCGGCAGCAAACCCGTCATCCAGGTCGGCGAGGTCTATACCATCCCCATCGCGGCCGATGGCACCATGTCCGTGCCACCCCACAGCGGTGTCACCACCTCGATGAAGGGCTTCTCTCGCGCCGAAGACGGCAGTCTCAAGGAGACCTACCATTTCACATCCCTCACCGTCGATGAGCTCGCCTACACCGGCGAAGCCGAAGACGAAGTAGCCAAACGCATCCTTGCGAACTACCGGCCGAAGTTCGATT
>JBDNIL010000002.1:0-3557 GCA_041688355.1 Verrucomicrobiales bacterium | reverse complement strand
CCTCCTGCCCGTGGAGGTAGTCGTTCCGAAAGAGGGTTCGACTTCGAGCGGATACGTGGCCGACGATCTTACCTCGACCAGCAAACTCAAGGTCGCGAAATGGGAGAATGCTTTTGAGAATGTTTCCGACCAAAACCCAACTCTTAAGAATGAATTTACCGAAGGCGACATTGATCGATTTTACCTGAAGGTTCCGATGCCGTGGAAGGAAGGTGAGGGAACGGCTACCGTGAAAATCAAGACCGACAGCGATCCGGAAAACGAGATCGAAGTCACGGAGATACCCGGCCAGCCTGGGGTGTTTCGGACAAAGGGGCTGATTCTGGTCTCGAACGATGTTGATGATGATATCGACGACCTTTATCCAGAAGACGGTAAGGATGAAGGATTGGATGACGTAACGCATAAAGCAAAGCTCGGAGAGACAGTAACGTTTACCGTGCCGAATCCAAATGGTGCCGATATTACTTTGACTGCTAGAGTGCCGGCGCGGGCGGAGATTGACCTAACGGTTAGGAGTTACAACGTTCCAGACGTTAGAAGCCCGGACGAAGTTGGTGAGGCGGTCGAGATGATCAAAGCTTTGCTATCCCAAATTGGAATACGCGTGAACGCGAACGTCCAAACTCAACTACAATGGCCAGTTCAAACGCTCAATGCGGGAACGTTATCAATCTATGATTACGAGCAGATACCAGGACAACTTCCGAATCCTGTAAAATGGGCGGACGTTTACAAGGAATTTTCGACCGCACCAGGGAATGGCCGCACCCTCGTACAAAATAACTTCCAACTGTATTTCGTAAGAGCGGCTGACGGAGCCTACGGCATTGCTATAACGCGAGAGGATGTAGGGAATTTAGAAAATGAATCGAATGATGTGCTCCAAGACTTCCACTTCTACGTGGACAACTCGTTTGTTTCCGAGGCAAACGGACACAGGCCGTTCACGCACGCCCATGAATTGCTCCACACTATGCTTTTACACTTGTATTCCGGCAACGGGGGGCATTCAAGCGGCAACAAAACTCATTTGATCCGATCTGGAACATCCCCTTTTGACAAAGTGAACGCTTCAAAAAGAATCACCAAAGAGCAAGAAGACGCGGTTTATGAGCACATTTATGTCAAGCCAATTCAAAACGAATAGTTTCGTTTTAACTATTGCGTTGTCGATTTTTCTGCTGATTTCAGCTTTTAGCAATGAGGAACCAACGCCCTCCGAATTGATTCGCGAATACGTCGAGGCTGGCGGTGTCCTTCCGCGAAACGAAAAGATCGCCGAGAGAATCGGGGAGAGCGTTCGCGACTTTGCCCCATCGCTTTGGGACGCCATCGAGAATGAATCCGACTTGGATGCTCTCATTGCAATCGCAGCTATCGCGTCTTCGAAACTATCGGGTGAAGAACGTGATCGGATGCTTATTGCCATAAAGAAGAAAATCAATTTTGACGATCTGAATCCATTTACCCAGAGCTATTTCCGGAAACTCATAAATGAAGAAATAGGAGATCGGCCGGATCTCGAAGTAGTCACAAATAATGCAAGCGTTGAAACTAGACAACGTGGCGACCAGCAGAATGCGTCTGAGGCGATTGAACCCGGTGTGAGCGAAGATCAGACTGAATCTACCCGACGAACTCCCGTCTGGCTTTATGTCGTCGTGGCGGTCGCGATCATTGGCATGGTAGCTCTTTTGCTCCGTACGCGGAAAGGCAACACTCCACACTGAACGGCTGGCGCACAAATCGAGCCCACCCCGTCTGGGAGCAAGCGACCGCTGCGGCACGCTGTCCGCTTCCGCTCGCAAGCTCGCTCCTGGGCAGACATCGCGCCTCCGCTCGAACGCCCTGGTTCGGACCGCGGTCGCTGGGCTTCCGGCCTTGCCTCAGCGGCTCGTTGCACTTCGCCACATCGTCCCGGCCTCCAGCCGCTCCCTTCGCCGTGTCGTCGGCGGTCGTCGCGTCCTCTTTCGGCCAGCGCTCCCTGCGGTCGCTCTTCGGTCGTGCCTCCCTTCGTGTCCGCCGTCCGCTCCTTCCTCCCTGCGCTGCGGCGAGGAGTGGCGGTGCGCGCGCGTGCCAGCGCCTAGCGGCGTGATGTTTTTTAGGATCGCCCCACCACGCCTCCGCTTAGACCGTTGCTGAGGGTGGCTGGCGAAGGTTCGGGCGATCCATCTGCAATCGACGCGCCAACCAAAACACTTCCTGCCGTAGGCAGCACCATGAACGCTACGGCCTGCGAGCCGCCAGCGTGTTCCGGGGTGCTACGTTCGTTCCTCACTTCGCAGTCGGCCTTCCCCGACCTCGCGCCGCTCGCCCCTCCACACCCTGACAGCCCTCCGGCCTCCGCAACCAAGAGCTCCGCGCCACGGCTCCGGCATCAGGATCGTGCCTCACCCCATGCCTCCGCCCCACCGCGCGCAACGACGCCCTGGGAAAGCGCATCGAGTTCGTTTATCCGTGCCGCCGGTGTCGCCTGGCTCGCGCTCGCCTCCGGAGCCGTCGCCTCAAGCGGAACCTTTTCGACGCCCGACCTCTATTATCCCTCCTTCGTCGGGCTCTGCGGCTTGCGTCCGCTTCGCTCCCGTCGATGCGTGCGCTGTCGCGCCGTGGCAGTCTGCTTTGACCCGTCGTCTCTCTCCGGCGGGGAGCTTGGGAAGGCGTTCAGCCAAAGCTGAACCCGTTTTAGCAACGTGTCAGGTTGCAAACTTAACCCTGTTGAATGCTCGACTCAACAGGGTCACGTCTTCGACTCAATAGGGTTAGGTCCTGGACTAATTCGAAGGGACAGGTAAATAATCCGGTTCAGTATTTTCAGTTTAATCCTTCAGGCACGAAAAATATGAAAATTAAAGAATTTGCCGCTAAATAAATAACCTGTCCCTCCGAATGAAGCACCAACGGTGTAGAAAAGTCCTCCCTAAAAAGTCGCGTAGACATGCCGTAGCCTTGCCACCGCGGCCTCCCACGAAGTCTCGCGGTAGACGAAGTTCCTCAACCAGCGGATGAATTTCAAGGTCCTCACAGTGAAGCGCTGGAGCGCGGTGACGATATAATTCGCGCCGTTTTTCTCCGCCTGCTCCTTCCGCCTGGCTTTGCGTTTGCGCTCGGGCGCATTGTCGATCCGCTCCACCCTCCGAAGGTCTTCCTCCAGCAGGACCATCAGATTGTGGGTCAGGCAGAGGAACAACGCCTGGGTTGATTACGCTGTCGGGCTGCTGCCCCAGGCTTTTTTTTCCACGAGCTTGCTTTTGAGTTCATCGAAGGTTTTCTCCACATCCCACCGCTGTTTGTAAATCAGTACGAGGATACCCGGCGGGAGGGTCATTTCAGTGGTGAGGTAGACGTAGGTGGTCCCCTCTATCGGATCGATGTAGGTGATTCTTCGGAGTATCGCTCGGGCCGGCCAACCGGCGGCCCCTCCACCAGGTCCGACCTATTCATCGGAGACGACCCCGGCGTTGCGATGGTCTTCGCGATCGAAAGGACGGTTGCCGGACCGGATCAGCTTCATGTTCACCTTTTCCCGTGAGATGAAATAGAGCCCGGAGGACATT
>JBDNIL010000466.1:0-9875 GCA_041688355.1 Verrucomicrobiales bacterium | reverse complement strand
TGAGGCAGGGACTGGCGATGGTGACGTTCTGCGCGGAATGCGACGACGACCTTGTGCTGGCCGAGGCCAACGCCAGCAACCTTACTTTCTACGACGCCGCCTACGCGGCACGGGCGAGAACACTCGGAGTGAAGCTTTACACCCGCGACGGAGACATTTTGAGAAATTGTCCCGAGATTGCCGTCCCGATTGCTCAGATCTAGAAACGCCGCCTCCGCCTCCGCTGACCCGGCCACAAACATCTCTGCCGCAAATTTCCCCGCCCACCAGGCGACTTTGTTGAGATGCCCGTGATCCGGCTCGAGATCACGACAGCGCCCACACTCTCTCCCCCGGCACTGCCCTTCCCCGTCCCCGAACGGCGTAAAAAGCGGCTCCCATTCCCCAACGGGACGGCCTTCGCGGCTGTGAGCACAAGCCATTTCGTGTCTTCCGCTGGATTTCATTGTCTTCACTTCCGCGTCAACGCGCTCCCGTTTTATCGGTCAAAGCGGTCAGGCACGACTCATTTCGCATCCAATCTACAGGAGGGGGTGGGACATCCACAGGCCTTGCGGTGGATAAAGTTGAGATTTTTTGCGTTTTAGATCTTTTGCGGTTTAGCCACGGAAGCATCGAGGTCAACCCCATTGCCTGAAACGTGCCCCGTCGCAGCGGTCACTGCCCCAGCACCTCGAGTTATTGGCACAACCCCCTAGAGTCACGACCTACCCGGCCATAGCCCTTCTTCGCCAGAGTCCACGATTCTTGCCACTTGCGGCAAATAATTGAAATGCGCGTCCGAGGTAACGACAGGGACGAGATGCTCGACCGCGAGAGCAGCAATCCAGATATCGTTCTCAGGAATCGGAGTGCCTGATTTTTTCAAAAAATGCTTCAGCGCGGCATAATTCCGACTGCTGGACTCCACGACATCGAGAACCCGCACGACGGGATCTGAAATAAATTGGACGAGTTTCCGCTCGTTCTCCTCTTCCCTGGCGGAATCTTTGAACCCGGCGCGAAGCTCTCCGAGGACGATGGCGGAGATCATGACGGTACCAGCTCTCGAGATGGCATTGTTCCATCGATTCTTTCGACGCCAATCCGAGTAGGCGTTCGTGTCGAGAAGAATACGGGAATGGGTCATTCCCAGTCAGCGGGGTGTATCAGGTTCAGCGCTTCGAGGTGGGCGTCCCAGCCCGGTCCAAAATCCGAGTCGCCCGAAAAACGTTCGAGTCCGTTGGTCGTCTTTTCAGGTCCCACTCCGAGCCCTTTTTCGAGCGCTTCAACGAAAACCGTGTTGACCGCGACGCCTCGCTCCCGAGCGAGTCGCTTCGCTTCGGCGACGCACAAATCCTGAACTCGACGCACGGTGATCTGCTTCATGTATTCAATGTATCAAAAATTTGCATTCACATCAATACTTTTCCCCGACGGGCCCGGCAACCCCGTGAAGCAGAAACCATCTCACTCCCCCTCACGCAAAAATCCAGGCCGCGAGGCCGAAATAGATCACGGAACCACTTAAGTCGACGAGCGTCGTGATCGCGGGTGAGGCGACGACGGCGGGATCGAGATTGACTTTTTTCGCGAGGAGTGGCAGGCCCGCGCCGATCAGGGTCGAGGTGAGGACCTGGGCCATGAGGGAGACCCCCACGACGAGGCCGACCTGGAACACCGAGACCGGCCCGGTGTCAAAGCCGGGCGGGAGCAGAAAGTTGATCTGGAGCGCCACACAGAGGCCGAGGAGACTGCCTAACATGACACCAATGCGTCCCTCTTTCCAGATGACACGCCAGAACTCGCGGGTGTCGAGTTCGCCGAGGGACATCGCGCGGATGACCATGGTGGCGGACTGGGCGCCGGTGTTGCCGCCGGCCGCGACGACCATGGGGAGATAGAGGGCGAGGATGTAGTAGGTCTTCAGGACAGACTCGAAGGCATGCAGGATGAAGCCCGAGGAGAGCGCGAGAAAAGCGAGGGCGAGGATCCAGCCGAAGCGGCGTTTAAAGTGGGCCACGGCCGAGGTCTGGAGGTAGGCGAGGTCACTCTGGCCGCCGATCCCGGAGATGCGCTCCATGTCCTCGGTCGATTCCTCTTCGAGGATCTCGAGGGCGTCGTCGTGGGTGATGACCCCGAGGAGCCGGCCCTCTTCATCGACGACGGGCAGGGCCATGAGGTCGTAGCGGGCGATCATGTGCGCGGCTTCCTCCTGGTCGGCCAGGGCCGGGACGGAGATCCGGTCCGAGTCCATGAGGTCCCGGATCGCGGTGCTGCGGGGATTGAAAGCGAGATCGCGCAGGCGCACCTTGCCGAGGATGCGGCGCTCTTCGTCGACGACATAGATGCGGCTGAGGAGCTCGGCCTGGTCCTGGATCCCCGCGAGTTCGTTGAGCGCTTCGCGGACGGTGATGTTCTCGCGGATGGTCGCCATCGCCTTCGTCATGCGTCCGCCGGCGGTCTCCTCGGGGTAGCGCATGAGGTCGGCGGAGACCTGCTGTTTGTCTTCACCGAGGAGCTCGATGTACTGCGGGCGGTCTTGCTCTTCGATCTCCTGGAGAAAATCGACGAGTTCGTCATCGGAGAGCGCTTCGAGGACCTCGCGCTGCTCGGTCGTCGTCATCGTCTCGAGTCGCTTTTCGACGTCGGTGGCGGGCAGGTAATCGACCCAGGCGGAGAGGGCTTCGGCCGGCAAATGGGCGAGGATCTGCTCGCGATCCGAGTCCTCGAGGCGCTCGAAGGCGACCTCGACGTCACCGGGGTGGGCGTCCCGCGCGATGGCGAGGATCCGCTCGGGCGAAAGACTCTGGAGCGCTTCCAGAATCGTTTCGACATCGATCAGTTGCTTGCCGGTGACTTCCCCCTCCCCCATGCGCGCCACCCTCGCCGTGCTCCCCGAAAACGCAAGCGGCCTTGGGTAGGGGGGCGCGGTCTCGAGAAGTATGGTGCCATTGCCTTGTCGTAGAGGAACATGCCAATGTTCCCGGGTCGGACCGGTGCTACGACAAACGGGCCGGGAGACCCGTTCTACTTTCCCGAAAATCGCGGTGGCGACGTGGACGTCACCACTACGAACTTCCAGGGATCCCCGCGAACCAGGGTGGGGCAGACATTCCTGTCTGCCCTTGCGCCAATGTTAGACCCACCCGCCTACTCCCCCTCGTCCCCCGTAATTTCCAAAAAGAGCTCCTCGAGCGACTGACCTGTCCCGCCGGCGACGCCGCTTCGGATTTCTTCGACGGTGCCGAGGGCGCAGAGTTTGCCGTTGTTGATGATCCCGACACGATCGGCGAGCTCGTGGGCCACGTTGAGGAGGTGGGTAGAGAGGAAGATCGTGACTCCGGCTTTGCTGCGGGCCTTGAGCTCTTCCTTCACGACGCGGACGTTCTTGGGATCGAGTCCGATCATGGGTTCGTCGACGATGATGACTTCGGGCTCGTGGAGCAGAGCCGAGGCAAAAGCGAGGCGCTGGCGGGTACCGTGGCTGAGATTCTCGATGCGCTGGCGTCCATAGGGAATCAGGGAAAACTGCTCCATCAGCTCGGGCGTGCGCTTTTTCGCAGCGGCATGATCGACCTGGAAAAGCTCGGCGATGAAGGCCATGAACTCGATCGGGGTGAGCTTGTCGTAAAACTCCGCCACATCGGGGATGTAACCGATGCGTTTTTTGGCCTCGAGCGGATCTTTCTGAATGTCGTAGCCGCAAATCTTCGCGGAGCCCGAGGTCGGTTCGATGAGCCCGGTAAGCAGCTTGATCGTCGTCGTTTTCCCCGCCGCGTTCGGCCCGAGGAAGGCGAAAAACTCGCCTCGTTCTATGGTAAGGTCGAGGCTGTCGAGGGCGAGGAGCTCGCCGTAGCGCATGGAAAGGTTGGCTATTTCAATCATTCAATCTTCGGGGGGACGTCGCGGCGGTAGGCATCAAGCGGGACAAAGATCTCCGAGATTGCCTCAAAGCCAAGGTCCGATTCTATCTTCAAAGGTTCGCCCACTTCGCTGAGGTAAACGCGTATCTCCTGATCGTGATCGGGATTACGCAGGGTGATGAAAAAAGAGCGCATGTCGCGTCCGCCAAAGTTGAAATTTCCCATCCTCGCGGTCGTCTCGAGCTTCATCGTCGACGGGTTGAGCGCCTCGAGACCGAGCCCGCCGAGGGCACCGAGGTTACTATCACCGCCCATCGCCCCGAGCATCGCGAGGGGAGATCCCGCCGCGCCTTCCCCGGGACCGGGTGTGGTGCTGTCGAAGCTGAGGATCTCGCGTCCGGCCATCGTGACCCGGATTTTCCCCGCCTTCGCCGATTCCGTATACTGGAGCTGAGCACTGAGCTCTTTCCCCGGGATGCGGACGGAAAAGTCGGTCTCCTGCAAGGCCATCGCCTCGGAGAACGCGACCGTCCCTTTCCAGAAGAGATCGACGAGATTCGACGAGCTGAGCGGATCGTAGGTCTCGATCGAGCCCGAGAGCGAGAGGATGCGCGCGAATTTGCCCGTCACGGGATCGTTGCCCGAGCCGCCCGAGACGGTGATCTGACCACGCCGGGTGCCGTTCTCGAAGAGGGTCATGTTGGCCGAGTCGTTCCACGAGAAAAAGACGCGATAGACCTCGAGCGGATCTACCTGCGCCATGCGCGACCCGGGCGGCGCCCAGACCACCGCAGAGAGCCACCCGACGCTACCCAGCCAGAAAAGAACGATGGCCGGGGGGATGAATCGGGAAAGCATGTGGCCGGAATCTATCACTGACCTACGGGGAGATTCAAGCGTGTTTGCTGTCAGTAAATCTCCCCGGCGATCTCCGCGACTGCGGGATTGAGCCAGCCGCGGTGCGCGGCGAAGTCCTCCCGTATCGCAGTCGAGGAGGCGGGATGCTCAAACTCGATGGCCGTATACCGCCAGCCGGGTCGATCGCGCACGACGGTGCCCGCGCGGGAAAAGACGATGAAATGGAGCAGATCCCGGAGGATTTCGGGCTCGGCCCAGCGCTCGATCCGGTCCCACTGATCGGTCCCGAGGATCCAGTGCCACTCGCACCGGGGACGCGAGGTGGAAAAATGTCGGGCGGTCCGCCACGAGTAGCTCGGGGCGGGACGATTGAGTTCAAAATCATCGATCCCGGCCCAATCCATCTCCGCCTCGGCGATCGCGGTCTCGAGCATCTCCCGCCGCTGCGGTCCGCTCGCGACGGTGCCGCTTTTAAAAGGCGAGACGGCACAGGGCACAAAAATGACCCCGTCGAGGGCGAGTCGCTCCCGGGCGGCGTCGGCCATCGCGAGATGACCGCGGTGCACGGGATCGAAAGAGCCGCCGAAGATCGCCAGTCGAGATCCGCCCGGCCCGGTCTGGGGTGTGTCCGCCATGGGACATCCTACGGGTGCTTTGAAAAATCGTGCAACTAGAATTCAATGGGACTGACAAAGCCGCAGCCGACGTTATGATGCGGCACTGCCCCATGAACCCCACTCGCCCCACCTGGTCCCCCGGCCCCACCACCGTTAAAAAGAAACGGCTCATCGCCCAGCCCCCCGGCTCACTCGTCCACCGCGGCGAGCGCCGCACCAAGTCGGCCCATATCCGGCTCATCCAATACAACCTCGCAAAGTCGTCCGAGACATCTTTCGAGAAGTTTCCCAAACAGGCGATCAGCAGCGAAGAGGATACGGTGACCTGGCTGCACTTCACCGGTCTCCATGACGTGGAGGAACTGGCCCGAATCGGGAAAGAGTTCGGCGTTTCATCGCTCATTCTGGAGGACATCCTCCATACCGGGAGTCGCTCCAAGATCGAGAATCACGAGTCAGAGATTTTTGTGGTGACGAAGCTGATCACGATAGACGAAAAGCAAAACGTGATCGACCTGCAGCATTTTTCCCTGCTCCTCCTCCACGGCAATGTCGTCCTGACCTTTGCAGAGAGCCCCACGGCGGCTTTTGACCCGGTCATCGAGCGGATCAAGACGAACGTGGGCGGACGCATCCGGCGATTCAAGGCGGACTACCTTTCCTGGGCCATCCTCGACATGGTGGTGGACAACTACCTCTTCGTGATGGACCAGCTCGACGAGGCGGTCATCGCGATGGACGAGCGGCTCCAGCTCGATCCCACGGAGGTCGAGGTGGGCGAACTCTACTCTCTGAAGCGCGATATCAATCAGTTCCACCGCATCGTGCGGCCCATTCGCGAGATTACCGGGTCTCTCATGCGGGACAACTCCAGCCTCACGACAGAGAACTCAGAGCCTTTTTTTGTCGATCTCCACGACCACGCCATCCAGGCGATCGAAAAGACCGACGACCTCCGCGAAAATAGCAGTTCCCTGCGCGAATTTTACCTCTCCGAGATGAGCAATCGCATGAACGAGGTCATGAAGGTGCTGACCTGCTTTTCAACGATCTTCCTGCCCCTGACCTTCATCGTCGGGATCTACGGGATGAATTTCGAAAACATGCCCGAGCTCTCGATGCGCTGGGGATACCCGGCCGTCTGGGTGCTCTTCTTCGTCTGCGCGGGCGGCATGTTCTGGCTCTTCCGCCGCATGAAATGGCTCTAAAAAAGCCACCCCGGCTCAGAAGCAGTGCGCCGCGCCTCTCGTCCACTGGCGGAAGGAGCGGAAGGTGCGCCCGACGATCGTCGCGGGACTGCCCTCGCGGGGACCGGCGATGAGAGTGGCCCCGACCGCCTCACTTGGAGCGCCTGACTTCACACTGATGCGGCTGGGACTTTCTCCGCCCTGGTAGCGCACGAGCGTCTCGCTCGCCCAGAGGGATTTTCCGAAACGGTAAATGGAGAGGTGGCCGACGCGCAGACAGATCTGGGTCACGCTGAGGACTTCACGGGAGTCATTGCGAATGAGGATGGGCGCCTGGACCGTGGCCCCGTCGAGACCGGGCAGAGGGACCGGACTGGGAGAATCCGCGAGGAGAAAGCACGGTTCCACCTTCTCCGCCTCACCGAATTTCACCTTCGGCAGTGCCTCGGTCGGGAACTCGGCGAGGATCTCCCCGCCGCGATCGCTCACCTGTACGAGCACGGTCACAGGGATGCGGACGAAGACCTTCGCGACGCCACCGGGAGCGACTTCGAAGACGGGATCCTGCCGGGCGAGGACAGGTAGATCGGGCAGACCGGGGAGCACCTGGACGTCATGCGATCCGGTGCAGACAGTCCAGTTCGTCCACTTCACCGGGGCATCGGCGGGGATGCCATCCTTGATTTCCTCGTCGCTGAGACGTTTCGAGGCGAGGCAGATCTCATCAGCCCCGCGGCTCAACTCGACGAGGAGATGGCCACACTGAAGCCGCGACCGATTGGCCGCCCCTATCGAGCGGCTTCCCCACTCAATCGCTTCATTTTGCATAAACATGTCTGGAATATTCCACGAGATCGTTTTGAAATAAACGGCGGCATTAAGTATCGCCTGTTTAAGCCATACACGAACGTGTCATGGTTCCGTCCGGTCCAGTCAGTTATGAAAACGATTCTCCTCATTCTCGCCGTCGTCGCGATAGTCGGTCTCCTCGCGGTCTTCGTGGGGGCCCGCATCCTCGGTCCGAAGCTGATCTCGGTCGCGGCCCCGTCGGGCGATCCCATCGGCGAGTACGACGTGCCCCGGCCCGAGACCTCACTGCTCGCGGTGAACATCGCCGTGCCCGTCACCCTGCTCGAAGAGATCGCCAACGCGGAAGTGCCGCCCCGTTTTGAAGGCGGTGAGGAAAAGAATTTTCACAAAACGATCAAGGGAGGCTCCTACGCCTGGGATGTGAAGCGGGGAGAGATCCGCTTTCAAAACACAGGCACGCAACTTGCTTTTTCCGTCCCCTTCGACGGAACGGCTCAGGTCAAAGGCAATCTCGATGCGAAAATCATCTCCCTCCCTCTCAACGGCAGTGTCGATGTCGGCGGCACCGCCGGGGGCACCCTCGTCCCGCAAGTGATGCCCGACTGGCAGATCAATCCCAATCTCACCCCCGCCCTCGATCTCAACAAAGCCGCGCTAAGTCTCGGCCAACTCGGCAAACTGGACATCAGCGAGATGCTCGGGAGCAGTCTCGGGAAATACCTCCAGCGCGAGACGAGGAAGATCACGCCTTCGTTTAAAAAGAGCCTCAACCTGCGCCGCGAAGTCACGAAGCTCTGGAACCAGGCCCATATCAGCAAGATGGTCTCGGACGATCCGCCGCTCTGGGTGCAGGTCACGCCGCAACGGCTCCTCGTCGCGCCGATCGACCTGAGTCAACCCGATCAGATCTCGCTCACCGTCGGGGTACAGTCCGCGACCTACCTCACGAACCGCGAACCGGTCGCAGCGACCCGGGCGCCCCTCCCCGACATGCTGCCTCTCGAAGGACCGACCGGGACCGATCTGAATCTCCCCGTCGTCATCTCCATGGCCGAGCTCAACGAAGTGCTCAAGACCGAGTCCATCGAGATCGATACCGGCATCGGGACGAAGGTCGAGATCTCGGGTCTCGAGGCCGAAGTAGGGCAGAACGGGCTCCTCAATCTGAAGCTCAATCTGGAAGCCGACAAGTCACGTCTCGGACGCGGCGTCGCCGGCTCGATCTGGGTGAAGGGCAAGCCCGTCATCAACTACGTCGATCAGACTCTCGGCTTCACCGAGGTGGAGCTGACCGTGGAGACGCGGGACAAACTCACCGGGGCAGCGGCGTGGCTCATCGAGGGGCTCCTCGTCAAAGGCATCGAAGCCCAGCTGCGGGTCGATCTCAACGACTACAAAGCCGAGCTCGATGAGGAAGTGCAGAAGGCCATCGCCAAAGCCAACCTGCCCGAGGGGCTCGACGTCTCCCTGAAAAATCTCGAGGTCAAGCTCACTGACATTTACACCGTGACCCGTCACTCCGCCGACGGCGCGCCCGATCCCGGTATCGTCCTCGTCGTCCGCGCGACCGGCGACGTAGGCACCCGCATCAATCAACTCGTCCTCAAGGCAAATAAGGAACCATGATCCGCTCGCTCCTGCCCGCCCTCGTTGTTCTGTCAGCGCCCTCGTTGTGTCTCTGTCAGGACTTGGAAACTCTGCCCGACACCGCTCCGCTCGACTGGACCGACGAGGATTTTTCCGTGCGCATCATGGACGGGGCCCATGCCTTCGTCGACGCCGAAATCGCGACGGCGGCCGCCCGCACCGTGAGCCAGCCCCTCGAGGCGGAAGCCCGGGCCGCCTTTGTCACCGCCTCCCGCCTCGCCCTCCGGGAAAAGCTCGGGGTCGTCGATGAGCGCACCGCTCCAGCCCTGGAGTTCATCTCCCTCAACCCTGTTGACTTCGAGGGTGAACCCTCTTCAATGAGAGTCGCGGAGGGTCCCGGCTTTCGAGTCCATGCGGTGCGCTGGCCTGTCCTGCCCGGCTTTTTCGCCGAGGGACTTTACATTAATCCCGTCGCCGAAGAACCCGGCGCGCCCGCTCCCCCGCTCATGGTCCTGATGCCCGACGCGGACGAGACGCCCGAGGACATCCTCGGCATGACCCCGCGCCTGCCTTCACATCAACAGATCGGGCTGCGCTTTGCGATGGCGGGCTTCCGTCTCCTCATCCCAGCGCCGGTGAACCGCGAACGCTACGGCGGTCCCGACGGCAAAGACGAGCGCCTCCTCAGAACCGACCAGACCCATCGCGAATGGATCTATCGGCAGGCCTTTCAAATGGGTCGTCATCCGCTCGGCTACGACGTCCAGACGATGCTCGCCGCGGTCGACTGGTTCGCCCTGCAGTTCCCCGGCAGCGAAGTGACCGCGGCCGGCTACGGCGAGGGCGGACGGGCCGCGATGTATGCGGCGGCGGTGGACGATCGCTTCCGCCATGCCTTCATCAGTGGCGCCTTTGCCTCGCGAGCGGCCGCCTGGGAGGAGCCCATCTACCGCAACCTCTTCGACCTCATT
>JBDNIL010000465.1:0-25991 GCA_041688355.1 Verrucomicrobiales bacterium | reverse complement strand
GAAGAACGCGGCTCTGCAGGGCGACAACGATGCCTACGAGACCAACATCCTCGCCGCCGCCCAGATCTGGCCGACCAATCCGATGTTGCAAGAGCAGTTCAACCTCATCGCCGACTCGGCCGATGTGCAGCAGCAGGCCAAGCTGGAGTTCGACCGTCTTCTCAGCACGCAGAGTTATCGGCAGATCTTCACGGACAAGGCGCGCTACATGGCCGCGACCGCCGAAGATCCCGAGCGACTCGAGGCGCTCGAGCAGATCGTGGGCAACATTCAGGAGATCGAGACGGTCATGAAACAGGCCGAGACACTCTCAAAAGCGGGGAACGAATACGCCGCCTGGGAGATCGTGGAGAAGACCTTCCAGCGATTCCCCGACGATGTCGCGCTCAGTGCGAAACGGTCCGATCTCGCCACCGATGTCGCGCCCTTCGTGAAGGCGCTGAAGAATGCGGAGAATCAGGAGAACCGCAAGCAGTTCGGCTCGGGGCTCGCCTGGTTTCTCTCCGCGAGACAGATCTATCCACAGAGCGAGTTCGCCGAAGAGGGGATCAAGCGACTCATCGACAACATCCTTCCCGAAGAGGAGGGCGCCGTCGGCAGCGGCCTCGGTTCGTCAGCGGACACAACCGGTGGAGCCGACGATTCTCTCTGAGGCGAAGTTTGACCTTCGCCTTGGACTGCCCTTGGACTGCGGCAGCCCTGCTGCCGCTTTGTGCGATGTGCTCGAACGCGGGCACATCGCACAAAGCGGGCAATCTCCCCGCCACGTTCCCGTGAGGGAAATTGTAGAGGAAATTTCCACAATCAAATTGACGACTGGTGTTTTGAACGCAATCTAAAGACAGCCCACTGATCGCTCTTCCATGATACGTAGATATTTGTCCAAATCACTCCCCGCTGCCGTTGCCGTGCTTCTCCTCGCGGTCCTCAGTTCCTGCACTGTCGATGAAAACGCGGCGCTCATCATCCCGGGCAGTCCCACCGGTAGCGGGAAAGAAGAGAAGAAGACAGATGTGAAGACGGATTCGGCCCCGCTCTCCTGGGCGGAGAAAATGAAGGCTGAGAAGGCAGCGAAAGCCGCCGCGAAAGAAAAAGAGGAAGCCGCCGAGGCGAAGGCACTCGCCGCCGCGAAGAAAATCGAAGACGCCGCCAAAGCGAAAGAGGGCGCGGCCGAGGCGAGGGCCCTCGCCGCCGCAAAGAAAATCGACGCAGCCGCTGAGCTCAAAGCGACACGCGATGAGGAGATGCGCCTCGTCGCCGAGAAAAAGGCCGAGGCCGCCGAAGAGGCCGCCGAAGAGGCCGCCGAGCTTGCTGCCGCTGAGGCGAAAGCAAAAGCCAAGGCAGACAAGGCCAGCGCGGAACAGAGGGTCCGCGACGAGGCGCTCGCCGCGAAAGAGCAGAAGCGCGAAGCCGGGAAGCTTGCCAAAATCGAAGCCCGAAACAAAGCCGAGGTGGATCGCGCTGCCCGTGACGCCTCCCGTGAGGTCGCCGCTCTCGCCACGTCGAACCGCAGGGGTGGCGGGTTTTTCCCCCGGCTCTCCGTGGGAACCACTTCCAAGCAATACCGGAGCGAAGGCCACGACATCTATGTGAACGAGATGCTGCTCCCGACCCTGAATCCCGCCAACGCGAAGATCGAAGTCAGCCTTAGCGAGCAGCGTGCCCGAGTCTACCGCAAGGATGGGGGGCAAACGCTACTCGTCATCGACACCCGAATCTCCTCGGGCAAACCCGGTCATGCGACCTCGACCGGGAGCTACCATATCAAAGAGAAGCTGGTCGCGAAGCAGTCGACGCTCTACGGCACCTGGGTCAATTCGGCCGGTGAGACTTCGGGCAGCAGCAATGACAGTCGCTTGCGCCCGGCGGGTGCCTCGCGGTTCGTCGGTACCGAGATGCCTTACTGGATGCGGATCAACGGCGGCATTGGGATGCACATCGGCTACGTCCCCGGTTACCCGGCCAGCCACGGCTGCATCCGTGTGCCCGAGGCGATCCAGCCGCTCATTTACTCCAAGGTGGGTCTCGGCACCCAGGTGACAATCTCCCACTAAGCGACGTAGCATCTGTCGCGAAGTTTCCGGGGCGGCCTTCGAAAAGAAGCGCCGCCTTTTTTCGTCCGGGGCAAAAATTTTCGGGCTCCCCATCGGCGAAATCGTATTACAATCAGGGACATGAGTGAATTGCCGAATCCGATCATCAAGCTGGGAGTGAACATCGATCACGTCGCAACCCTGCGTCAGGCGCGGTATGCGACGATGCTCGAGGCGCACAATGCCGAGCCCTCGCTCCTCGCGGCGGCGCACGAGGTCGAGGCTGCCGGTGCCGATTCGATCACCGTGCATCTGCGCCAGGATCGACGCCACATTCAGGACGCCGACGTCTTCGAGCTGAAGGAAAAGATTCACACAAAGCTGAATCTCGAGATGGGCAACACGGCCGAGATCCTCGCCATCGCGCTGGAGGTGAAGCCCGAGTTTGTCTGCCTCGTCCCCGAGAACCGGCGCGAGATTACGACTGAGGGCGGGCTCAATGTCGTCAATGCCGACACCTCGCTCGAGCGGACCATCCGCACCCTGCAGGGCGCGGGCATCCAGGTAAGTCTTTTTGTCGATCCCGAGGTCCAGCAGATCGAGGCCTCGGCCCGGCTCGGGGCGGACATGATCGAGCTGCACACCGGCTCTTTCGCCAACGCTGCTCCCGGGGGAGGGGAGGCGGAGTTCCTCCTGCTCTGCGAGGCGGCCATCCTCGGGCATCGTCTCGGACTCCAGGTGAATGCGGGCCACGGTATCACCCTGATCAATCTGCCGAAGCTTATGCAGGTGCCCCACCTCGCCGAGCTGAATGTCGGGCATCACCTCGTCGCGCGGGCGATCTTCGTGGGGCTGGCGCGATCCGTCCGCGAGATGCGGACGATGATGAGCGCCTATCCGATGAGCCCCGGCACATGATCTGCGGCTTGCGGCCGGGAAGCACTTGACCATGACCCTCCCGAAGGTGTTCACTAGACCCGATTTGAAATCGTTTGCTGACACCTACCGGCGCATCGGGCGCGGCCTCTTCGGGATGTCCAGTCTCTGGCTGGCAGACGACCACCTCGTCTACGTGAAAGGGACGGGGTTCCTGATGCCTTTTCTCGAGGAATACAAGCGCTTCCGCCTCGCGGACATTCAGGCGATCACTCTCGCGAGGACTTCGCGTGTCGGAAAAGGGCTGCTCTACACCATGGCCCTGCTCTTCTGCTCGGCTCTCGTCGCTCTGATCTTCGCGCTCACCGAGACGATGCGCCCTTTCACCGTAGTGGCGATCTCGTTCTTCCTCCTCGCCGGGCTTGCCGCTCTCGCCCTGCTCGTGCGGCATCTCATCCTCGGTCCCACCTGTGTCTGCGACGTGCAGACGAGCCTCACCCGCGAGCGACTGCGTCCCCTCAACCGCTACCATGGCGCGCTCCAGACCATCGCCATGATCGAGGGGCTGGTGCGGGAACGGCAAGCCGGAATGGCCGGGCAATCGGCCTCGGAAGACGGCGCTGAGACGGCTGCGACGCGCCCGGCAGGGACTTTCCGGGGCGATACATTCGGGGTGCCGGCACCGGTTCCTGCGGCGTTTGGCGTCTTTCTCGTCCTCGGTCTCGCCGGTCTCGCGGGGTTGCATCTCGAGAGTGTTGCTCTCACGGCGGGGGTGCTCGTGATGGTCCTGCTCGGCAGTCTCATGCTCACGATGGCCCTGGTCGCGGTGGTAAGGAAGACGACCCCCGATTCCCTGCGCATGGTCTTGTGGATCACGATGGGAATCCACTTTCTCGTCGTCGGGACGGGCGCCGTCTACTTCCTGATGGCGGCGACAGCGGACCCCGCCTACACCGTCGGCATCACCGGGCCGCTCGAGGCCTTTACGGGGATCGCGACAAATGGCGGGGCCGTCTTTTACGGGATCTTCCTCGCTCTCTTCCTCGGCTACTTCGTGACCGGTCTCACCGGACTAATCGAAGCGGGGAAATGGCGGCGGCGTCTTCAGTTGGCTGTGGCCATCGACGCGGGTGAATCCGCTGCGGCGGTGAAGGAGGAAAATGAGTAGTCCCATCGCCAAATCGATCTGTCTGATCCATCCGGACCGGTCCGCCGTGGCTCGCTGTCCGTCGTGCCGCGAGTTTTTCTGCGGGGAATGTATCACGGAGCATTCCGGGAAACTCATCTGCGCCGCCTGCCTTGCCAAAGGATCGGCCGAGCGGCAGGTCGAGAGGAAAAAGCGGTCCGCGCTGCACCCGGCGGCGGCGATGCAACTCGTGATCGCACTCCTCCTCTGCTGGGCCCTCTACTACTTTGCCGGGCAATTTCTCAGCGAGATCCCCGACGAGTTCCACGACGGAACGATCTGGGAATAAAGCGACACGATGAGCAAGGTGAGTCGCAGAACAACCCGTCGCCGTCGCGAGACCGGAGCCCTCCAGATCCTCGAGGAGGCCTTCCACCTGCTGCGCTCGGCAGACGTGACCTGCTTCTGGACCTTCTATCTCGGTGCCGTGCCGTTCGCCCTCGGCACGCTCTACTTCGTTGCGGACATGAGCCGTAGCAGTCTCGCGCAGCGCGATGCCGCTTTTGTCGCGGTGGTGATGGTCGCACTCTATTTCTGGATGCGCTACTCTCAGGCGAAGTTCTGTGCCGGTCTCTGGCGGACCTTGAGCCCGGGGGCGGAGCGCGTCACGACACGCCGCGAACGCTTCGCGAGTGTCGCGGCGCTGTCGCTGCTGCAGGCTCTCCACCTGCCCATCTTCGTCGTCGGGGCCTTCTTTGCGATTCCGTTAGGGTGGGTCATCGCGACCCAGCAGAACTTCAGCGTGCTCGCTCTGACGCAGGACCACGGCGGGCGACCGCTGCGGGAGCTGCTCTTGAAAAGTATCCGCTTCTCCCATCACGAGTGGGCGCAGAATCACGCCATCCTCCTGATCTTCTTTTTTGTCTCCCTCTTCACCTGGGCGAACATCGTCGCGACCTGCGTGCTCGTGCCGGGCTTCGGGAAGTCACTCTTCGGTGTCGAGAATGTGTTCACCCTGAGCCCGATCGCTGCGGTGACGAACACGACCTTTATCCTCGGTTCTCTCCTGCTGATGCAGATGGTGATCGTGCCGCTGATGCTCGCGACCTACGTGCTGCGCTGTTTTTACGCCGACTCCCGCAGCTCGGGGGCGGATCTGCTCAGCCGGCTCGCGACGTGCCGGGAGGAGCGGGAAAGGACGATGCGGCGCGAGCAGGGCGTCGCCGGTCGCTCCGTCGCAGGTCCGGGTATAGCGGCGCGTCTTCCCCTGATCGTTCTAGCGCTACTCTGGCTCGCAGGGGCGGGGATGACGCGGGCGGCCGAGGGCGGCACGAAATCTCCCGCCGTCGAGAACGTCGATCCTGCTGAAAGTCCGCCCGACGATCGGTCAGAGCAGTTCCGCAACGAGATCACCGAGACTCTCGAGCAGAAGAAGTATCAGTGGCAGCTCTCCCGCCGTGCTCTCGCGATCGAGGGCGAGGAGGAGCAGTCGTGGATCGCCATGCGGATCAAGGAGATCGCCGATTCGGCGAAAAAGCTCGTCGATGCGGCGGGGGAGTGGTTTGACCAGACGATGCGCCGTCTCATGGAGAGGAGCCGGTCCGGAAGCGGCGGGGACAAGGATCCTGACTTCGGCTTTTTCAAAGGACTTAGCTCCGGGGTCTCTCTGGCCCTTGTCGGGCTCATCGTCGGCCTGCTGATCTGGCTGGGATTCGTCCTCTACCGCACCCATCTCAACCGGGTCAAAGTGGAGATCACGGACGAGGGCGTGAGCGCGGTGATCGATCTCGCGAGCGAGGACATCGTCGCCACCCAGTTGCACGAGGATGAATGGATGCGTCTCGCCCGCGAACAGATCGAGAAGGGCGACGAGCGACTCGCAGTGCGCGCGCTCTTCCTCGCGACCCTCGCCCATCTCGGCGACAAGGGGCTGCTGAAGATCGCTCGTTTTAAGTCCAACCGCGACTACCGCAGCGAGCTGGCGTTGCGGGCGCGCAATCTGGGCAATCTGAGGAGCGCCTTTGATGAAAACACGACCCTCTTCGAGCGGGTCTGGTACGGGATGCATCAACTCGGCGAGGGATCGATCGATTTTTACCTGAAGAATCACGAGTCCATCGCCCGCGAATCGAGGAAGGGTGCGGGGCCCGCCCTGCCGCTCACCGGAGGGAGGAAATAGCGCCATGCTGACACGGGGGAACATGTTGCGGTTGGGATTGATCGTCCTCGGAGTGATCCTGACGGGGGGCTTCTTCACGGTGTTGGAGCGGCGCTTTGCCGAAGGTGGTCTCTACCCGCACTACGCGAGTTTCCGGACCGATCCCATGGGGACGAGTGCCTTTTATGAGACCCTGGAACGACTCGACTCCTTCGTGGTCTCGCGTAATCTGAAGTCCCTCAACACGCTCAAAGAGCTCGACGGGGAGACCGCCATCCTCCTGCTCGGCTATCCGCGCGAGGATTTCGAGAGCCTGCGGGCCCCGCTCGACTCCGAGGTGCTGCGAGCGGTTGACGCCGGGGCGCGTCTCGTCATCACCATGAATCCCGAACTCGTTCCCGAGGTCTATAAGCCGGCGCTCTCGGATGTGGAGAAGAAGTGGATCGAGGAACGACGTCGCATCCGCGAAGAGCGTCTGCGCCGCGCCCTCAAGGGCGAGCAGGGCGAGCACGGAGAGGAAGAACCCGGCCGTGACGAAGAGGAGGACGAGGAGAAAAAAGAGGAGGAACGCCTCGAGCGGGAAATGATCGAGATGGTCGGGCCGCTCTTCACGACACACACGGGATTCGATTTTTCCACCCTCGAGGGCTTCGAGCGTCCCGAGGGCGGATGGGAGACCGAGTCGGGCGAGACGCTCGCGGCTGATGGAGTCCCGTCTGAGCTCCCGAAGTGGCGCTCGCAGTTCCGCCTCGAAGTCCGTGAGCCTTCGTGGAAAGTGGTCGCCCTCGTCGGGGGGGATCCGGTCGTGATCGAGCGCCCGTGGGGGCGGGGGAGTATAGTTGTGACGACGGACAGCTATTTTGTCAGCAACGAGAGCCTCCACTTCGGGGCCGAGACGGGATTCCTGCTCTGGCTCATCGGGGGCAAGACAAAAGTCGTTTTTGACGAGACGATCCACGGGACGGTCGAGTCGGGCGGGGCGATGAAGTTGATCCGCCGCTACCGCGCCAACGGGGTGTTTTTCGGCCTGCTCGTCTTCCTCATCCTCTGGGCCTGGCGCAGCGCCTCGACTCTCGTGCCGGGGAACGAGGAGAACGAGCGCGGGATCATCTCCGCCGCAGGGGCCGTCGCGGGCGAGGAGACGGGGTCGGGATTTATCCGGCTCCTCCGTCGCAGCGTGCCGCCCTCGGCGCTGCTCTCCCAGTGCGTCGAGGTGTGGCGGGGATCACTCACCGCCGACCTGCCGTCTGAGACCGCGAGTCGGATCGACGGACTCGTCGCCGGCCATCGCCGCGACCCGAAACGGCACGGCATCGTCGAGACCTATACCGCGATCGCCGGGCTGCTTCGAAAACGTTGACAAGTCAGGCAAGCGCCGCGAATGAACCAGCGAGCCGGGCCCTCTGGCCGCGGCGACAGGGTTTGAAAAAAGAGATCTGAATGACTATTTGGTATTGGTTGGGACACACTCTCTCAAAGTGGTTCGCGAAGCTGGTCTGCT
This sequence comes from Verrucomicrobiales bacterium, assembly GCA_041688355.1. Classification (GTDB taxonomy): domain Bacteria; phylum Verrucomicrobiota; class Verrucomicrobiia; order Verrucomicrobiales; family DEV007; genus Arctic95D-9. Next base: position 18,297 of record JBDNIL010000465.1, on the reverse strand, counting down.
CGTATCGGGTGCAGAATCGCGAGGGACTCGAGGACCTGCCCGACGGGCTGCTCATCGCGTCGAATCACGTCAGCTTCCTCGACCCGCCCTTCATCGGCGCGGCCTTCCCCGGTCCGATCAACTACTTCGCCAGAAAGACGCTCTTCGACCACCCCGTCGCGAACTTTATCTTTACTCGTGTCAATGCGATCCCGGTGAATCAGGACAAGCCCGAGATTTCGTCTCTCAAGCTCGTCATCAACCTGCTCAAAGCAGGGGAAAAAGTCCTCATCTTCCCCGAAGGCGAGCGGTCAATCGACGGCATAATGAAGACCGAGGGGGAGCCCGGCATCGGCATGATCGTAAGCAAGGCGAATGTCCCGGTGCTGCCGATCCGCATCTTCGGACCCGAAAAGGCTCTCCCGCGCGGCAGCGGGAAAATCAGGCGCCACCCTGTGACCCTCGTCGTGGGCGAGCCCATCGATCTCAGCGATCTGCTCGAAAAGTCCGACCTAGGGACAAAGGAACGCTACCAGGCGATCGCGGCACGCATCATGACGGCGATCGCGGCGCTCGAGATGACGGATAGCCGCGGGGAGTGACTCGCCGACGCCGGGGTCCTACTGACCGAGATTGCGGAAGATCACGAGATTGTTCGTGCTGCGACCGGCGGCGATGATGTCGGGACGTCCGTCGCGATCAATGTCTACGACTTTGAGGTCTTCGGTCGCGACGAGATCGTTCGCGACCCAAGCCCCCTGCTCCCACGAGCCGTCCTCTTTCTGCAGAAATAGTTTTATCCCGACATGCCCCTCGGCGTCGGGGTTGCGCCAGCCGGCGACGATGTCTTCGCGGCCGTCACCGTTGAAGTCGCCGACCCCGAGGGCGTGCCCCTGGTTGAAGGCGTCGGTCAGAAGGGTGCGCGCCCATTTGCCGTCTCCGCTCTCTCGGTAGACGACGAGATCGTTTCCATGAAAGGGCTCGATCGTGGCGATGAAGCCGTCGCCCTTCGCGATCTCGCCGACGCCCCGGGTCGGTGGGGTGGAGTTCCCGGTGGAAATGAGCAGACTCGAGTCCGACGCGCCGATCTTTTCCCTCACGATCCCCTCTGCCCCGCCGATGTAGAGGTAGCCGTCGCGGTGGTCGAGATTATGGGTGATGTGGAGCTTTGCCCCGAGCACTTCGTGCGTCCAGGCGGTCTCGTCAGCAGCCTTCGCGGGATCGACGCGGTATCTCCTGACATTGACAAAATTTGCACCCTCGCCGTTTTTGTTTCCGATGCCGTGGAGGGGCAGCACGATCAGTTCGTGGCCGCCGTCGCCGCGCGGAACCCAGCGCATCCGATGGGTCGTGGGATCGTGATAGAGGGGGACCGGCTTCCACGGCGCGCCTGCTGCCTCAGGGCGCTGGAGGTAAAAGACCGCACCCGACAGAGTCTTGTCGGTCGTCTCCCCGGGATTCCATTGGGCACCGGCGACGACCTCGACTTTGCCGTCGCCGTCGAGATCGGCGGCGGTGAGGCAGACATTGTCACGCAGGGTCAGATTGCGGGCGAGGGCGGCCTTTTCCCAGCCGGGGCTGCGGTACCACGAGATCTCGCTCTTGTCTGCGAGGAGGATGTCGTCGGCACCGTCTCCATCGACATCACCGATGGCGATGCCGTAGCCGATCTCAACCGCGTCGTCGATGACGATGGCTTCGAACTTCGGTGACTCGACCTGGCCGATCGCTCCGGCAAAGGGGAAGAGGGAGACGGCAAGTAGGCCGAGACGGGTGCAAAGGAAGAGGGTTGGGTGCATGACTCGAGAGGGTTCTACTATGACCCCTTACGGGTAATTCAGTCAAGAATAAGGGTGCCGGCACCGGTGGGAGCAGCCGGTCTCGGAGGCGGGGCGTTCGGATTCGGCGGCGGGGCGGGGGCTTTGGGCGGGCTGGCCGCGACAAAGGTGCGGATGTGGGGGATCTCGGGCGGGTGCTCTTCGATGATGACCTCGGTCTCGCCCGAGGCTTTTTGTGCTGCAAGCGCCGCCTGGAAGATGGCAATGGTGTAGGGCTGGAAGCGGGCCGCGCCCCAGTCCTTGCGCTCGGCGGTGAGCTTGGTGATGAACTCGGCCCTGGCGCTTGCTTCAGTAAGATCGGCAGGCACGGCGGCGGTGACGCGGGCGTCGAGTTCGGTGTGCTCTTTGTTGCGCTCTTCGACCATGTAGGGACCAACGGCGTTGGCAATCTTCATATACTCCGCATCGGGGATGAGGTCGAGGTTGTAGCGAACCACTTCGATCGCGGGAGCGGCGCGGGGCTCGAGTTTGTCGCCTTCCCAGACCGACCAGCCGGCGGGCACGCGGAACTGCTCGGACTTGGCGCGGGCCTGGAGGTAGGTCTCGAAGCTGTCGGGGGCGACGTAGAAGTAGAAGAGGGTGCGCCGGTTCGTCGCGGCCTGCTTGCAGAATTGCTCGAACTCGGAATTTGCCGCGAGGAACTGCTCGGCAGTCCAGCCCCCTTCGGCTTTCATCTCCAGCCCCATCTTGATCTTCTCGGTTCCCGACTGGGCGATGTGATATTTGAAGTCTTTGGGTCCGTATTTGCCGTCGCCGAAGAAGGCGGCGATCTTTTTGAAGTCGTAGCGGAATTTCGAGACTGCGAGCTCGGCTTCCTCCTGCGCTCCGAAGATGCGTTGCAGGACGGAGGCTTCCGCGACGGCGACTCCTTCGCGGTTTGTCCAGACGGGTTTGAGGGCGTCCCACGCGGCGAGATCGTCGCGGTCGCGGCGAGTCAGTCGATATTTCTCGGTCTTGGCGAGGTAGGCGCCCGCATCATTCTTCCTGGTACCTTTGACCTCGTAGGTGTAGGAGCCGATCGCCTTGCCGGTGAAGGCGAGGTCGCTAAAGTTCTGCTCGATCACGTCGCGGATCTTCAGGGTGTGCTCGTAAGGATCGCCGATGTAGTAGAGTTTGCCGAATTTGCAGACGAGATAGAGGGCGCGCGACTCTTTGTCAGCGACCCGCGGGTTGGGCATGAGGACTTCCTTGGCCAGGGCCACTTCGACCTCCGGGGTGGTCGCGAGCATCGCGGCGAGCTCTCGATTGCGGGCATCTGCGGTCTGCACCTTGGTGTCGTTCTCGGTCTTGGAGGCGATTTGCTCGTCGACTTTGGCCTGCCACTCGGCGATGTCCGAGGTCTTGTCGGCGAGTTCTTCGTTGTTCTTTTCGAAGTCCTCCAGCTCGGCGACGAGTTGGGTGGCCTGCTCGTCGGTGGGGAGATTCTTGAGGGTGTTGGTGTGGGTCTGTTCGAGTTCCTGCAGGTTCTTGAGGGTCTTGTCGCGGCTGACTTTCATCGCCTCGAGCTCCTCTTTGGAGACTTCGGGCAGGTTCTCGACGACTTGTTTCACCGCCGCGCTGATTCCGAGGCTGCTGATGATGAGGATGAGCAAAAGAATGCCGACGACGTTCGTCAAGGCATCCATGAGCGAGTCCATGCTGCGCTCTTCATATGCTCTGGGTCTGCGGGCCATGGTTTACAAGGGGGAGGAGGCGGGGAAAGCGGGGGGATTTCGGGTCGGGGATCAAGGCTCGAGGAACTGGGCGAACATCTGCAAATCGACTTTGCCTTCGCCGGGGAGGGGGAGGCGACCGGGGATGAGCTCAGTGCCGTTCGCCCGGTTGTATCCGGAGACGAGAGCCGAGGCGTCGTTCAGGGTCTTGACCGCACCGGGAGATCCGCGGACGAGGAAGATGAGCCGGTTGTATGGCTCGGCTGCGATGAGCTTGAGGAAGTTGATGAAGTCTTCGCTCTGGTTGAGGGAGGCGATGGGAATGGCGGTCGGCTCCTGCGTGAGGCTGCGGTGCAGGTAGACACCCCGGTCGGAGATCTCGGCAAAATAGGGCCGGGTCGTGGCGCTGCTGCCGCTGGGCCTCACGCGGAGAGCGGCCGGCTCGGGAGGGGTGCCGCGTTTGGCGATCTCTTCTTCCTTTTTCTTGATCTCCACTTGCAGGAAGATCTCGTCAGCGACGAGCTTTTTGTTCGTCATCTGGAGCAGGTTGAACTTGGCGATGAGTTCCTCACGGCTCTTGTCGATGTCCTCCTGGTTCTCGAGCATCTTCTTGAGTGTCACCAGCTTGTCCCGGGCGGTGATGATGTCTTTGTTCTGCTGGATGACGTTTTCGATGAGTTGGCGCAGCTTGTCCTGCTCTTCCTGCTTCGCTTCTTTCTCTTTTTCCAGCACGACAAACTCGCGGGCGCGCTCCACTTCTTCGGTGGTGCGACCCTCGCCTTTGCTCATGGCGATCAGATTGATCACCACGATGATGAGGGTGAGGCACCCGATGATGCAGATGAGAATACTCAGGAAGGGGAACAGATTGACGCTCCCTCCCGTATCTCTTGCTCGCTTAGCCATGGATTAAGAAAGATGGTAGCGGAATCAGCCCCGGCTGAACCAGCCTTTTTTCTGGATTACGACCTGCTTGCCGTTCAGTTCGCCGAGGACGGCATTGAGATTTTTGATGCCTTCGGCAAGATTGGCGACCTGCGAATCGAGCGAGCGGTCGAGTTTCTTCTCGTATTTCTCGGTGCGGTCATCGATCCCCTGCATCTGTTTCTCGATTGCGGAGGCGACTCTCTCATACTGCATGGTCTGGTTGCCGAGGTTCTCTGCCATGCCCTTCTGGGTGGACTCGAAGCGGCTCATGATGTCTTTCTGGTTGCTCGCCATGGCATCGCCGATGGCTTTGAGCAGGCCGGGGTCGGAGCCGGCGTTGGAGGAAGCGCCGCCATCGTTGAGTCGCTTGAGAAAGTGATCTACACAATATTCGTCAACATCCGAGACGAGGTCGTCCTCCTGACCCTGCAGGGAACTCGCGGGGAAGCTGAGCATGATGCTGAAAACGAGCGCGAGCAGGGTGGTGTCGAAGGCGACGCCCATGCTCCCGAGAACAGTGAGGAGGGGTTCCTTGATCTGGCTCATGTCGCCCCCTTCGCCGGCCCCGAAGACAGCGCCGAAGCCGCCGATGGCCGACCCGATCCCGACGACGGTTCCGATGAAACCCATGATCGGGATGGCCCAGAGGAATACTTTGACCATCCCGTAGCTGCCGTTCGCTTTGGCCGCATCGACCTCGGAAAGGGAGGTGATCATCTGCGCCACTTCGGGGTTGTTCTGGCGGACGTAGAAGAATTCCAGCGCCTTGCGGATGCGGTTCACGATGTAAGTGTTGCGCAGGGGCTTGGGGAAGTTGATGACGTGGTCGTGGAAGGCCTTGAGGTTCGAGGTGTTGATCTCTTCGGAGATGTCGGTGGGGAGGGCCTGGATGAGCATGGCGCGGCGCTGCTGGCGCAGGGCGAGCCATTTCAGGATGAGAAGACCGCTACACCAGAAGGTGAGCAGGGTCGTGACATACTGGGTCGTGCCTCGTTCACAGAAGAGCTGGCGCAGGTATCCCGCGAAGCCCGGCTCGACCCCGGCATCGGTTTTCGGGAAGAGGAACATGAGGACGTACCAGGCGAAAGTGAGGCCGATCCCGATGCCGCCGCCGAGCCAGACGTTGACGTTCGACGGATGGGGCCCCGCGTGGCTGGATGTGATGGTCAGCTCGGGGAGCTGGTCGTAGTAGTCGCCGGCCATCTCTTCGCCTGCGCTGCCCTCGTGGGCGGCATCCGGAGGCGGCGTGCCGAAGTTCTCGGGAATCTGGATACGGGTCGAACAGCCGGGGCATTTGACCGTTTTTCCTGCAAGATCGGGCTCAGCCTGGAGCGTAATATGACAAGTGGGGCAAGCAAAATTCATGAACTCGGTGATGTATCAAACAATAAAGAAAAGTCGGTATCTACCCCGGGTCGCTTCGCGGGTCGTGAACCTTGGCGCTTTGTAGGGGAAATTTCGAGGAAAAAGTGCCGGAAATCTACGCAGAGGGAAATTCGCTTTTAGAACACTTTCGCTTATAGCTGGTGAGGATGAATTTCAGAAGGAAAAAGTGGAGCGCTCTCGTCGCCGTGGCGTTGGGCCTCATCTTGCTGCCCTCGTGCGCCATTCGCGTGAAGGTGCGCGAGGAGTGGAAAAAAGTCTCCCGACAGCCCATCGAGCTGTCCGATGCCTCACGAACTTGGGAGGCAATCCGGAAAGGGGAAACTCCCTCGGTGGAGGAGCTCGAGCTCTACAATGAGGCGGTGCGCCGCTCCGTGGTGCAGATCGGCGATAACTGGGCTTCGAATAAGGAACGTCTCTCGGAGCTGAGCACGAACTCGGGTGGGGTGGACCTGCGCGTGACTTCTGTCAATCTGCCGGATGTGGGACTCATCGAGGAGATCGTGCCAGCGGACATCGTGAAAGTGCGTCGGGGGTTCCGCTCTGAGTCGGTCGTGAACGGGCTGGGGGCTTCGCTCCTCGTAAAGCATCCGCGTAGCGAATCGGATCCGATGATCCCGTCATCCGGACTCTGGTATCCCGTCACGGCGGTGTTGAATCTGGATCAGCCAGCCGCGCCGGTGCTGGAGCTGATCGACCCGACGAAGCAGGGCTCGCTCTCCTTCCGCGGGCGGGAGTTCCCACTCTCGGCCAACTACACTGCGGCGCTGGCGCGGGATTTCCACGACCGCCAATTCGAGTTCGAGCGACTCGCCGGGCTTCTCAGTTTTGAAAAATATGCGGACCGGATCGGGCTCTACCGGGTCTCTGCCTTTGACCCGGAGAAAGAGCCCTGCCTCTTCATCCACGGCATCAACTCGAGTCCCGCGACCTGGAATGAGACGATCAATCGCCTCTACGGAGACGAAGACCTTCGCGAGCGATACGAGTTCTGGAATTTCGGCTACCCGACCGGGGCACCCATCCCCTACATGGCGTCGCGTTTGCGCGAGTCCGTCCAGCAGATGATAGCGTTCCGCCGCTCGCGGGGAGCGCCGGATGCACCCATCACCATCGTGGGGCACAGCATGGGCGGTCTGCTTGCGAAGTCGGTCACGGTCGCGAGCGGCGATGCGGAGTGGAATCAGCTCTTTAATGTGCCCATCAGCCAGTTAAAAGTGTCGGACGAGGACAGAGCGACCCTCCGCGGCATGATCTATTTCGAGCCTGTCAGCCAAGTGAAGCGGGTCGTCTTCTGCGCGACGCCGCATCGCGGCAGCAAGATGGCGGAAAACCCCGCCGCGAGGCTGGTCGTGGCCCTCATCGAGATCCCCTCGGATCTCCTCCAACTGTCCTCCGAGATCATCAGCCAGAGCGCCAGTGCGCTGACTCCGCTGGGACTCGAGTTCGCGAGAGACCGCATGACCTCGATCGAGCAGCTCAGTTCCAAGGCGCGAACGACCTCCGAGTTTCTCAACAAACCGCTCAACCCGGCGGTGACCTATCACTCCATCATCGGGAACAACTGCAGGCCCCAAGTCCCTCTCGAGAAGTCGAGCGACAACATCGTTTCCTACGCGAGTTCCCACCTTGAGGGAGTGGCCTCGGAGGTGGTCATTCAGAAATCGGACCACGGGGTCCATCGCACCGACGGCGGGATCGCGGAGATCATCCGCATCCTGCGACTTCCGTGACGTGTCGGCGCGGTGATCGTGAAAAACCGCGATTTCGCCGTTTCCAAACCGCTCAGACCTTAGTAGCATTCTCCCTATGAAAATTCCCCCGCTCCGGAAACCGGCTTTCGCCTTTCTAGCCGCCGCCCTCGTTGTCGTCGCCACCCCCGTGGTGATGTGTCAGGAAATACTGAAGGTTCTCCTCATCGACGGGCAGAACAACCACGCCTGGGCGGAGACGACCCCGGTCATGGTCGAGATCCTCGAAAAGTCGGGTCGCTTCGCCGTGACCGTCTCGACCAGTCCGCCCTCGGCCCCACGCGGTCCGAAGGCACCCCGGGACAAGAGCGAAGAGGCAAAAGCCAAGTTTGCCCTCGAGATGAAGGCCTGGGATGCATCCACGGCCAGGCACAAGCAGGAGTCAGCCGGCGCCTGGGATCAGTGGCGTCCCGATTTCGCCGCCTACGATGTCGTCGTCTCGAACTACAACGGTGAACTCTGGCCCGAGCCCGTCCGCGAATCCTTCGAAGCCTTTGTCAAAGGCGGTGGCGGTTTTGTCCCCGTCCACGCGGCCAACAATTCCTTTCCCGAATGGGCGGCCTACAATGAGATGATCGGCGTTGGCGGCTGGGGCGGTCGCAGTGAACTCTCGGGTCCCTACCTCCGCATCCGCGAAGGGAAATGGGCGAACGACACCGTCGCCGGTCGCGGCGGGTCACACGGGAAACAACACGAGTTTATCGTCGCGACCCAGGTGGCCGATCATCCGGTCACGAAAGGACTTCCTGAAAAATGGATGCATGCGCAGGACGAACTCTACGACCGCCTCCGTGGCCCGGCCCGCGATTTGACCGTGCTCGCCGCCGCGTTTGCCAGTGAGGAAACGGGTGGTTCCGGTGAATGGGAGCCCATCCTGATGACGATCTCCTATGGCCAGGGGCGCGTCTTCCACACCACTCTCGGCCATAGCGTCGTCTCCATGAGCGGCCTGGGATTTCAGGAAACACTCAAGCGCGGCACCGAGTGGGCCGCGACGGGCAAGGTGACCTTTCCCGAAGTGAGCCCCGAAGCGCTCCCGGTCGACCGTGTCGCCGGGGCTACCGCGGAAGTCGTGACGAACTGACCCGGCGATCACACTGGCGCGACGTCGCCATCGATCGGGGGCGTCTCACGGGCGGCTCGCTCGGCCTTCTCCCGTCGCTGGCGCATCATCTCCTCGGCGGCGCGTTGTCCGGTGCGGGCGCCGTCGCGGATTCCTTCCTTGAGATTCTCGGGAGTGATCTCGCGGAGGAGCGCTCCGCCGAAAGCGGCGGCGTAGGCGACCGTATAGGCGACGTCGTGGAGTCCTTTGGCAAAATCGTCTTTGGCCTTGGGGAGGGCCTCGTCGAAGGCGCGACGTGCGTCGCGTCCTCCGTTTTCGAAGGCGTTGCGCAAGGTGCTCGAGAAGTCCTGAAAAGGATCGCGACGGGAATCGCCGTTCGTGGCAGCGGATTCGGGAGCGGATTCGGGAGCGGGGTTTTCGCCGGTATCGTCGGGAGAGGGGGAGTGGTCCTGATTCATGCGCTTATAGAGGGGGGGTGAGTTGAAAAGGTTACGATCCCTCACTCAGAACCGGTCGCCATTACAAAGGCGCAGCGCTTTTGTAATGGGGATGGCTTCAGAGCGGCTGGGCGCCACGTGGTTCGACAGGTGGCGTGACTTCCGGACTTTCCGGTGCCGGTGCCGCTTTCGTGTTTCCAGAGGCGCGTGACTGAGCTTCAAAGGAGAACGAGGCGCTGATCGCCGCTTTCATCTTCGCCCAGTGGGGCTCGATCTTCTGCAGCAGACCGAACTGGCTCGCGATCCAGAAAGCGAAGAGGGCAAAGGCCACTTTCCAGAAATCGGACCGCCATTTGCTGCGCTGCCTTTTCAGCTCGCCCTCCAGCTCGTCGAGGCGGGCCGATTGCAGATCGAGTTTGGTGGCGAGCAGTCCCGGATCGCTCCCGGGCGTTTCGAGAGCATCGGCGTCCCGTGCGTCCCGTGCCTCGAGGGCACGCTGTCGGGCCGCGATGACTTCGTCGTGGGCGGCGAGGACGAGATGTTCGAGCTTTTCGAACTGCACCGGTTTGGCGATGAAGTGAGAGGTGAGTAGATTCTCCGACTCGAGCGCGTGAAATTCCGCCTCCAGCTCATCAGAGGGATACCCGGTAATCATTAGCACCGCGAGGGGGCGCTCGAGGACATCGCCGAGGGCGCGGATCAGCTCGATGCCGCTCATGCCCGGCATACGGTAGTCGACGCTCATGAGATCGATGGAGGGCTCGGCACGCAGGAAGTCGAGCGCCTCCTGCCCGTTGCGGGCGATGAAGACCTTTTCAAAGCCGACGTATTCGCGAAGGAATGTCTTCAGACCCAGTTGGAAGGCGGGATCCTCATCGACGATGAGAATCGCGGAATTCCCCGTGAAAGGGGGGGCGTCGAGAGGGCTTTCTTCGTTGGATCGGTTGAAACTCATGGCAGCTGCGAGGGGTTGATGGGGCCTATCATTTTTGATACAAGGTCCCCTCATGTCCAGCCCCGAATGATTGATTTTTAACTTTGGCGAATTACGGGTTCGCGCCTTGCAATGCTCGCAGGGATGCGTTCCCTTCCGCGATGCGATTAAAACACGGGATCGATCTGGGTTACTGCACGAATATCCACCGGGGTGAGACCTGGGCGGAAACCTTCGCGGGCCTGCAGACCTACACGGATGCAGTGCGTCGGCGCGTCTCCCCCGACGAGCGATACGGTATCGGCCTGCGCCTCAGTGCGGTCGCGGCAGCCGAACTCGCGGGTGACGCGGCCTTGCGGGATGACTTTCGTCGCTGGATGGACGGGGCGAATTCTTATGTCTTCACGATCAATGGCTTCCCCTACGGCACCTTCCACGGTAGTCGGGTCAAGGAGCAGGTCTATGCGCCCGATTGGACCACTCCGGAGCGGCTCGCCTACACCAACCGCCTTTTTGACCTGATCGACGAATTTGCTCCCGCCGGGGAAAGCGTCAGCGTCAGCACCCTGCCGGGCTCGTTCAAAGAATTCATCCGCCCGGAGACGGCAGCGGATCAGCGCGCGGCCATCTATCGTCATCTGCGTTCCTGCAGCGAGCATCTCGACCGGCTCCGGGACCGGAGCGGTCGCGATCTCCATCTCGGGCTCGAGCCTGAGCCCCTCGGTCTCTTCGAGACGAGCGGAGAGACGGTCGCCTTCTTTGACGGGCTCGCCGCCGGTCTCGATGCCGCCGCGAGGGAGCGGCTCCTGCGGAACATCGGGGTGAACTACGATACCTGTCACCTTGCCGTCGAGTTCGAAGAACCCGTCGCGGCGATCACCGCCCTGCGCACTGCCGGCATTCGCATCAGCAAGATCCACCTCAGCTCGGCCCTGCGCCTGCAGCCGACGGCGGAGGCAGTGGCGAGGCTCGCGGCGTTCCAGGACGAGGTCTACCTCCATCAAGTCGTCGTCTCGGATGGAGCCGAAGTGATCCACCGGTTCCGGGATCTGCCCGATGCCTTTGACTGGTATCACCGGGTTGAGAACCCCGGACGTGAGTGGCGCGTCCATTTTCATGTGCCGATTCACTCCCATCCCGAGGCCCTCTTTGCGGATACTCGCGATCATATCACCGGGCTTCTTGGCATGATGGGGAACGACCCCGGCTGGTGCTCCCACTTTGAAATGGAGACCTACACCTGGGAGGTGATGCCTGCGGCGATGCGCAGCGGAGACGTCGTCGATCAACTCGTCGCGGAATACGACTGGTGCCTGGCGGAATTCCGTCGTTGTGGGCTCGCCTAGAAGCCTGTCGGTGCGACCACGCTCACCAGACCGGGCCACCGGGTTTTTCCTGATCGCTGCGGCTGGGGAAGGAGAAAGCGGAGCCATTTTCCGCCTGCTGCTCCGGATCGTCACGTGAAGGGAACTGACCGGAGAAAGAGACCGAAGGTTTGGCGACGAGCCCACCGGTGGGAAGGGCCGAGCCCCACCCTCCCTCGGCCCCGAAGTCAGGCAGCTCGTCGATGCCGGAACTGAGTCGGGTGTTGTCCTCAGAATCTTCCTGGAGCTGGCTGTAGGACTTCGCGGCGATGATGTGCGATTCGATCGTCTCGAGCAGTTCCTGGAGCTGCACCGGCTTAGAGAGAACGGTGCTCTGGATACCGCCCGTGCCGGCGAGAGTCTGGGCTTCGCGGGCAATCGCGGTCAGAAGAATCACCGGGATGTAGCGGAGGGACAGGTCATTGCGCAGGTCGGCAAGGACACGCCCGCCGTCGCGCTCGGGCATCATGACATCGAGCAGGATCAGGTCGGGCATGTAGTGCCGCACCGTGTTGACCGCGAGAAGGGGATTGTTCTCCACGACCGGGTCGTAGCCGAACTTCGCCAATGCCTTCGCCAGCAGCGTCGTTAGCGCGACATTGTCGTCGATGATCTGAATTCTGGATCTCATCCCTAAGTAAAGGTCAATATGTATGATAAATATGAAAAATGCTATAATTAAATTTCGAGTTTTCTTTATTGTGCGTTTCCGGGTCGACACCGGAAGGGGAAACCGCATGAAATTTCTCAGGAAATTCCCGGCTTCCGGGTCCCGGAAAGGGCGGGGTCGTTCACGAAGGTAGGGCGAACCGTCCCGGTGAGCCGATTGGGTTTACGGACCCCGGATCGCCGGCCCGCCAGGTCTGGAGTCTTCTCATCACGCCGAAGGAGTCGTAGAGGTGGCGCAGGGGTTAGCCCGCATTTCTCATACCCTTTCTACTGCGACTTGCTGCGGCCGGCTCCCGCTTCGTTCCGGACCGAATTGTCCTTGGGCAGGATGTCCCCATACAGCCCTTCGGAAAATCCGGTCCGCGCCTCGCTGGAGCAGATCCTCGCAGCGTCTCGTGACGAAAGGGTATGAGAAATGCGGGTTAGGTGGCCGGCCCTCACTGTTGGGTGAGCTGATTCCGGGTGTTGTAGGCGCGGTAGGTGCGTGTTGGGTCAACATTAGATTTGAAATTATTTCCCTGACCAGAATGGCACGGAAATAAGGCGGCTTTTCGATGTCTAGTGGCTTCCCAACGACAGTGGTAGGGACGGTTCGCCGAACCGTCCGCCGAAGCCAGTGAGTCGGCCGAACACGGACGCCCCGGCGGTGCGTCCCTACCGGAACATTCCAGTGGCCAACGAATGGGCTGCGGCAAATCCGCTCATTTCCGTGCCATTCTTCCCTGGTGCTATAGCAAAGCCGTCTGAGAGAGGCGAGCGAGCCCGTTAGGGCTTGAGCTCGCTCGACTCTCCCAGCGTGTCGGGATCGCTTTTTGGGCGAGGGAAGAGTCGGTGATTTGTCTGAGGAACATTGGGTTGGGTCAAGTTGGAGGTTGAGCAATTTCCAGAGGTGCCGCACGCTTGGGAAGCCACGCGGGTCCGGGGCATTTTGGACATCAGGATGGCGAGACCGCACCAGCCGGTGCTTCCGGACAGGGTCAGACCCGCTCCAAAGAAGGCGCACAGAAATGCCCAATTGGGATTCACGGTGATGGCTAGAATGGCCCCGGTCAGCACGCCGAGCCCGATGGTGAGTGGACCTGCTGCATGAGCGGAAAGACCTTCTTATCACTCTTGTTGACCGGGTGGCCCGCCGCTGCCCACGAAAGGATGCCGCCTTCAAGGTTTCGAACGTCTTCGAATCCCAAACCTTCGAGTTTTCAGAGTGCCTCAAGGCCGCGCTTGCCGCTGCGGCACATCACTACCACTGGCGCGTCGCGATCAATCTCTCCAATGCGCTTTTCGAGTTGGCCCAAGGGGATGAGCTTCGCATCTTCGATGTGATCTTCCGCGTGCTCCACGGGTTCGCGCACATCCACCAGACAGCAGCCGGCGGGGAGAGAGGATTTTAGCTCAGCGGGAAGTATGGTTGGATTGTTGATGTGCATGGGTGAGCTTGGGAATGTATTTGATTTCGATTTAAATGGTCTTGCCGTATCGTTATATAGCGATATAGCAACCCCTTTCAAGGAATGAGCCGAAGAAAAATTGATGAACCCGCCAAAGAGCTGTCCCCGCTCGCACTCGATCTGATTGCGAGCCCCTTTCGTGCGCTCTCCGAGCCGGTGCGGCTGCGCCTGCTCAATCTTTTGATGCAAGGCGAGCACACCGTCGGGCAACTGGTGGAGGCCTCCGGATCCGTCAGGAGAACGTCTCCAGGCACCTCGCCATCCTGCGCGACGCGGGCATGGTGGGGATGCGTAAGGAAGTCTTGACCACGGTCTGCTTCATTGCAGATGTGATCGTAAATGACCTTTGCGAAATGATGTGTGCCCGCTTGCGAGAGGAAATGGAGGGCAAGGCCGCAGCGCTGTTCCCGGGTGCCAAGATCTAGTCGGTAGGCATTTTTCTTTCTGAGAATATCATCGGAAAGGAGCGCTCCTGGCAAGTTAGGCGGGAGCCGTCACCGGGGAAGTCACCCCTGCCCGGATGGTCTACGGCATTCTCCACCGGCCTGAGATGATTGATATGGGGTATTTCCCTGCCCTTCCGCGCGGAGTTGCCCGGAGAAGTCGCTGGTGGCTCGGAGGAGAGGCGTGGGCGGACGCGCAGCTCGGCGCTTAGTCACAATGTCGTGTCGGAAAGGTAGGGTTTCACCCCATGGAGAAAAGGTTGCCGTCTGCGAAACTCCTGGGTTGATCCCGGTTTGTGAAGTGATTTGCGCCGTACAGGCACTCCCAAACTTTCATGACCAAAAACCCCCCACCGAAACGCAGCGCACCTTCCGGCTATCTGCCACGCTGCCCTACGGGTATTCAGGGACTCGATGAAATCACCGGCGGCGGGCTGCCTCGCGGACGGCCGACCTTGGTCAGCGGTGGCGCGGGCTGCGGGAAAACATTGCCGGCCGCCGAGTTCCTCGTCCGCGGCGCGACGCAGTTCGATGAGCCGGGCGTGCTGATGGCTTTTGAGGAAACGGAGAAGGAATTGAAAACAAACGTCGCGTCTCTCGGATTCGATCTGGATGGCCTCGTGCAACGCAAAAAAATCCTCGCGGACTGCGTTCAGGTCGAGCGCGATGAACTCCACGAGACCGGCAGTTACGATCTTGAGGGGATTTTCGTCCGGTTGGAACACGCGATCGACTCCATCGGGGCGAAACGAGTCGTGCTCGATACGCTGGAAGTCTTGTTCGCCAGCCTGCCCAATGAGGCGGTGCTGCGCTCGGAACTGCGCCGGCTCTTTCGCTGGCTCAAGGAAAAAGGCGTCACCGCCATCATCACCGCCGAACGCGGGCGCGAATCACTGACGCGTCACGGACTGGTTTCTAATGGCTAGTTTTCCAATTGGTCGGATAGGTTTAATCCCCCTACCGAGAAAAAATCATGACCAAAGAATCCATGGACGATAAAACCCCGATGACGAGCCCGCCCGACCTTCGCTTCGGAGAAGAGCGCCCGTCCGCCGCGCCGGGTAGCCGCTGGGGCTCGTCGTTGCCACGAAAGACCCTGATCGGCTTCATCGTCGCCCTGATCGCCGTCCTGGTGATATCGGTGGTCTCCTATCGCGCCCTGCAGGCTAGAGCGACAGGCGCACAACAGATGATGCAAGCGCTCGAAATGACGAAAGCGCTCGAGTCCTCGATCTCCACGCTCGTGGACGCGGAATCGGGTCACCGCGGCTATCTGCTGATCGGTGACAAGTCGTATCTCGATCCGTATGCGGCAGCGCTCGCCGAACTGCCGGACAACCTCGCGAATATTCGGCGCCTGGCGGCAGACAACCCAGCGCAACTGCAGCGACTCGAGGTCGTCGAACGCCTCGCCGCCGACCGGATGGCAATTCACAAGGAGGGCATCGAACTGAAAAACGCCGGTCAGGCTGAAGCTGCGGTCGAGCTGATGCGTTCGGGCCGGGGAAAGGTGATGATGGAACGTCTGCGTGCGTTGATCGGCGAAATGCAGACCGCCGAGCGCGCGACACTCGATGCCCGCACGCTGGAATGGGAGCGCGCCGCCGCCTTCTCGACGTTCGTCATCTGGGCGGGATCAGCGCTCTTGTTATTCCTCATCGTCGCCGCCGCCGTGATGTCCTCGCGGGATTTTCGCGAGATGCAAACGCAGGCCTGGCTGACGGCGGGGCAGAACGAACTCAGTGTCCGGCTGCAGGGTGAGCAGGAGGTCGGGCAGCTCGGCGAAAAGATCGTCGGCTTCGTCGCCCGCTATCTCAACGCCCGGGTCGGTGCCATGTATTTTGCCGGGGAGGAGGGCCACCTCTCCCTCGTGGGCGCCTATGCGATTCCCGCGCAAGCGTCAGACGGGTCCGACCAGGCTCCGGCGGTGGGCGGTCTGACGAGCCAAGCCATGCGGGAGAAGTCGGTCCTGACGGTCAGCGATGTGCCGCCGGATTATTTTCCCATTACCTCCGGCCTCGGCGGCAGCCGGCCCCGGCACCTCGTGATCGCTCCGACCAGCGCCGACGGGGATGCCAATGCGGTGCTGGAATTGGGCTTCTTTCGCCCCGTCTCTCCGCATGACCTGGAGCTGCTGCGCCGGATCGCCGAGCCGATTGGCATTGCCCTGCGAACGGCCCAATACCGCAAAAAGCTCGCGCTCCTGCTTGAGGAAACGCAGCAACAAGCTGAGGAGCTCCAGGCTCAGCAGGAGGAGCTGCGCGTCTCCAACGAAGAACTGGAGGAGCAGAGCCGCGCGCTCAGGGAGAGTGCGGTCCATCTCGAAGCGCAGCAGGCGGAGCTCGAGCAAACGAACTCCCAACTTGAAACACAGGCCGATGTGTTGCAGGCGCAGAAGGACAATCTCGAACGCGCGCAGCACGATCTCACAATCCACTCGGACGAGCTTGTGCGCGCGAATCAGGTGAAGTCGGAGTTCCTCGCCAACATGAGCCACGAGCTGCGCACACCGCTCAACAGCGCGCTCATCCTCGCGAAGCTGCTCGCGGACAACACGGGCGGCAACCTCAACGCGGAGCAGGTGCAGTTCGCGGAGACGATCTACGGCGCGAGCACCGATCTGCTCACGCTCATCAACGACATCCTCGACCTCTCGAAGATCGAGGCCGGCAAGATCGACCTGCACTTGGACAATCTCTCGCTGCTCGCGATGA
This sequence comes from Verrucomicrobiales bacterium, assembly GCA_041688355.1. Taxonomy (GTDB): domain Bacteria; phylum Verrucomicrobiota; class Verrucomicrobiia; order Verrucomicrobiales; family DEV007; genus Arctic95D-9. The sequence continues at coordinate 1,695 of JBDNIL010000465.1, read as the reverse complement.
TCGAGCAGTTGCGGCGCACCTTCGATCCGCTCGCTGCGCAAAAGGGCTTGCTCCTCGAAACCTCGCTCGAGGACGAAAACGACGACGTCATCGTGAGTGACGGCCAGCGCCTGCAGCAGGTGTTGAAAAACCTTGTATCAAACGCCGTGAAGTTCACCGAAAGCGGCACGGTGCGCCTCGGGGTGGACGCTCTGAAGTCAGCCGACGGGGTGCCGCTCGTGCGCTTCCGCGTCACCGACAGCGGCGTCGGCATCACGCCCGAGCACCACGAGGTCATCTTCGAGGCCTTCCGCCAGGCCGACGGCAGCACGCACCGGAAATACGGCGGCACCGGGCTCGGCTTGTCGATCTCGCGGGAGCTCGCGCGCCTGCTCGGCGGCGACGTCACGTTGCAGAGCGAGCCCGGCCAGGGCAGCACCTTCACGCTGACCGTGCCTCGCTCGCTCGGGGCGCCCGGAACCACCGCGACGACCCGCCCGGCGAGCGCCGCACCGGTCGCTCCAGCGCCGGTCGCGCCCGCATCGTCACCGTCTTTTGCACCAGCACCTGCGCGCACGATGGCTGAGCCGGGCACGGTGGCGAAACTCGTCGAGGACGATCGCGACCTCATTGTGCAGGGCGACCGCGTGATCCTCGTCGTCGAGGACGATGCTGCCTTCGCCCGCATCCTCGTCGGGCTCGGGCGCGAGCGCGGCTTCAAGGTCGTCGCCACGCCCACCGCCGAGGACGGCATCGCCGCGGCGCACATGCACCACCCGGTGGGCATCCTGCTCGACGTGAACCTGCCCGATCACTCGGGACTCACGGTGCTCGACCGCTTGAAGCGGAATCCGGCCACGCGCCATGTGCCGGTGCACATGATCTCGGTGGAGGATCACATCCAGCAGGCACTCGAGCTCGGCGCGGTGGGTTATTCGCTCAAGCCGGTCAAGCGCGAGGAACTCCTGCGCGCGCTCGAGCGCATGGAGCGGAAGCTCGCGCAGAAGATCGGACGCGTGCTCGTGGTCGAGGACGACGAACGCCAGCGGCAGGCCATCGAGGCCCTGCTCGGCGGTGGCGACGTGAGCATCACGGCCGTCGAGACGGCGACCGCCGCACTCGAGGCCCTGCATGCCTCGACGTTCGACTGCATGGTCGTGGACCTCACCCTGCCCGATCTCAGCGGCTACCAACTCCTCGAGCGCATGGCCGCCGACGAGCGCTACTCGCACCCGCCCGTCATCGTTTACACGGGGCGGTCGCTTGATCCCGACGAGGAGCAGCGCTTGAGCCAATACTCGCGCTCGATCATCATCAAGGGCGCGCGCTCGCCCGAGCGGCTGCTCGACGAGGTCACGCTGTTCCTGCACCACGTGGAGGCGGAGCTGCCAGCAGACCGGCAGCGCATGTTGCGCGAGGCCCGCAACCGCGATGCCGCGTTCGAGGGCCGGCGCATTTTGCTGGCCGAGGACGACGTGCGCAACGTGTTCGCGCTCTCCCATGTACTCGAGCCGCGCGGTGCCAAAATGGAGATTGCGCGCAACGGCAAAGAGGCGCTCGCCGCCCTCGAACGGCTGGGCACCGCAGAGGATCGCGCGGGCGGCATCGACATCGTCCTCATGGACATCATGATGCCCGAGATGGACGGCATCGCGGCGATGCGGGCCATCCGCGCGCGGCCGGAATGGCAAAAACTGCCCATCATCGCGCTCACCG
>JBDNIL010000464.1:0-3662 GCA_041688355.1 Verrucomicrobiales bacterium | reverse complement strand
TTCCGGAATTTGCCCTCTTTCAACGAGGACATCGTCAACCGCATCCTCGACGACATCGCGGGGGCCTGCTCGCCGCGCCGGCTCCTCGTGAAAGGACGCTTTTCCCCCCGCGGCGGGATTCGGCTCACCGCGACCGCCTCTTATCCCGATGCCGGACTCGCCGAACTGGAATGAAGGTCATCGTCCTCGTGAGCGGCGGGATGGATTCCGTCACCGCCCTGTATGAAGCGGCCTCCACGCTCGAGGTCGTCGCCGGCCTGAGCTTCGACTATGGCTCGAAACACAATGATCGCGAGCTGCCCTTTGCCGCCCACCACTGCGAGCAACTCGGGGTGAAGCACGAGGTCGTGAAGCTGGGCTTCATCAACGATCTCTTTGCGAGCGACCTGCTCAAGAGCGGAGGCGAGATCCCCGAAGGCCACTACGAAGCGGAAAACATGAAGCAAACCGTGGTGCCCTTCCGCAACGGCATCATGCTCGCCGTCGCGGCCGGCTACGCCGAGAGCATCGGGGCCGAGGGCATCGTCATCGCGGCCCACTCGGGCGACCATGCGATCTATCCGGACTGCCGGGAGACTTTCATGGGACCCATTGCGCAGGCGATTCGCGCGGGGACCGACGTCGGGATCGAAGTGCTGCGCCCCTTCATCGCGCTGCGGAAAGAAGACATCGCCGCGATAGGCGCAAAATGCGGCGTCGATTTCGGAATGACATGGTCCTGTTACAAGGGCGGGCGGCTTCACTGCGGGAAATGCGGCACCTGCGTCGAGCGCAAAGAGGCCTTCGCCCTCGCCGGTCTCGACGACCCGACCGAGTACGAGGGAGAAAGTTGACCCTCTATTTGCTTGAAGTTCGATTTAAAACGTCTTAACTGAAAAGTATGAGTGATCAGGATACCCCGCCTCCGTTTGATGAGAATTCTCCGGCGCAGGACGCCCCTCCTCCGATCACTGAGACGCCTCCTCCGGTCGGGCCTGCGCCTGCTTCAGGCATGTCGGGGCTGATGGATCCTCCTCCTGTGGCGGGAATCGCTCTCGGTCTCGGCAAGATGGCAGAGTCCGATGAAAAAACGATGGCCTTGCTCGCCCACCTCCTCGGAGGGATCACCTGTCTCCTCGGGCCTCTCATCATCTGGCTGATCAAGAAGGACGAAAGTCCCTTTGTGAACGATCAGGGCAAAGAAGCGGTGAACTTCCAGCTTTCGATTCTGATCGGCTACGTCATCGCGGGTATCCTGAACTTTATCCCGTTTGTGAACTGCATCACCTGGCTCTTTTTCCCCGTTCTCGGGATCTCCGGTCTCATCTTCGGCATCCTCGGCGGCCTCGAAGCCAACAAAGGGGTCGTCTATCGCTATCCCTGCGCGCTTCGGTTCATCAAGTGATCTCCGCTGTGCCTCCCCGCCCCCCAACCGTCCAATGTCCTCCGGCACTTGAAGTATTCCAAGCAGGGCCTGCTTGCCCTGAATCCGCCACAGCGCGCCGCGGCCGAGCAGATCCACGGGCCCGTCCTCATTCTCGCGGGTGCGGGTACCGGGAAGACGCGGGTCATCACCACCCGTATCGCCGGGATGGTCTACGACAACATCCCGCCCGAGCAAATCCTCGCGGTGACCTTCACGAACAAGGCCGCCAATGAGATGCGTGAGCGTGTCGGCACGATGATCGATCCCGCCGTCGCGGAGCGGGTCACGATCTCCACTTTTCACAGCCTCTGCGTGCGCATCCTGCGGACCTGCATCGAGCGGCTCGGTTACAAGAAGAGCTTCTCGATCTACACTCAGAGCGACCAGGTTGGACTGCTGCGCCGCATCATCGTGCGCAAGATCGGCAAGGACGAGAGCCTCGACCCGAAGCTGGCGAACATGCTCATCAGCCAGGCCAAGAACACCGGCAAACCGATCAGCGACATGGAGGACTCGCTCATCAGCGAGGTCTACCGCACCTACCAGCGCGAGCTGAAGCTGCTGAATGCGGTCGACTTCGACGACCTCATCATCCTCGCGGTGCGCGGCCTACAGGAAAATCCTGACATCAGGCGCGAGTGGCAGCGCCGTTTCCGCTACATCATGGTGGACGAGTTCCAGGACACGAACCACCTCCAGATGGATCTGTTGAAACTGCTCGTGGGCGAGGAGCGCAACATCTGCGTCGTCGGCGACGATGACCAGAGCATCTACGGATGGCGCGGGGCCGACATCACGAACATCCTCGGATTCGAGCAATTTTACCCGAACCCGACGGTGATCAAGCTCGAGGAGAACTACCGCTCGACCAACTGCATCCTGCGCCTCGCCAACAGCCTCATCAGACACAATCTCCATCGACGGGAAAAGACGCTCTGGAGCGGCCTCGGCGAAGGCGAGAAGGCGCGTCTCGTGGCCATGCCCGACGCCGAGACCGAGGCTGAATGGGTCATCGGCGAACTCCTCGACCGCCACCGCATCGGCCGCCGTCCCTACGATGACATGGCGATCCTTTTCCGGATGAACAGCCAGTCCCGCGTCATGGAGGAAAAGCTGCGGGAAAACGAGATTCCCTACAAGCTCATCGGCGGTCAGTCCTTCTACGAGCGACGGGAGATCAAAGACATCCTCGCCTATCTCGCGCTCTTTCTCAATCACGACGACGATGTCAGTCTCCTGCGCGTTATCGCGACGCCGCCGCGCGGCATTGGCGAGGGCACGATCACGCTCGCGACGCAGTTCAGCATCGATCACCAGATGAGTGTCTTCACCGCGCTGAACGACTTCGAGTTTCTCGGTTGTCTCACCTCCCGCGCGCAGAAGGCGATCGAGGCGTTCACTACTTTTGTCCATCGCTACTCCGACATCGCCCATACGAAGTCGGCGAACTACGCGGCGATGACGGATGAGTTGACCAAAGAGATCAGCTACGCCGAGTTCCTTAAGAAGAGCTGCAAGACGCCCGAGGAGGTCGATAGCCGCCGCAAGAATGTCACCGAGCTGATCGACGGCATGAGCAACCATTTTGAAAAATCGAAACGCGGCCTGCGCGGGTATCTCGACAGCGTCGCCCTGATGCAGGATCGCGAGGACGCGAAAAACGAAGCCGATGGCAACGGCGTCTCTCTCATCACGATGCACGCGGCGAAGGGGCTAGAGTTTCCCGTCTGTCACATCATCGGCGTCGAAGAAGGCATCCTCCCCCATTCCCGCTCGATCGAGGAGGGAAGCCGCGACGAAGAAAGGCGACTCCTCTATGTCGGGATCACCCGGGCGAAGGAGGATCTCACGATCACCTGGTGCCGCAGCCGCAAACGCTACGGTGACAAGATGCCCTGCCAGCCGAGTTCCTTTTTTCGCGAGCTCAGCAAGGAAGAACTCGTCGAGACCGATCACGGCACCCTCGCGGCGACGCCGGCCGACGAAGACTACGCCGCCGACTACTTTGCGAGGATGAAAGAGATGCTTTCTTCGTGAATCCATTCCCGCGGGATTATCCCCCGCTATTCGCACTTGCGCCGGAGCCCGCTCTACCCGAATTTCCCAGCGTGACAGAGGTAAACTACAAGGTCGGCAACGAAACGCTCATCAAGGTGCTCGACGGGGCGTCTCAGAAGCTGCGCTCTTTGTTGAAAAAGCAAGGCCGGCTTGACCACGGCGCTCTCCGCGTCGCGGTGATCGGCGGCGGTTGCTCTGG
>JBDNIL010000463.1:0-10910 GCA_041688355.1 Verrucomicrobiales bacterium | reverse complement strand
GGTGCTGACTTTCCTCACCGAGTTCACATCGAACACCGCGACGACCGAGATGATCCTGCCTCTCCTCGCGGCGGTCGCCACGGCGACGGGGATTCATCCGCTCCTGCTCATGGTCCCGGCGGCGCTCTCGGCCTCGTGCGCTTTCATGCTCCCGGTCGCGACTCCGCCGAATGCGATCGTCTTCGCGAGCGGCCATATCCGCATGGGGCAGATGGTCAAGGCCGGCATCATTCTGAACCTCGTGGGCATCGTCCTGATCACCGGGCTCTTCCTGCTGCTCGGGCCGGCGGTTTTCGAGATCGACCCGGCGGCACCTTTGCCCGCCTGGGCAAAGTGAAATGAGTTCTTACTCCGGCAGCCGCCACTCCACCGGGATTTCGAGCGCCTGGTTGAAACGGTTCCGGTATTTCACAAGTCCGTTGCGGGCGCCGTACTCGTGGACCATCTTGGTCACCTTCACGTCAAAGCAGCAGTACTCGGCGATGTCCATGATGCGCCCCTCCTGCCACCATTTGATCGCGTCGGTCCCGACGGCGGTCTTGCTCTGGCCGAGGGTCTCACCGGCGACCGCGTCGAGTTTGGGCCGGTGTAGGAGGACCTTTTCCAGATCGACCATCAGATCGAGATTGTGGGTATGTTCCTTTAGATCGAGGATGGTGTAGCCCATGAGGACCTCATAGTCGAAGGAGATGTGATTGAACCCGATCACGAGGTCCGCATTGCAGAGTTCGTCGATGAGAGCCTGGACGTTCGGCTCGTCGTAGATCACGTAGCCTCCCCGGGCGGTACTGTAGGTCACCCCGATTGACATCTTCATGTCCGCCTTGCGATCCCAGCCGCCCACGTCGTTGGCCGAACGCTGGGTCTCTAGATCGAAATAGACGTAGTTTTCCGCCATGGGTGGGAACGAATCAGGAATACGGTTCGTACATGTTCCATGGCAAATCGGAGAACACCGGATTCGCCTGCTCGATCTCTTCGAGAAGAGCGTTTTCGCCCTCGTGGAGAGCGGCGGCCCAGACCTTGTCGAAATTCGAGAAATGCTCGCGGGTGCGTTTTTCCGCATAACCGCGCGACGGCTCGTTCTGCATCAGGAATCCCCAGTCGCTCGACTGCGCGAGGAGCAACTCCTTCGTGAGCAGTTGGATGCATCGCTGGCGGTGCGCGATCATCCCCTCGGTGAAGTCGGAGCGGTTCTCTTCGAACAATCTCACGAAACGGGCGAGCTGCTCGGAGCGCTTCTGGATTTCAAAATAGACCCAGTTGTTCTCGGCACTCGTCCAGGTCTCGAAGTAACCGCCCTCGCCCCACGACGAGGAAACCGGCGAGGCCGGCGGGAACGCGGTCTCTTTATGCGTTGCGAGATAGGCGCCCGGAGTCGTGAAGACGAAATCGGTGCGTGTCGCCGCCTTGCGGAAGACTCGCTCCAGGAACTCCGTGCCCTCAAACCACCAGTGGCCGAAGAGGTCCGCGTCGAAGGCGCAGACGACGATGGGATTCTCCACCCCGCTGGCCTCAAGCGCTGCGAGTTGGGCTCCGCGACTGCTGATGAAGCGGACAGTGTGTTCCTCGATCGCTCTCGAGGCGAGTTCGGGGTCGTAGATCGCACTGTTCTCGCCCTCGCGCGAGGCGCGGAAGTACTTCAGCCCGGTGAACTGGCGCTCGCCATTCTCCCCGAGATACTCGCGCAGGTACTCGATCGGGGCCTCGAGCCCGATGTCGCGCATGAAGTCACGATAACGCTCGTCGCCGGGGAATCCCTCGTCCGCATTCCAGACCTCGCTGCTGCTGGCCTGGTCGCGGCCGAAGACCATGAGGCCATCCTGAGTCACGCCGGGGAGGAAAGGAAAGTCGTCGCTCGTCTGGGGCGAGGTCGTGAGGGCATGCTCCTCGACGATGGTCCAGTCGAGCCCTTCCTGCTTTAGCACCTGACTCAGGGCCGGGGCGTAGGCGCACTCGGGCAGCCAGAAGCCCTTGGGCATGCGCCCGAAGCACTGCACATACTGGCGGATCCCCGCGCGGACCTGCGCCTGGACCGCCTCGGGCACGCGCATGAGGAGCGGGAGGAGCCCGTGGGTAGCGGCACTCGCGGTGATCTCGAGGTGACCGCTGTCGCGGAGATCAGCGTAGGCTTTGATCAGGTCGCCCTGCCACTCATCGACGAAGAGCGCCCGGAAGCGATGGAGCCTGTCCTCGTACATCTCGGCGAGCTCGCGGTGGCCGGTGATGTCGCCGCGCTCGACCTCGTCACGGCAGAGTCGCAGGGTGCGATCGATGTACGCGAGGCTTCGGCGCTTCAGGAGCCGGTCCCGCAGCATCGCGAGCAGGGTCGGGGAAAGATTGAGCGTCAGCTTGAAAGGGACAGCCTCTTCCCGCAGGCGGAAGAGCATCTCGAGCAGGGGCAGATGAGTCTCCACCACGGCGCTGTGCAGCCAGTCCTCTTCGAGGCAGTGCGAGACTTCAGGGTGCCGCACCCACGGGACATGGGCGTGTAAAACGATCGAGCAATTCCGACTCATGAAAATTTAACGGATTGGAGGAGTAATAAGGCAAAAAAGGCACAAAGTGCCAGCCCTATCCTAAGCGCACCGAGGGGAGGATTTTCAACCCTTATTTTCAAGTGCTGATCCCAGAGGCAATTACCAGTGGACTGAATACGAAAGTAACTAAAAATCATGCCGATGAGAATGAGGGGGAACTGGTAGAAGCCGACTCCCATCACGTAAACGTAAAAGGATCGTCCCAACGATGTCTTTATCGGAACGGCCTTGCCGTCCTCCGTCTTTACCCGAATCCCGAAGAGAGCCTTGCCCGGCGTCGTGCCATAAAGGTGGATGAGGACGGCCTCCAGGAACTGCCATCCGATCAGGGAGAGAAAGAGCGTCCGCGCAAAGATGAGGGCCTCGGGCTTCTGCATTTCTTCCATGTAGCGGTTGAACACTTCGCTCAGTTGCTCGCCGGGGAGGCCTTGGGGGACCGCCAGATCTGACAGGTGGAAGACCAGTACCGAGACCGCCGTGTAGTCGAACATGCGCGCCCAGAAGCGGATGAAGGGCCGCGGCCGGGTCGGGTCTTCAGCGAGCGTCGGTAGAGAAGCCGCCGGTCGCACCGCAGGGAGGGGGGCCGTCCCGATCTCGTCGGCATGCGGGTTGATGGGCTCGGATTCGGGCTTGGGCTCGGATTCGGGCTTGGGCTCGGGAGCCGACTCCGGATCCGGGAGCGGGGGAGGGAGCGGGGCCGGGCGCCCCGAAGCTTCCCCTTCAGAGCGGGCCTTGCTGCGCTCGCGCAACATCTCGAGCGCGGGAACCTCCTGCAGGGGTTGCCATGCGTCGAGATCGCGGTGCCAGGCGAGAGTATCGCCCGTCACCTCGCCGCTCTCGAGGAGGTCGCCGATTTTAAAAATAGAATAGGGACCCTTCCGGGCACCGTCGATAGAGAGGTAGAAGTCCATGGGGGGAGGGAGTATCGGGAGATCAGCGGAGGGTGACGCGGCTTATTCGCTGCGGAGAGCCTTTGCCGGCTGCATCGAGGCTGCGATGAGGGCGGGGACGAGAGAGGCGACCGTGCAGGCGAGGAAGGCGCCCACCGAGATGATGACCGAGTCGCGCAGGGTCTGCTTGGCCGGCAGACCGCCATCGACCTTGTAGATCTCTTCGGAGAAAATATCGACGCCGAAATGGCTGCCGACCCAGCCGGCCATGTCGTTGCGGAAATAGAGCGTCACCTGGGCGAGGAGCAGTCCCACGACCACCCCGACGATGCCCACCATGATGCCCTGGACGAGGAAGACCCACGCAACCTGGCCCTCGAGCGCCCCGAGCGCCTTGAGAAGGCCGATCTCGGACCTCTTCTGGTAGGTCACCGTGATCATCGTGTTCATGATGCAGAAGCCGCCCACGATCATGATCATGAAGAGGATCAGATACATCGCCTGGCGCTCCGCCGCGACCGCGTCGAAGATCAGCTTGTGCATCTGCACCCAGGTCATGACCCGGAACTGTTGGGGCAGAATGGCGTGGATTTTTTCCTGATACTCATTCGCCTTGAACCCGTCATCCGTCCTCACGGCGATGCCGTGGCACTCCTCGAGATCGAAATTGTAGAGCACCTGGGCCGTCTCGAGATGGACAAAGATGATGTTGCTGTCGAAGTCCCAGTTACCCGAGTCGAAGATCCCCGTCACCGTCACCTCCTGCGGAGCCGTCATCTCGCGGATCCCGTTCGCCTCTGCCTTGCGACCGTCCGCGTCGTCCGCCTCTTCCATGCGGTCGAGAGACTGCATGATCGCGTCGATGTCGCGAGGGGAATAGAGCAGGATCTTGTCCCCGACGTGAATGTTCTGCGACTCGGCGATGCCGTCCCCGATCACGGCGGAATAAAAATCCTTCAGATCAAAGTCGCCCACCGGCACCGTCTTCGTCGGATCGGTGGGGTTCTTCGGGTCGAGGGTCTTCGCCAGCTTCGCACGCATGCGCTCGAGTTCCTCGCCCTCGGGCGGGAGGATGCCGCGTATCATCGGCGCGCTCCGCAGTCCCTCGAAGTCCATCACGACCTGGCCGCGCACGTACGGAGTCACCGAGATGACCCCCTCGACCGCGGCGACTTTTTCATAGATCTCGGGCCAGCCTCGCAGGATCCCGCCCGAGTCGATCACCATGTGCGGCTCGAAGCCGAGGATGCTCTCCTTGATCCGCTCCCCGTAGCCGGTGAAGACAGCGATCACGACCGCGAGCAGCCACACTCCCAGCGCCACTCCGAGGATGGAGATCACCGTGATGATGGAGACAAAGGTCCGCTTGGGCTTGAGATAACGACTGGCCAGGAAAGGACTGAAAAGCATGGACTGGGGAGTTGACTTCGCGCTACGGTAGCCGCTAATCCTCAATTCGATAGTCTAATTCATCTTAACAAGAACCATGATCGGTGAACATCGTGACAAGTACAAGGCCTTTATTTTCCTCGGTGCGCCGGGCTGCGGCAAGGGCACGCAGGGGGAAATCCTCGGTGCCATCCCCCGTTTTTATCACTTTTCGATGGGGGACGCCTTTCGCTCGATGGACACCCGCACCCCGATCGGGCAGGAGTTCATTTCCTACTCCCGCAAGGGCGAACTCGTCCCTGACGAACTCACGATACGGTATTTCAAGGTGCAGGTCGACGCCCGCGCCGACCTGCACATGTTCAAGCCCGACATCGACATCCTCATCCTCGACGGCATCCCGCGCAGCGTCGAGCAGGCGCTCATCCTCGAACAATACATCGACGTGCTCCAGCTCTTCCACCTCTCCTGCCCGGATCGGGAGGAGCTCATCACCCGCATCCGCAAGCGCGCCCTCAAGGAGGGGCGCATGGACGACGGCAGCGAAGAGGTCATCCAGCGTCGCATCCGCACCTACGAAGAGTCGACAAGGGAACTCATCGATCATTATGCCGACCGCCGTGCCAACATCAATGCGAACCAGGCCCCGGTGAAGGTCACCCACGACATCCTCAGCGTCATCCTCAGCCACCCCGAGTGGCAGGCGCACCATGCTGATGACTGATGTCTGAACCGGCGTTGACGACGCCTTATCCTTTCGGGCCGGTCTCGCGGAAGGGCCACTCCGGCGTTCCCCGGGGATCGACGGCGGCGGGAGACTTGCCGAGAGCGAAGTCCGATGGCTTCAGATTGCGGCCGGGCCAGAAGGTCTCGTCCTTGATGAAGCCGAAGAAGCTCGGGTAAAAGGGATCGACGTAGGCCACGTCCGCTTTTTCCGGGACTTCGATCCCGGTCAGGAAATACGAGGCGTTGACGACGAGTCGGCGCAGATCCTCGTTCACCAGATCGACCGCCGCACCGGCCGTGCAGCAGAAGGCGGTGCCCTTCGCGGTGCCGTTCGGTGCCGTGTACTCGCGCAGCCAGACGAGCGCCTGGAGCGGCTCATTCTTCTCACCCTCGACCGCTTTCGAGGCGGGATCGAGCGTCTCCGTGACCGCGCCGCGCATCAGAATCGTCTCGTCGCCCTTGAGATTTTTCACCGTGTAGACATCGGACGGGGCAAAGACATCCTTTACGCTGCGGAGGATGGGGTGCGCGGCATTGGCCTCTTCGATGACACCGCGAGCGCCCTCCTTTTTATGCGCGCCGTGGTGGGCGACCCAGGTTTCGCCGAGGATCTTCAGGCCGAAGCCGCCCTTCTGCCAGTCGCCATAGGTCCAGCCGCCGTCCTCCATTTTCCCCGCAAAAGCGTGGGTCGAGGTGCGCAGGCCGATGACCGGTTTTCCCGCATTGAGAAAGGCCGTGATCGGTGCGGTCTGGTCGGCCGGGAGATCGCGGAAACGGGCCGAGATGATGAGCAGATCCGCATCGGCGAGTGCTTCCGTGCCGGGGATGTTTTTCTGATTGTTAGGATCGATGAAGCCCTTTTCCGGATCCATCGAAAAGAGCACCGTGGTATCGAAGCCGTGCTTCCCGCTGAGGATCTTCGCCAGCATCGGAAGCGCCTCTTCGGAGCGATACTCCTCGTCCCCGGCGATCAGGACGATCTTTTTGCCCTTGCCCGGCCCGTCCTTGCCCGAGAAGTGCAGCCCCGGCCCGTCGGCAGCGGAGAGAAAAGTCCCGCCGGCGAAGGCGAGGGCGAAAGCAGCAGCGAGGAAACGAAACGGGGATTTCATGATGTGTGGTGCGATTTCAGACGCGACCTCCATCCTAGCCCGTAAGAAGGAAATTGCCATGGCGAGATCGTGGCGTCACGCCCGCTGGTAAATCACGGGGCGCCGGGACCGGGCGGGAACTGCTGCTCGAGGAGCCGTTTCGCCTCCGCGAAGGCGGCTTTGTCAGGAGGGTTCCCGACGACGTTATGGAGTTCCGCCCCGCCGTTGGTGTGATCATAGAGTTCCGTCGCTTCGACCGCTCCGGTGTCCCAGTTGCGCCATTCCGTGTAGCGCCAGCCGGAGGTGCGGACGCTGTAGCCCATCGTCTCGGGCACCCCGCGAGGAGTGCGGTCGGGATAGGGCGGACGCGGATGCTGGGTAAATGCGGCCGGTTTCACCGTGGCGGCGGGATCCTCGAGCAAGGGCACGAGACTCTTGCCATCGAGCCCGGGTGCGGAGGGCAGGCTGCAGAGCCCGGTCATCGTGGGGAAAAGATCGATCATCTCCACGAGAGCCTCGCTTTTTGCACCGGGATGTCGGGTTTCGGGAGGGGCGATGATGAGGGGAACCCGCGCATCGAGCTCGAAGTTGCTCGTCTTGGCCCAGAGTCCGTGCTCGCCGAGATGGTAGCCGTGGTCGCCCCAGAAGACGATGAGGGTATCCTCGAGCACTCCCGCCTCGCGCAGAGCGGCGATGACTTTGCCCACCTGGGCATCGAGATAGCTGATCGCGGCAAAATACCCGTGTCGCATCTCAGCGATCTGTGCCGGGCTTGGCTGCTGCTGCTTGCCGACCGGCCCGAGGATCTCCGTGCCGGGGTGAAAAGCGATCTCCGGCGCGCCTTCGGGACGGTCGGGATTGAGCTCGGGCAGAGCCGCCGGATCGTAGAGGTCCCAGTATTTTTTCGGGGCGTTAAAAGGGGCGTGGGGTTTCCAGAATCCCACTGCGAGGAAAAAGGGACCTCCCTTCTCCAGTTCGGGGATGATTCTCACCGCCTCGGCTGCGACCCGGCCGTCAAAATAGGCCTCGTCGGGCACATCGTAGCTCTCACACATTCCGACAGAACCGTAGCGGCGGAAACTTTCGCATTCCTTCGCATGGTTCTCCGGGAGCGGTCCCTCGATCTGCGGGACATCGTCCCCGTGGTTCGCGTAGTGGAGGAATTCCGGCGCGGACCACGAGCGGGGATCGCCCTTTTCCTTCGTGTGCCAGTTGTGAAAGAGTTTGCCGACGCACCGGGTCGTGTAGCCGTGCTCCTTAAACCAGAGCGGCACGGTAGTGACGTCGGGCGCGAGGTCGCGGAAGTGGGTGCCATTCACATACAGCCCCAGCGTGGCCGGACGCAGACCGGTGAGCATACTGGATCGCGAGGGATTGCAGACCGCCTGCTGGCAGTAGGCCCGGGTAAAAGTCGTGCCCCGGGCGGCGAGCGCATCGAGATGCGGCGTGAGCGCTGCCGATCCATAACACCCCAGCTCCGGCCGCAAGTCGTCGGCCGTGATGAGCACCACATTGCGCGGCGCCGCCCCGACCGGGCTGATGAGCGTGAGCAGTGTGGCGAGGAGGGAAAAAGAGAGCGCGGGGAAGGTCATGGGATCTGAGTGCAGACCCTTCATAAAAGATATCGTCGATTACGGCAAGTTTTTCAGCGGCGGGAATCCCACCGCCATCACCGGATTACGAAACCTGATCGGCGGTCTACCGGCCTGATGAGGCGGGTAAAAGGCTTGCCCGCAGGCGATTCTTTGGCGAGCATGGCGGCCATGTCATCTCCTGTCAAAATTCTCGTCGTCGGCTGCGGCCACATGGGCAAATCACACGCCAAGGCCTATCACGCCATGCCCGGCTTTGAAATCGTCGGAGTCGTCTCCCGCGGGGAGGCCTCGCGCCGTGATCTGCTCGATGCCCTCGGGGCCGAGTATCCGCAGTTTTCCAGCTACGAAGAGGCGCTCGAAGTGACGAAGCCCGATGCCGTCTCGATCAACACCTATCCGGACACCCACGCCGACTACACTAAAAAAGCCTTCGCGGCAGGATGTCATGTCTTCCTCGAAAAGCCCGTCGCGGTCACCGTGGCCGAGGCAGAGGATATCGTCGCAGCGGCGAAGGCGGCGAACCGTAAGCTCGTGGTCGGGTATATCCTCCGCGTCCACCCCACCTGGGAGCGCTTCATCGAAGTCGCGCAGACCCTCGGCAAGCCGCTCGTGATGCGGATGAATCTCAACCAGCAGTCCTCGGGGGACATGTGGCACACCCACCGCATGCTCATGAACTCGATGTCGCCCATCGTCGATTGTGGTGTCCACTACGTCGATGTGATGTGCCAGATGACTCGTTCCCGGCCGATCCGCGTCAGTGCGATCGGAGCCCGCCTCACCGAGGAACTGGTGCCCGGAATGTACAACTACGGCCAGCTCCAGGTGACCTTTGAGGACGGATCGGTCGGCTGGTACGAAGCCGGCTGGGGACCGATGATGAGTGAGGTCGCCTTTTTCGTGAAAGATGTCGTCGGGCCCAAAGGCTGCGTCAGCATCGCCGGGGTGAAAGAGGGCGAAACCGCGAGCGACGACATCGATTCGCATTCCAAAGCCGCCACGCTCAAGCTCCACCACGCCGAACTCGGACCCGACGGCAAATTTTCCCGACCCGACGAGATCATCGACTGCGCCGACGAGCCCGATCACGACGGCCTCTGCGCCCGCGAGCAGGAAGTCTTCCTCAACGCCATCGTCAATGACGTCGATCTCAGCGATCACATGGCCGATGCGATCAACAGTCTGCGCATCGTCCTTGCGGCGGATGAAGCCTTCCGCACCGGAAAGATGGTCGAGTTCTGAGGAGCGAGATGGGAAAAAGCGGTCCAGTCCTCGTCGTGTTGAGCGATACCCACGGTCGGCACAGGGCGATGAAACACCCCGTCCCCGCCGGCGATATTCTGATCCATTGTGGAGACTTCTGCGGTCGTGGCAGCCTCCGTGAAGTGGTCGATTTTGCGAACTGGTTCGGGGACTTTCCTCATCCGCACAAGCTCGTCACGGCGGGCAATCACGACGGTCCCGTGGAGGAGGACCCCGACCACTGCCGCGCCCTTTTTGCCGAGCGTGGCATCGAACTGCTCCTCGGGGAGACGGTCGTGGTCGAGGGCTATCGCTTCTTCGGCTCCCCCGTGACGCCGACCTTTTTCAACTGGCACTTCATGCGTGAGCGAGGGGAGGAGATCCGCGCCGAGTGGGAAAAAATCCCTGACGACACCGACGTCGTTTTCACCCACGGACCACCCTACGGGCACGGCGACCTCACCTCGCCCTGGCAGGGAAACCCGCCGCGCAGCGCCGGCTGTCTGGAGCTGCTCGAGCGTCTCCGCGTGGTCCGTCCGCAGTTGCATCTCTACGGTCACATTCACGAAGGCTACGGCGTGACCTGCTCGGATGAAATCCCCGGGACTACCTTCATCAACGCCTCGACCTGCACGGAGCAATACTGCCCTGACAATGCGCCATGGCGTGGTGTCCTTTCCCGCTGAACTTTGAATGAAAAATTCCCTCTTCACTACTCTGCTGATCCTCGCGTTAGTCGCCGCCTTTCCGTGTGCCGCCGCCGATGACAAAGCCTGGCTCGAAAAGGGCACGCTCGTTTTTCACGATGCCTTCGAACGTGAAGAGGATGGCAATCTCGCCAAAGCCATCGGCAACGGCTGGAACAGCGCCACCGCCGATCGCGTTCCGGCGATCAAGCAGGCCGATCTCGACGAGGGCATCCTGAAGATCGCCAGCGCCACGAAAGAGGCCGGGCACGCCGCCCACATTCACCACGAGGCAGGCTTCACCGATGGCGGAGTCGTCGTGCGTTTCCGTTTCCCCGGAGCAAACAAGAACGAAGGGCTCCAGCTCGGCTTCGTCGATCGCGAGGTGCCGGGCGTCCATGCCGGCCACCTCTGCTACGCCATTCTTGCGCCTGACAAAGCCAGCCTCATCGATCAGAAAACGGGGATCATGAATCTCGCGAACCGCAAGCGCCGCGACGACGCCGTCGCGGCGAAAGAGAAGATGCCCAAAGATCTCGAAGCGCTCCTCGCCACCAAACAGAGCGGCGGGAAGTGGAAAGCCGACACGGAATGGCACGAACTCGTCCTCGTCACCGAAGGCGACGAGATGCGTCTCAGCATCGACGGCAAAGTCGTTGCCACCCACCGCTCCGAAGGCTTCGCCCATCCCGTGAAACGCTGGTTCAGCTTCCTCGTCTCCTCCACCGTCTGGATCGACGATGTGAAGGTGTGG
>JBDNIL010000462.1:0-5892 GCA_041688355.1 Verrucomicrobiales bacterium | reverse complement strand
GGAAGAGGCCGCGACCCTGCTCACCTTTCAGGACAAAGAAGGCAAAGACCTCGGCGCCCTCTGGCTCGGAAAAGTCTACGAACGATCCGAAGGGCGGCCCGATCCTTTCGGCGGCGGCATGGCCACCACCGAGGCCGGTCGCTACGTGAAGCGCGGGGACAGCAATGCCGTCTATCTCGTGAGCGAGACTTTTTCCGAAGTGAAAACCGACCCGACGGAGTGGATCGACAAGACTTTCTTCAAGGTCGAGAAGATCAAATCCATCGAGATCATGTCGAAGGAAAAGGCGGGCGACTGGAAGCTGGAGCGGGCCGCCGAGGCCGACGACTTCACCCTCGCCAACCCCGCCGCCGGGGAAACCATCGATCAGGCCAAAGTGTCGGCGATGAAGAGCGCCTTCTCCAATGGGCAGCTCGAGGATGTCTTCATCGGCGAGGAAAAGGCGGCCAACCCGACTGGCGTCACAACCTTCAAGATCGTGACCTTCGATGACTTTGCCTACGAAATCTCGGTCGGGGAAAAGAACGATCTCAATGAGCTGCCCCTGGCCCTCAAAGTCTCGGCCACACTCCCGGAGAAACGCGAGATCGGGGAAGAGGAGAGCGCCGAGGAAAAGACCAAACTCGACAAAGAATTTGCGGATCGCGTCGCCGCGCTTTCGAAGAAACTCAAGCAGGAGAAAAAACTCGAAGGTCACGTCTTCAAAGTGCGCAGCTTTATGGTCGATTCGATCACGAAAACGCGCGGTGAATTGATGGCCGAGAAAGAGGCTGCCGCCCCCGGCGCCCAACAGGAAGTAGCCCCGGGAGTTTCGCTTCCAGGTCTGCCGCCCGAGTTGCTGAATATCCCCGGCCTTCAAAATATCTCGGTCGCGCCCGGAACTGCTCCTGCTCCTGCTCCTGCTCCTGCTCCTGCTCCGGCAGAACCGAAAGCCGAGCCAGCTCCCGCTCCGGCAGAACCAAAGGCCGAGCCAGCTCCCGCTCCCGCTCCGGCAGAACCAAAGGCCGAGCCAGCTCCTGCTCCTGCTCCTGCTCCTGCTCCTGCTCCTGCCAACTAACTTCTTCCTATCCCACCTTTCGCGAAAACCCGAACGGAGATTCTTCGTTCGGGTTTTTTTGCATCCCCCGATCAAGAGCGTAGCGAAGGTCGTGAGACCTTCGGGCGATGGCCCTGCGACCTACGAAACTCTCACGACCCCTCCTTATTTCGGAATTAAGACTTGCTCTAAAAATGATAACCGCTACAATTTCAAGATAATCCACTTTATCAAGCCCCTTGAGATATTCCCCCCCATCTACCGAAGGATCCGCAAGGCCCGCCTCAGCGCCCGCACCGCAGCGCATTGATTCGCCTCAAGGTGACTTGCCCGGCTCGCGGGTCGGCGGTCGTCTCGCCTCCGAGATCCTCGAGCTTTTCGCCGGAGGCGCCTTCTCCTTCTGGCACTGGGTTCCGGCCACGAACGTGCTCACCACCCACGGGAATCTTACGGCCGAGACCCTGGAGGAGTGGATGATGCGTATCCATCCCCGCGACCAGTCCGACTTCCTCCGCTTCATCGATCGCGAGTGGAAAGACGGTGAACCGCCGAGCTTCATCGAATACCGCTTCCAATGGAAACGTCAGGGAGACTGGATCCGCGTCCGGCACACGGCCTCATGTAGCCCGAAGGGCGAGCACTCCGTCCTCTCCTGTCTGATTGAGAGCCTTCACCTCACCAGTGATATCGAGACTCCGCTCGAGCGAATGGAGGATGTGATGAAGGGCGCGGAAGTCGAGCTGCTCCGTTTTGTGGAGTCCGCCCTGGACTTGCGCATCCAGGCGGATCCGATGCCCCGGCTCGAACTTCTCCAGCGCGCCATCGGGGCCGATGTGATGGTGCTGCTACACTTCGGGAGCAAAGTCGTCGTGACCGATTCCCTCCTGCCCTCGTGGGAGCAATCCTCCGCTGAAGCAGCGCCCCACATCACTCTGATCGAAGCACTCGCCTCGATGGATCCAGCCGACCAGACTCAGCCCTTCGAGCTCGATCTCGCGGGGAATGATGACGCGGTGACCCACTTTATCGTCAATCCCATCCATTGGGGCGAAGGCTTCAAGGGCGCTCTCTGTGCCGGCTATCGCAACAAGGGGAACCGACTCGACGATCACGGTATGACGATCCGCCTCTCGCTCATCGCCGCCTTCAGCGATGGTCAACTCGGCCGCCTCCAGAAGTTGCGCGCCCGCGAAGAGATCCTCAAGCGATTCCAGACGGCGGCTGCAAAACCGCCCCTCGGGAGCGAGGCGATGCCGGCCACCGGATCGAGCGGCGAATCAGGGGAGCACCCCGCGCCCCCGTCGCGACGAGTCGCTCTGGAGGATGCGAAGCTCAAAGGGGCCACGATTTTACTGGTAGAGGACGAAGTGGCGGTGCGCAAGCTGGTGCGCAAGCTCCTCGAGATGCTCGGCTGCTCCGTCATCGAGGCGACTTCGGGCCGCGAGGCGCTTGCGCTCTGGGCAGAGATCTCCGATCAGGTCTCGCTCGTCGTCTCTGACATCGTCATGCCCGAGGGCGTCTCGGGCTGGGATCTCGCGAAGGAACTGCACCATCGCCACCCTGCGCTGGGCATTCTCCTCACGAGCGGCTACGACGAACTGCCCGAAGAACACGGTCTCCACGACAGACCCCGGATCGCTTTCCTGCAAAAGCCCTACGAGGTGAGCACGTTGAAGGCGACCCTCTCACGACTCATCACGGGAAGTCCGCACGCGGCATAAACCCGCCTGCTTTCAGAACAACTCGAAGTCAATGAGGTCGTCCCCGACCTCCGGCTTGGCCGAGGTGTCACTCTCGCGGTTCTTCGTCACGAGAACGGCGATGGATTGATCGTCCTGCACCTCATCGACCTTGATCCAGCCGAGGATGTCACTGCCGCGACGGACCGCAAAGCGCTGCGCGACCTTCACGCCCTGACCGGCCCCGGCATTGAAGGTGACAACGCCCCAATCCTTGTCGTAGCTCGTCACTTTCCCGAGAGAGGGCGCGGCGGAGACCTGCTGCCTCATGCGATTGAGCCTCTCCTCGACTTCGGGATTGCCCCCGGGGGGATTCTCCACCGCTTCGCGGAGGAAGTCGGGGAGCTCCTCGGTGATCGCCGTCGAGCCTGCCGCAGCGGTGTTTGCCGTATTCGCCGCCATCGCCGCCGCCTCGCGGGCCTGGCTGTCCACGTTGCCTGAGAGCTGGTTGTAGCGCTGCTCGGTGAGCCGGCTTTGCTCGCGAGCCTGATCGAGAGAGGTGCGGATGTTGTTCAACGCGGGATCAATCGGCAGAGGGAGAGTCCCGGTTTCCTCGTAGCCTTGCGGGATCGCCGGAGCGGACGCCACGAGATTCCCCTGGGCATCGTACTGGACATTCTGCGCGGGCGGCTGGAAGCCTACGGAAGCCCCGGCCGGGTAGCCCCCCTGCTGATTCAGCGGGATACCCTGGGCATTCACCGGGATCCCGTTCTGAATGAACGTCTGTCCCTGCACTCCCTGCGGCAACGCCTGCTGTGCTGGAGTGATATTCCCATAGTATCCCTGGCGCTGCATGAGACGGGCTTCCTTCTCCGCGAACTCCTTTTCGAGGCTGGTGCGAACAAAGTCGCGGTAACTGAGCGCCCCCACGATCAATAGAAGTATGGCCGCGATACTCAGAGCAATCGTTGGTGTGTGATTCACCTGTCTCCTTTCACTAATCTCGTCTGGTCCCATCATAACATGCGAAATATACTACATCGGCCCTCGTGAGCCAATGACCGAGTTTCGTAATCGAAAGATATTCGCAGGCCCGCATCAGCGGTAAAATGTCCTCACCTCGATGCCCCGGGGCGTCGGGAGCAGGCCCGAGCTGTAAAGAAAGTCCCGCACCGCGAGCTCGCGGAAGTAGGGGTTCGCCAACTCGTGAGCGGGATCGTAGCGGGACCACCAGACGGGCCAGCGGATGCGGTCCGCATGGGTGTAGCCGCCGCCGAGCGGAACGACCGGCGGGGGAATTCTCACCCGACACGCAGCGATCAGGATCACGGGAGCAGGCAGGGTGACTTCCCCGCGGACTGGTTCCTCTTCCGCCAGGGCAGACGGATCTGCCTCAGGGTCGTCGGCTGCCGGGACATCGTCGACTGCCTCGTAGAGCATGCGCAGATTCTCGGAAATGGAGGAAAAAGGCTCCTTGGCAATGCCTCCCTCGTGTCGAAAACTTAGCCCGTGCCGGTCCGCCTCGAGGATGAAGATGCCACGATATTCCCGGCCTTCGATCGTGCGGATCTTTTCGAGATCGTAGGTCTCAGAGGCCCGCACGGGGGACGAAGCGAAAAGAAACCCTCCGAAAATACCGAAAGTGAGAAAATTCATAATAACGATAGTCATAACCGAGAGCACGGAAGCCGAAAACAAAAAAATAGAAAGTTTCCCCCGTATAGGGAAAATCCGTGCTTCGTCCCTCCCCCGGATGGCCTATAGTGCCCAATGAGCCACGAGCTGACATCCTTTGAAGATCAGGTCATCGAAAGAAGCCGGTCCGTCCCTGTCGTGGTCGATTTCTGGGCGAGCTGGTGCGGTCCCTGTCTCATGTTTTCCCCCATTCTTGAGAAAGCGGTCGCCGAAGCGAACGGTGCCTGGGAGCTCATCAAGGTCAATACGGAGGAGCACCCCGATCTCTCCACCCGCTTCGGGATCCGCAGTCTCCCGACGCTGAAGCTCTTTCTCAATGGCGAAGAGATCGCCGAGTCACTCGGAGTCCTCGCCGAACCGCAGCTGAAACGATGGATCTCGCGCCATCTCCCCTCCCCTTTCGCGGCGGATCTCGAAGCAGCGGATAAAGCGCTCCTCGCCGGCGATCCGGGTGCTGCCCTGGAAAAAATTGAGACTGTCCTCTCTGCTGAGTCGGAGAACGACACCGCTCTTTTTCTCAAAATTCGTGCGACCTTCGCGACTCATCCCGCAGAGGTCGCCGCCCTCGCGAAAGCTTTCCCGACAGATTCGGAATACAGCGCCCGCGCCAACGGACTCCGGGATCTCGCCACGCTCCTCACTCATCCCGCGACAGAGGCGGGGGAGCTCACCGACACGCTCGCCCTCGGATATGGAGCGCTCCGCCGGCTCGACTTCGCTGCGGCTTGCGAGGCCTTTCTCCTCGTTCTCGAAAAAGGCCGCCATTTCGGAGACGACGCGGCGGCGAAAGCCCTGAAGCAGATCTTCCTCTACCTCGGTCCGCGCCACGAGGTGTCGGAAAGGTATCAACGTCGCTTTGCGAGCCTGCTTTTCTCCTGACCACTTCCACTAGACCCCGCTCCTACACGACATGCCCGAATCAAAAGACGAACTCCGCGCGAAACTGACCGAAAGACAATACCAAGTGACCTGCAACGGGGGAACCGAGCCGCCCTTCGACAACGAATACTGGGACCACAAAGAGCCCGGGATCTATGTCGATATCATCAGTGGCAAAGCTCTCTTTTCCTCCGAGGCGAAGTTCGACAGCGGCACCGGATGGCCAAGCTTTTTCGAACCCGTCGATCCGGAAGAAGTCGTCGAGGTCGTCGACGAAAGCCATGGGATGAGACGCGTCGAGGTGCGCTCGAAGACCGGCAACGCCCACCTCGGGCACGTCTTTCCCGACGGTCCCCCGCCCACGGCCCTGCGCTACTGCATCAACTCCGCCGCGCTACGTTTTGTGCCGGCGTGAGCAGTGATTGACTTCGCTTCGGAGGCTGTCGAAAAACTCACTCGTAACCCCCGAAATTCAGCGGGATCTCCTGTAGCCGGTCTCTCTGAGGCCGGATTGCATTTCCGGACAACATTTCGCGACGTGGATATCCCTGATCCTCCGACAGCCTATCCCGGCCTCGCAGAGGCCAGCTACAGAGGCCAGCT
>JBDNIL010000461.1:0-11887 GCA_041688355.1 Verrucomicrobiales bacterium | reverse complement strand
GCGGCGGCTTCGATGCGGTAGCGAAAATAGAGATTGCTACGCCCGTTCGGCAGGGTCCTGGCACAACCGAGAACGAGGGCGGCGGGTCGATGGGGGATCTCATCCACGTCCCCGTAGATCCGGCCCGCGCCGCTCTGCTCTATCGTCCCCTGACTGCCTGCGATGAAGAGGACGAGGGCTGCCAGGAGGAGAATGCTGGAGAGCAGGATCCAGCGCAGGCGTCTGCGGGAAAGGTTCTGAATTTTCATCGGTGTCATCTGATACGGCCCGAGGCGGAACGGTCTTTCACCGGGAGAAACTCAGAGGCGGGGAGGGATCGAACCCGAGAAAATGGTACCCCGGCCCGGGTTCGAACCGGGGGCCGATTGGTTAAGGGGCAACTGCCTTACCAACTGACCTATCGAGGGCTTTGAAGAGGGCGGCTTTAACCTTGGAGTGCCACGTTCTGCCAAACTCTGATATTTAAAATGGGAGGCGCCCCGGCCACGGTCGCCTACGGCAGTCCCACTTCCGTCGCTCCGCGCAGAAGCCAGTAGCGGGGATAGTGGTCGAGCGGGAGATCCAAGGTCGTAACGGGGTCGAGGGGGCGGGCATTGCCCATCTCGTCGATGGCGATGATCTCGGTGGCATCGGTGCTGATGGTCGCGGTGCTGGCCGTTTCTCCGATCGAGAATCCGGCGACGATGAGGTCCCCGCCTCGTGCAAAGACATAGAGATGGACGTCGTCTGACTCCACCAGGGTCTCGCGGAACGAGGCTCCGCTCAGGGTTCCGGTGAGGGCGGCGATGGACCCGTAGACAAAGCGCGGGCAATACTGGTAGTCGAGCAGCCCGAAATCGGGCGTGCCGTCGCGTCCGGGTGGACGGGTCATGCGGGAGCAGAAGAGGAGCACGCCGGCGTGGCCGTTCGCCCAGGAGTAGAGCACCTTCTGCGCGTCGATCTGGGCCTGGCGTCGTTCCTGCTCGAGCCGCCAGGCGCTGTAGCCGGTCTCGGTGTTGACCCATCGGGTGGCGGTGTCGCCGGCTTCGGATTGGAGACGCCGCATCGTTGCGAAGCTGCGTTTGTAGTCCTCGAGATTGCCGTGGGCGTTGTAGGCGGGAAAATCGACGAGGTCGTGGAGCTCGTTAACAAAGAACGCGCACTTCGCCTCGTCGACGAGGGAGTAACCGCCGTTGGTGATGGGCAGCTCCGGCGCGACGCGGCGGATCTCGTTGCGGGAAAAGATGAACTGGGTCACGAATTCCTCATTCGTGCCCGACCAGTAGCCGATCTGATCGGGCTCGTTGGAGATCTGCACGAAGCGGGACCGGTCGCGGTAGCGACCGACGAGGGCGGCAAGGTAGGCGCGCTGCGGATGTTCAAGGTGCGGGTAGCGCCAGCGGTTTTTCCCGTGATGATCATACTGAGGGAGCACGGCCCAGTCGGCTGCGTTCATCGTCTGGAGGGCGAGTTGGAATCCCCACGAGGTGTAGGATCCGACAGCGGCGTCCATGCGGGAAAAGTCGAAATAGTATTCCGACTCGCCCGCCGCATTCTTCCGGCGGCCCATCTCGAGGGACTCGTCGGTGCGCACGACCTGGAGGCCGAGGCGGGCGATGAGCCCGGCCTCGCGGTCGCGGGCCTGTTGTTCTGTTAGTCCTGCCGGGAGGGTCGGCTGTCCGCCGGGTTTCCAGTGGTAGCGCCCCGGGAAGGCGCAGATGCCGACGAAAAACTCATCGGTTTTCCAGGCGTCGCGGGCCTCGCGGTTGTCGGTCGTCACGGCGAGGTTGCGAATGAGCCGCTCGCGGTAGGCGCCCTCGCGCCAGCCGTCGAGGGTGATCAGGTAGGTGCCGAGACCGGTGATGGCGATCTCGACGAGGTCCTCTGCTCCGGCGGGGATTCGCCATTGCTGCACGAGGTGGTTGTCCCAGTTCCAGATGGAGAGGGTGGCGTGGTCGTAATTTCCCTCCCCAACCCTGACATTGAGGCGAAAGGGTTCGTCTGTCGGTCCGATTTTCGTCCACTCGTAGGGCCCCCCGACGGGGACGAGGGAGAGACTGTCGTCGCTGAGGCGGTGCTCGGTCATGACCTCGTGGAGGAAGGGCACCTCGTCGCTGGAGAGGTGGGGTGAATCCGCCGCGAGGTCGATGCGACGCGGTTCCGCCGCGAGCAGGATGGGCAGGGAGAGCGCGAGGGCGATGAACCGGGAGAGGGGGCTTTTCATCATGGCAAGGCCTGCTCAACGGCTGAGGTAGATCCACGGCAACTCGGTCAGTTCTTTCATCTCCGCGCCCTGCCTTTCGCGAACCCAGAGGGTGACCGGGTGACGGTTGAAATTGCGTTCGTTGATCCCGTAGAGATTCACGGTGCTGTCCTCGATGAGAAAGGCGGGCTCGTTCGCCTTCCAGCCGGTATTCGAATAGACAAAGGCCCCGTTCACTTCGGTGATGCCCCCGCCGGTGGTCTCGATGAGAGTGCCGGTCTTCTCGGTCTTCATCCCGAGGATCCAGAGTTTACCGCCGACGTTGCGGCACTTCGTGCCCTCGCGCTCGCTGTTAAGCTGGCGGCACCATGCGCTCTGGCCGGGGGCGACACGGTCGAGGTGACCGCAGAAGTCCTCGAGGAAGATATCTCCCTTACCATAGCCTTCGACCGTAAAGCCAGTCGTCGAGCTGACCACGAGAGTGCGGGCGCTCTCGTGACGGAGTACAATCTCGGGGCCACCGCTCTCATTTTCACTGCGCTCGATGATGACGACGGGCGCGTCGGGGAGATTCTCGGGATGTTTCCCGTCGACGAGCTTCCAGACGGGGGCGCTCCCGCCCGTTTTCCAGTCCGCGATGAAACGTCCTTCGAGTCCGATGATACGCCGCACCGGACCCCGGATCTCGACCCCCGAGGCGAATCGGTAGTTTGCCCCGCCCGGGAGGTAGATCGTGGTCGCGCCGGAATCGATCGCCTTCTGCATTGCCTCGCTGGCATCACTTGCGCCGGTGGGATCGGCTCCGAAGTCGGTCAGATTGACCCAGTCCTTTTGCGGATCCCCCCAGGCGACGAGGGGAGTCTCCTTCACAGGCAGGCGCGCGACCTCGCCCGAAGTGGCAAAGGTGCCGTCCTTGATCTCGCGGAAGAGGGAAACCACGTTCCGATGCGAAGTGTCCTCCATCACGAGACCCGGCTGGTTGATGTCCCCTTTGTCGCGACCCTTGTCATCGTTGTTGACGGCCACGCGGTAGCCGAGGACTTCTACGTTGCGCAGGTAGACCTGACCCTGATTGTAAATCGCGGGATTCGTACCGTCGGGATTGGTGGCGTGAAGGTGCGCGTCGAGCAGGGTCACGCTGCCCCACGAGTCCTTTTCATTGAAGATCGAGGGCACCCGGTTCTCGCTGATGAGGTCGCGGATAAAGATCATCTGATGGTAGTTCCACCAGCCGATGCGACGCTGATTCCGCAGGGTGACATGCTCGAAGGTATTCGAGTTTACCGGCCACTTCGTGCTGATCCCGATCTCGAAGCCATCGACCGTGAGATTTCTCCCTAACAAAGGCCCAATCTCGTCGCAGTGGCCGAGGTCGAGGCCGATTTTCCCCGAGCCGTCCACCGAGCGGATCGTGAGATTGCGCAGAGAGCCCTGATTGCTCGTATTAAACTGCAGGCCGATCGCGCCCTGGTTCTTCGGGCCGACCTCGATGGTGAGGTCGCGCACCGCGTTGCGGAATCGCTGGGCCGGGGCGCTCCCCGTCCAGATGAGAGCCTTCGGTTTGCCTCCGTCGGTAAAGCCGGCAGTGTTTTGTGGCAGCTTCAGAGTCGTGAGGCCCTCGCCCGCGCCCTGGAGGATGGTGCGCTTCTGCGCGACGCCGGCGCTCTCGCCGGCCGGCCAGGTGAGGGTGTCGCGCACGAGGAAGACGCCCGGCGGCAGATAGACGATACGGTTGCCATTGGGAAAAGCATCGAGCGCCCCCTGGATCGCTTTCGTGTCGTCGATGTCGTCATCGGGCGTAGCCCCGTAGTTGCGCACATCGACAATGCCGCCATCGACGGGGAAAGTGATCGGCCCCTGCGTGAGGGCCGACGTCGGCGGGACGAGGAGCAGGGAAAAGAGAAGAGGGAATCGCTTCATGGTGGCACTGGCGGTTCCGCCCGGGGCTCTCGCTCCGCGATGCATTTACTGCTTCAGCATCGCATCGGTCTCAGCGATTTTAAAGCGGGTCGAGACGACGGAGTGCTTTTCGGGCCCGGGTGCATACTTCACGTAGGTCGTCGCGACGATGGTGCCGTCGGGGAGCAGTTCGACTCCCGGATACCCGCAATCGCTGACTCGCTCGGCGTGGCTGTGGAGCAGCTTGATGCGGTAGGCTCCGCCTTCGCCCTTTTCGATATCATCATAGGTACCGACCCAGGCGACGAAGTGCCCGCGGGTGGGACTCTCGGGCGCCATGTCGCGAAAGGCAAAGACCCAGCGGCCGTCGTCGAGGCGGACGCCGATATGGCGATCACCGCTGAGTCCCCAGGGCGTGTCGACCGGCGTGCTCCAGGTGGCACCTTCGTCGCGGGAGAACATCATGAGACTGCGTCCTGTGTGCGTGTTCTCGCGCAGGAGGCAACAGAGCTCTTTTCCGTCGGGCGAGCGGAAGACGAAGGGCTCGCAGGGATTTTTGTCCTTCACCGAGGCGACGACGTGCGGCTCGGACCAGGTGAACCCGCCATCAGCGGTGATGGTCTGGAAAACCTCGAGAGGGGCTTTGTCCGCGCCATCGGGTCCTTTGTGGTAGAGCCCGAGATAGCGGCCGTCGTCCAGGCGCACGATGCTACTGAAGGTCATGACACAGGGAAAGCCGAGCGGCGGCATCTCGCGCCAGGTCTCGCCCTCGTCCTCGCTCATGATCGAGGGCATCCCGGGTCCGCTGCGGGTCCCGAGGGCGGCCGACCAAACCCAAATGCGCGCCTTCCCGGCGGGATCGATGAGTCGGTAAATGCTGGGGCAGTTCTGGTGCGTGGCGTAGCCCGGCGGCAGGGTCTCGTCGAGTCGGGACCAGGTGAGGCCGCCGTCGCCGCTCTTCGCCATGGGGCCGGCGGCTCCGCCGTGATTGATACACCAGACCGCAAAGATCGTCTTTTGATCGGGCATCAGCAGGGTCGTGGGATGTCCCTGGTAGGTCTCTTCCGTGCCGGCGGCGATGACGACGTGACGGGCCGTATCACCCGAAAGATCGACGAGCGGCAGATCGGGACCGTCGGCGGCGAAGGTAAACGTGGCGACAGTCGCGACGGTGGTAACAGTGGCGAGCAGAGTGGCGGGGATCCATTTCATGCCCGCAGTATAGAGGGGATAACGCCGACCGCGAGTACGTGTTCCCGACCAAAGAGGGTCGGGTGGGGAACCTGACCCTCTCCGATCCCGGGACGTTCCCTAAACGAAGCCGGATTCAGAAAATTAGGTAAGCTTTTCCGCTCAATCGCGTCCTCTATTCCTGTTGTCGTGCGATGGTGAAATTGCTATCGTTCGGCCCGGTCCACGCCGCGACGTCGCGGCGATAAGGATTAAATTAAGAAATACACTAACGAAAACCATGAAAAAAATACTCGCCACCCTCGCCTGCGCCCTGTTCGCCACCTTCGCCTTTGCCGGTGAATACCCCGACATCAGCATCAGCGAACTCGAAGCCGCCATCAAAAAGGGAGACGTCATCGTCCTCGACGTGAACGGTTCCGCCACCTACGAAAAAGGCCACATCCCCGGTGCGATCGACTTCCGCGCCAACAAGGATGAGATCGCCGGTCTCCTCGGTGACAACAAGGACAAGCTCGTCGTTGCCTATTGTGGCGGCCCGACCTGTTCGGCCTACAAAGCAGGCGCCTCCGCTGCGGAAGCTGCCGGCTTCAAGAACATCAAGCACCTCTCCGCAGGTCTCTCGGGCTGGCTCCAGGCTGGCAAAGAAACCGAGAAGCCCGAGAAGAAGAGCTGATTCCCGCCTTCCCGGTTCTCCGGGAAGTTCTCTTAAAAAGCGTTCCTGCAGTCTGCGGGAGCGCTTTTTTTATGATCACCAATCCGGCGGGAGATCGGGCAGGGTCTCTTTGAGAATGGCTTTGATCCGCGTCTTCTCGGGGTTCGGGAGATAGGCGTAGTCGGGGTCCGACGGCGAGAGCGCGAGGGCACGCCCGAGGCGGGTGTAGACGAGCTTTTTGAATCCGGCGGGGAGTTGCCGGAAGAGAGGGCTGTAGATCATGTAGCTGCAGCGGTTGTGGAACAGGTGCGTCTCGAGATCGAAGTCCTTGAGCGAGTTTCCGGCTTTGTCGGCCCGTCGGTTCGCGAGGAAGTCTTCTTTAAGCAGGCTGTCGCCCGCGATCGGTGCGGGCAGAGTGGCCTCCCCGGCGAAGAGCAGGTAGCGGGTGAGTTCGTCGACCTGACTCTGAATCATGGGACGATCCTCGGGCCTCAGCTTTCCTTTGCCGTCCGCCAGCGCCGTTCGCAATCGGTAGTGCGCCTGGGTGAAACGATTCACGAAGCCGGCCTGGTGCTCGTGGAGCAGGTGCGCGAGCATGTCGCTCGTGGCGACGGGGAAAACGCTCCAGTCGAACTGCTCGCCGGGCGGCAGGGGTGTCGTCACGATACCCTCGGGAGTGAAACGCCCGATAAGATTGCCCCAGTGAGGTTTCACCTCGTCGGCCCCGGTGACATGCCAGCCGCCGAAGCGATCGGCGATCGGGATGGTGTGGCCGGTGAGCCCGCGGCGGTAGCTCTCGAGGCTGCCTCCGGTCGGACCGGGGATGACGGACTTGATCGCGATGCCGGGGACTTCGTGGGTGTCCTCGTCGGCGTGGCACTTCATGCACCGTTCGGACCGTTCCGCGACGGGGCGGTTGCCGTTGCGCGGGATGTCGAAAATGTAAAAAATCCCGCCGAGCTCGGGGTCGATCGAGACGATCTCGATACGGCCGCCCTGGACGTAGCCGAGGTAGAGATCTTCATTGAAATAGATTGCTCGCGGAGTGCGTGGCGAGATGAGGCTGAGCTGGAGACTCGTCGTCGAGTAGACCACCATCTGGGTCGAGGCGGGGATCTTGAGGGCTTTGAGGAGACTCTCGAGGTAGGCTTTTTCGCCCGACACATCGAGGTCGAGCCGACCCTGCTCGAGATCGTCTTTCAGCAGGGTAAATGGGTCATTGAGCGGACGTTTCCAATAGTCGTGCTCGGGGGCCTCGAGTTCGGCGAAGCTGAGATCTTCGGGCTCGTTCGCGAAGAGGCAGCCGCCCGGGGCGAGGAGGAAAAGCGCGAGAGCTGCGGCACGACAGAGGAGCATGGCGGTAACGGTAATCCGAAACGGGGTCTTCTGGCAACCCGGACGATGGGCGGATTGATGGGATAGGCTCTTCCTGAGGAGGATAATTTAATACGCCTCGACCATCGCGCCGTCGATCAGGATATTTTGCCCGCTCAGGTAGGCGTTCGCTTCGGAGCAGAGAAAGGCGACGATGCGGCCGAACTCGGCAGGCTCTCCGTATTTTCCCAGCGGGATCGAGGCCTGGGACTTTGCCCGCTGCTCTTCGTAGGAGATCCCGGCCTTGCCCGCCCAGATCGTGTCGAGTTGCACGATGCGATCGGTGTCGATGCGACCGGGGCCGACGGTGTTGACGAGGATGCGGTCAGGGCCCAACTCGCGGGCGAGGGATTTCCCCAATCCCACCAGTCCGGAGCGGAAGACATTCGAGAGCAGCAGCCCGTCGATGGCCTGCTTTGTCGAGACGGAGGTGTTGTTGACGATACGGCCCCCTCCACCCGCTTTCAGATGCGGCAGCGCGGCACGGATCGTGCGCACGTAGCCCAGCATGGTGAGCTCGAAGGCCGACTGCCAGGCGGCGTCATCAAATTGGGTAAACGCACCGGCGGGCGGTCCGCCGGTGTTGTTGAAGAGTGCCCAGAGTCCGCCGAACTCCGTCACGGTGCGCTCCACGACTCCCTCGATCGCCGCGGGATCGGTGATGTCGCCGGCGGTGAAGAGCGGACGATTTCCCGTCTCGGCCTCGATCGACGCGGCCGCTTCCGCGAGCTTGTCTTCGGACCGGGCAAAGAGCATCACCCTCGCGCCCTCGCGGGCCAGCTCCCTCGCCACCCCGAGCCCGATCCCGCCGCTCGAGGCCATCACGAGGGCGGCTTTGTTTTTGAGTCCTAGATCCATTTTGTTTAGCTGTTTAGCTAGTAGCGGTTTGGCCTTTTAGCTAAATCGCTAATTGGCTACCTGCTAAATTGCTAAACCCCCAGGTTACCAATCATCCTCGTCAGTTCGTCGACGCGTTGCTGCCAGTGTTTCTGACGCTCTTTCATTTCCTTGATGACTTCGTCGGGAGCGCGGGTCACGAAGTTCTCGTTGGAGAGCTTGGCGTTGACCTTTTTCAGCTCGTCCTGGGTTTTGTCGAGCTCTTTGCCGAGGCGCGCGCGCTCGGCTTCGACGTCGATGAAACCTTCGAGAGGGAGGTAGATTTTCCCGATCGCGGTGAGGGCGACGGGGAGGCCTTTTTCCGCTTTGAATCCGGGGGAGACGATTACTTCACCGGCTCCGGCGAGGCGCTGGAAGACGGCGGCCTGGTCAAAGCTCCCGCCTTCGGGATCGATGATGAATTTTACGTTCTTGTTCGCCCCGAGACCGTATTCGGCCTTCAGATTGCGGGCGCGGCCGACGGATTCGTAGACGGCCTGCGTTTTGGCGCGGGCTTTGGCGATGGCGTCTTTGTCCTGACCTTCGAGGACTCCGCCGGCCGGCAGCCGGGTCTGCATGAGGAACTCCGGATCACCCGCTTCGCGGTAGCCGATCTTTTCCCAGAGTTCTTCGGTGATGTGCGGCATGAAGGGGTGCACGAGCAGGAGGAAACGCTTCAGGACGAGGTCCATCGTCGCGAGAGTCGAGGCGCGGGCGGCGGGGTTGCCTTCTTCGAAGAAGTCGCCCTTCGAGGACTCGAGATACCAGTCGCAGTAGTGACTCCACCAGAAGTCGTAGAGGAGCTGGGCGATCTCGTTGAAGCGGTAGTCCTCGTAGGCCATCGCGATATCCCGCTCGAGCTGATCGAGGCGGGCGAGGATGTCGATGGAGTAGATCGAGAGCGAGGCGAAGTCGACCGGCCCGGTCTCGACCGCGCCCTCCTGCATCTGTCGATAGCGGGCGGCGTTCCAGAGCTTGTTGGCGAAGTTGCGGCCTTCCACGATCTGGTCTTCGTCGAACTTTATGTCCGTCCCCATCGGGGCAATACGCATCAGACCGAAACGCAGAGCGTCAGCACCGAACTCGGCGATCAGATCGAGCGGGTCGGGCGAATTGCCAAGCTGCTTCGACATCTTCCGCCCCTTCTTGTCGCGAACGATACTGGTAAAAAAAACATTCTTGAAAGGCACTTCTCCCTGCCAGCGGAACCCGGCCATGATCATGCGGGCGACCCAGAAGAAAATGATGTCAGGCCCGGTCACGAGATCGGTCGTGGGATAAAACTTTTTCAGGGTCGGGCTCGACTCTTCGTCGCTCTTGCACATCGTCGCGAAAGGCCAGAGCCAGCTCGAGAACCAGGTGTCGAGGACGTCCTCGTCACGGATCCACTGATCGGCGTCACCGGGAGGATCGATTCCGACGTAGATATCATCCCCGGCGCTCGTCGCGTCAAGGCTCTCGCGGGACTGGATGTCGGCGGCGTTTTCCTTGCGATACCACACCGGAATCTGGTGTCCCCACCAAAGCTGACGGCTGATACACCAGTCCTGGATGCCCTCCATCCAGTGGGCGAAAGTCTTCTTCCAGCGGTCGGGGCGGAAGTGGATCTCGTCGTTTGCGACGGCGGCAGCGGCCTCTTCGACGCAGGGGTATTTCAGGAACCACTGCATGGAAATGCGAGGCTCGATCGGGACATCGGCGCGCTCACTGAAACCGACGCTGTTCTCGTAGTCCTCGACCTTCACGAGTTGCCCCATGGACTCGAGCTTTTCCGCTGTTTTGACGCGGGCCTCGAAGCGGTCCATGCCCTCGAACTCGGGCCCGGCAAAGGCATTGAGAGTGCCGTCGGGATGGAAAACGTCGATGATCTCGAGGTTGTTCTTCAGACCGATCGCGAAGTCATTTTTGTCGTGGGCCGGCGTGACCTTGAGCACGCCGGTCCCGAATTCGGGATCGATATGGTCATCGGCGACGACGGGGATCTCGGCCTCGGGGAAAGGACGGATGACCATCTTCCCGACGAGATCGGCGTAGCGTTTGTCCTTCGGATTCACCGCCACGGCCGTGTCACCCATGAGCGTCTCGGGTCGGGTCGTTGCGATTTCGATCCACTGGTCGGGGCCGCCTCCGTCCTTGGTCCCCGCGACGCGGTAGCGCATCGTGTAGAGCTTGGACTTCTGGGGTTTCATGATGACCTCTTCGTCGCTCAGCGCGGTGAGCGACTTCGGACACCAGTTCACCATGCGTTTGCCGCGGTAGATGAGTCCTTCGTTGAAAAGATCGACAAAGACCTTCGAGATCCAGCGGCTGTAGTCCGCGTCCATCGTGAATCGCTCGCGGTCCCAGTCGCACGAGCAGCCGAGGCGCTTGAGCTGCTGGATGATGATCCCGCCGTGCTCTTCCTTCCACTCCCAGACCTTTTCGAGAAAGGCCTCGCGTCCGAGGTCGCGCCGGGTCTTGCCCTCCTCTTTGCGGAGCTTCTGCTCGACCTTCGACTGCGTCGCGATGCCGGCGTGGTCGGTCCCCGGCAGCCAGAGCACGTCCTTGCCCTCCATCCGGGCGCGGCGGGCGAGGACATCCTGAATCGTGTTATTGAGAACGTGACCGAGGTGCAGAATCCCCGTGACATTCGGAGGCGGGATGACGATAGAGTAGGACGGTTTGTCGGCGCTCTCGTCGCCACGAAAACATCCGGCATCGATCCAGCGGCTGTACCACTGAGTCTCGACATCGCCGGGCTGATAACCTTTTGAAATTTCTTCCGCCATAAATTTTGCCTCGCAGAGGAGGGGCGAAACTATTTGTCCCTTGGGCCCTCTTTGTAAAACTGAATTCCCATTTCGCAGATTGCGTTGAATGTGGTAAGAGATTAATATTTCCGTCCTATTCCCGCAGCGCAGACCCCCGGCCATCCCAATTTTTATGCGATCCCACGCGAGACAGAACCGCTCCACCCCGTCCCTGGCGGCTTTGGCTCTGTTTGTTTTCATTCTCACGTCCGCCTCGTCCGCCCTCGCCAAGGACTGGGATGTCTACAACCTCGCGGGACGGGAATACGTCTCGGATGAGAATGTGGCGAAATTTTACCAGTTCGATCGCTTCGCCAAGCAGGACAAAGATCGGATTTTCAAGCACCCCAGCCTCATCATGACCTGGAAGATCGGCTCCGAGTCGATCTACGTGAACAACATCAAGTTCAACCTCAGCTTCCCCGTGATCGAAAACGGCGGCATGGCGATGCTCTCGACCGTCGATCTCGCCAAACTCGTCGATCCCGTGGTGCGGCCGAGCTACATCCGCAAGCCCATCCTCTTCGATACCGTCGTCCTCGATGCCGGGCACGGCGCTCACGATACCGGGGCGAAAGGCCCCTATGGCCGCGAGAAAGACTACGCCCTCGACATGGTGCTGCGTCTCGAGAAGGAGCTACAGGCCCGCGGTTTCAAAACCCTGCTGACCCGGCGCGAAGATATTTTCCTGACCCTCGGCCAGCGCGTCGAGATCGCAAACCGGGAGAAAAACGCCATTTTCATCAGCATGCACTTCAATTCCTCGGGGGCCAAGACCGCCAACGGGATCGAGACCTACGCCCTCGCCCCCCAGGGGACCAGCTCCACCGACGGCAGCAGCCCCTGGAACTCGCTCCTCACCGGGAACGTGCGCGACGCCGAGAACATTGCCCTCGCCACGGCCGTCCACGCCCACGTCAT
>JBDNIL010000460.1:0-4553 GCA_041688355.1 Verrucomicrobiales bacterium | reverse complement strand
ACGCTCTTTGAAATGGCGTATGCCCTCGAGGCCCGACATGCCCGCGAGCCCGATATCGAGGACGATCGCGTCGGGTTCGGGAGCGCCGCTCTGAAGCGCGGCTTCGCAGGAGTCGAAGACGCTCGCCTTGCCGACGCCCGCTTCTTCGATGATCTCGGCGAGGGTGGCGCGGAGGCGTGCGTGGTCCTCGACGATCCAGACGGCGGGTAGGGTCGGTGGGGCTGGCATGGTCAGGCGCGGGGGAGGGGGATCTCGAGAGTCACGGTGGTGCCGGCATTGGGTGCGGACTCGACGCGGCAGCTTCCGTCGAGGAGTTTCGCCCGTGTTTGGAAATTGAGAAGTCCGCGTCCGCGCCCCGCATCGGTCGAATGAGGATCGAAGCCGCAGCCATCATCGGTGAGCTCGAGTCGGAACGCTGCAGGGCTCCAGACGAGGCGCACGGTGACCCGGTGAGCCCCGGCGTGTTTTCGTGCGTTTGTCAGGGCCTCTTTGAGAAATAGAACGATCTCGCGCGCCCACTCGATCGGAGGGCTGCCGGTCGGGGCGCGTCCCTCGCGACGGACCTGGTGATCGAGGCCCTCGAGGAGACGTTCGGCGATGTTCACGAGGCGGGTCTCGAGATCGACCCAGTTCCCCGCCACCGGAGCGAGCAGCCAGACGATGTCGCGCATGTTGTCGAGGGTCTCGCGGGCTGCGCCGGAGAGGGAGGCAAGTCGTGCGGCGACCGGATCATCGGCCGCGATGCGACTGCGGGCGAGATCGCTCTGCAGGGCGAGATGACTGAGGCTCGCGCCGAGTTCGTCGTGGAGATCACCGGCGATGCGCCGTTTCAATTCCACCTCGGCGAGGGAGGAGCGCCGGCGCTGCGCGAGGATGACGATGACGGCTCCCAGCGCGATGAGGACGACGAGCGAGCCGGCCCCGTAGAGCCATCGCCGCAGAGATTGTTCGCGGGCCGCAGCGATGATCCCGGTGAGGGCATCGGCTCGAGCTTGCAGGCGCTCGCGCTCCGAGATCGCGTCGAGCCATGTCGTCCAGCCGAGCAACTCCTGACGGCTGGAAAATCCGTCGGTGAGGGCGTCGGTGCTCCAGAGGCCGGTCGCGGTCGAGTCGGTCGCGGTGACGGATTTTCCGAGGGCGACGTTTTCACCGGCGGACCAGGCCTGCAACTCGGCGAGGGCGAAGATGTAGTCATCGGTCCGTCGCCAG
This sequence comes from Verrucomicrobiales bacterium, assembly GCA_041688355.1. Lineage (GTDB taxonomy): Bacteria > Verrucomicrobiota > Verrucomicrobiia > Verrucomicrobiales > DEV007 > Arctic95D-9. Next base: position 3,344 of record JBDNIL010000460.1, on the reverse strand, counting down.
AGTTCATTCGCCTCGATCCGGAGATGGCGCAGGGGCGCACTGCTTCCGGGGAGGATCACTGCGGCCGCTCCGGGATTGGGGAAGGGGATCTCGCCCGAATCAAAAAGCACGCTCTCTTTTCCACTTTCATCGCGACCGGTCACACGGAAGCGAGGGGGGAAGCCGAACCCGGCCGTGTCGGCAAAGTCCCGCGGGTGTGCGGCAATGAGGTGGATCTCGTCAATGAGGCGGTCCTCGCCGAGATCGACCTCGAGCCACTTCGGCGGTGTGTTCCCCTTCGTCTCGATGAGGCTGTGATATCCGTTGCTCGCGGACTCGGCTTTTCCTGCGAGAGGCAGGCACCAGAGGTAGCCGTCGGTGAGATTCGAGAGCTGCCAGCGCGGGGCATTCTCGATGGAGGCGGTTGTCGTGACGGGGCGATTCAGGGCGACGTTGGCTCCCTTCTCGAGGACGACGATCTCGCCGAGAGTAAAGAAGCTCCCGCGTCCGGTGCTGCGCTCCCGGGAACCCGCGATGGACACCCTGACAAACCTGCCAAACGCTCCGTTGCCGGGGACTCGGAGAAAGGGGATCCGTGTCCCTGCGGCGGCGCTCTCCTCGCGCCAGCGGGCCAGTCGCACAGGTTGGGCAAAGGTCGCCTCGTCGGCGATCTCGACGACGACCTCGGGCGGAAAGCCGTTCGCGGCATCGCTGCCTGGCGCATCGGTGGGGAGACGTGCGGGGAAGAGGATCACCTCGTCGGGGCTGACGCTGCGCCCGAGGTCGATCACGAGATGATTGGGATCCTGCGGAGAACCGTAGAAGCCGATCCGCCCGTGGACCTGCTCTGAGGGTATCAGGGTCGGGAGCGACTCGAGGACGGTGGCGATTTCCTGCTTTTCCTGCTGCGGCGAAGGCGACGGCTCCTGTGCGGCAGAGGGCTGCGACAGGCTCAGGGCGACGGCGAGAGAGAGGACTGAAGCGGTGGGGTTCAAGACGGTCGAATCATAGCATGTCACAGGATGAGGCAAAGGTCACAAGCCGCGAGATCGCGTCATTCTTTTGCCTTCACATGATCTTTCCGAATGACCGGAGCGAGGTATTTCGCCGTCTCGCTCGCGATCACGTTGTAGCCGGCGAGGGTCGGATGCCTGTCTCCATACCAGCCCGGGAGATGGCCGAAGAAGGCGTCGAGGCGATTGTCGAGCACGACGATCTGCGGGTCGGGGCCGGGTTCCAGGTAGGGCGTGGCGAGGGGACGCAGCGCCTCTGGTACTTTCGATAGCGCGTAGCGGCGGTAGTTGAGCATGTCGGGTCCTTTCTCGAGTTCGGCGAGGTAGCGCGGGGCGACGTCGAAGAGCGGCAGCTTTTCCTCGGCGGCGATGCGGGTGATGAGGGCATTGATCTCGGCGTGATTGTTGACCGTCGAGTAGGGGATCGCGGTCATGGGAATGAGGACGGCGTCGGGATGATCGGTCCGCAGACGACCGAGCAACTCGCGGAAATCTTTGGGGAAATTCTCCGCGAAGTTCTCCCGCTTCGACGCGTCGTTTAGCCCGTAGCGGATGAAAATGTAATCGGCCTTTGGCTTCGTCGCGATGTCCTTGTCGTAGCGACCGCTGTCGAGGAGCCGCCGGATGAACTCGCCGCTGAGACCTTCGTTGTAGACATCGGTGGGCGGCAGGTCGGGCTCGGTCGCGAGGAGGATGCGGACGTGGTCCTCGAACTGCGGCTCGTCGGGGGCGAGCCTTTTCGGGATGCTCGCCTCGGTCGTGCTATCGCCGATGAGGAGAATATTAAGCCGCTTCGGTCCGGCGGTTGCATTGCTGAAGGCAAAGGGCGCGTCGTCGCCGAGGATCTGGTCCGAGGTGATCGTGGGACTGATGTGTTTTTCGACGTGCTCGATGTAGAGTGCGGTCCCGCGCTGATGGCTGACGAAGGGCCAGCGGTTCGGATTGTACATCGCGTCGGTGAGGTCGCGCATGAGGACGACGTTCTTCCCGTTCTTCGCCATCTGGCGGAGGCCGAAGGGACGCCCTGACACACACATATTCACATGCACGCCCATGAGGATGACATTGTCGATCTCGCGGGACTCGAGCAGATTCCAGATCTCGACGCCCGAGTCGCTGATGGCGTCTTTTTCCTGATCGATACGGAGCACGTCGATCTGTCGCGTCCACGGCCCCTTGGGGTTGACTCCTTTGGCGACGAGCTCGGCGGTCCACTTGGCCTTTTCCTCAGGATCGTCATCATTGCCCCCGTCGCTCTGATCGATGGGATAAACGGCGGTCTCTTCGGCGGGGATGATCTTGCACCATTCGCCGATCTGATTGGGAATGCGGGCGGCGGCGGGAGCGGTCACCGCACGTTCCCGGGCCGGAGTGCCCTCGTAGGCCTTCATACAGGCGCTCGGCGCGTGAATGATGAGGACGCCCGCCGCGCGCGCTTTTTCGAGGACCTCATTCATGCGCGGCGCCATCTCGCCTTCGCGGATCACCGCCTTGTGGCAGGTGTGCAGGTCCCACATGTCGCAGACGATGATCGCCGAGCGCGAGGGCAGCCACGATTCCTGCGACGACTTCGCGCCCCCGGTGCGGGTCCGCGTCTGGAGATCGAGGGTGAGCGGGGTCTCGGCGGCGTGGACAGAGAGTGACGTGGCAAAGAGGAGAAAGAAAACAACGGTGTGGGGGAAGCGTGTATGCATCATGTCTGGGTCGATTGAAGCGGGAAAGCGGCGCGATGTCCCGTCCAGATTCGCGTGAGTCTGGCAGCCTGTCGGACTTATCCCGCCCGGCTGCGGAAATCGGGGATTCGGCCCGAATTCCCCTTCGTTTTCGTCATTTGTGTTCACACAAACTCCTCAAACTCATGTAAATTCTGACTCGAACCCCAATTCCCTCGCTCAGCCGCTCTAAATCCGACAGACTGCCAGCGAAGCTGTCTGTCACCGGCTACGGACCTCCGCCCCTTGCCAAGTCCGGCACTTTGCGAAACGATGCCATCATGCGGCAACTTCGATTTCTCCTTTTCACCCTTCTCCTCCCTACTCTCGCTTCCGCCGGACTCGTCCGGGTGGAGGTGCTGGAGCGCGCGCCCTTCGCCGGGGGCACGGCCTACGGACGCAGCGGCAGCTACGAGATCATCAAGGGTCGTCTCCATTTCGAACTCGATCCCAAGGACACCGCCAATGCCCGCATCGTCGATCTCGCCCTCGCCCCGGTGAATGAGAGCGGTCGCGTCGAATTCTGGTCGGACTTCACTTTGCTGCTGCCCACCGATCCGGCGAAGGGAAACCGCACCCTCCTCTACGACGTCCACAACCGCGGCAACAAGCTCGCCCTCTGGACCTTCAACGAAGGCGT
>JBDNIL010000085.1:0-6576 GCA_041688355.1 Verrucomicrobiales bacterium | reverse complement strand
GGGGGCGGTCAGATCGACCTCGGTGGCGACAGGATCGCTCGCGGTCACGTTGAGGATCTGGACGTCGTCATCGATGAGATTGATGGTGACGGCGGAGGCCTGCGGATCGACGAGGTAGGCAGCATTCGCGGTGGCGGTGAATCGCACGGTCTCGAGCGGTTCCGAGATTGCGTCATTGAGCGGGGCGAGAGAGATCGTCGTTGAGGCGCTGCCGGCAGTGATCGTCGCGCTGCCGGTCATCGCGACGAAATCAACCCCGGAGGAGGCCGTGCCTCCGATTGCGTAAAGGACCGTGAGATTCGAGGAGACGGGGGCCGCTGTCGAAAGAATCACCACTACCGGAGAGGCGGCATTTTCCGCGAGGGAGTCCGTGACTGTCGAGAGCGATACTTTCGGCAGGGAACTGTCGTCGTCGGCGATCGTCACAGTGGCGCTCGCGCCGCCCGAGAGCACGTAGCCGTCGCCCGGACCGAGTTGCAGCTTCACGGTCTCAGGGCCTTCCGGTGCCACGTCGGCGAGCGGCTGGACCACGATCTCGAGTGAGGAGGCACCGGCCGGAATCGTAAAAGTGCTGAAACCCTGGCTGCCCGCGACATAATCCGGGGCGAAGGTGTAGTCGGTTCCCTTGACCGCGCTCCCCTGGGCGCTGTTGACGTTGATGGGCAGTGCCGTGCTGGTGTCGCCCGTGCGGATCAGGGTGAAACGGCCCGCCGTTGTCGGCGCGAGTTCGTAGGCCGTCGGCACGGTCGCCTCGATCCGGAGCGTGGCATTGGCGGCGGCATCGAAGTCAGCGCCGTCGAAGCCCGGGCCCACCGTCACAGAATTCTGAAAGAGTTCTCCGAAAGTGTACCCGTAGAGCAGCGGTGACATCGTATAGGTGTTCGCGGCGAGGTTGGGGATGGTGTAGTAGCCGTCGCTGTCGGTGATGACGCCGTTGGCGCCATTGGCCGTGACGATCACGTTGGGCAGTCCCGCCCCGAGCGACGTGATGCGGCCGCTGATGGTGAATCTTCCATTGCCGTTGCCGACGGTGATGAGTCGCGACTTCATCGTGGTGCCGCCTTTCATGTCACTGACGGTGCAGGAGACGACGTAGGTTCCCGCCGTCGGGAAGGTACGGGTGATGACGGGTCCGTTCGCCTCGACGACCCGATAGGCGGTGTCCCCGAAGTGCTGCCAGGAATAGGCGAGGGGGTCGCCATCGGGATCGGCCGCAGTGGCGTTGAAGGTCACGGTGGCGCCGACCGGGATGACCTCTGCGGAACTCGCCAGTGAGAGGGTCGGGAGACGGTTCGAAGGGAAATCGCCGAGGTTCACGATCATGTCCACGTAACGCGGGGAGTCGTTCACATGGATCGCGGTCATGTGGATGCCCGCTTCGAAGTCAGAGAAAGTGCTGCCGAGCGAAATCGGCGCGTCGTCCTTGCTACTGTTGCCCGTGGGAGTGCCCGGGGTCGTGTCGATGAGTTGGAGATTGCTCCCGCTCCCGCCGGGGAACCGCCATCCCAGGAGCATGCCGCGCTGGGTCCAGGGATTTGAGGGGAACAGCGTCCGCACTTCTCCCCAGTAAGTCCGCTGCGCATCCTTGACGATGGTCATGGCATACCGATTCGCCGGATCGAGCGCCGTCTGATCGAACGCGTGGATGCGGTAGACGCCGGACTGATTCACCTTTTCAACGAAGTTCGCCGGCAGCCAGCGGACCTGGCTTTTGGCCTGTGCGTTGTAGTGCCCGTTCGGGAAACTGCCCGCGCTGCCCATGTTGTCGTAGGGATCGCCGTATTCACTGTTGGTGCCCGCGCCGATCGCACTCGTGCCGGCGGTGTTCCAGAAATTGGCATGGGCGAGGCCGAAGCAGTGACCGATCTCGTGCGCGAGGACGCCGACGCTGTCTCCCCGCAGCCAGACACTGCTGCCGCCGCCGAGACCGCCATACGATCCGGGGCCACCCTCGTGGCGCATCACGACGCAGTCGTAGTTCGCATCGTCGAATCCCATCCGCCGCGCGGCGGCCCGGGCGTGGCTGTGGGAGACGCCCTTCCCATCGATGTCGCCGCCATTGCTCATGTCGCGCTGGATGTACCAGGCCTCGGTGTGGGGGAGCTTGATCGGCGGGGTCACCGTCGAGACGAGGGTGAGTTTGCCGTAAGATGACTTCGAATAGAAATCGCTCACATCGCGGAGCAGCTCGTAGGATTTCGCCTCCGTGCTGGGGACGGCATTCTGATCAAGGTAGGTCGTGGGAAGGTAAAGGACCCGCACCACCCCGATCGAGGGCGTCGGCACTGCCGGGAGGATCCCGGTGAAGCCGATCGCGCCGCCGCTCGAGCCCTCGCCCATGATGAGTGTCTCGCCATAGATGATAATGTGCGAACCGTCGCAAAAGAAGATCGTTTCCGTCGCCGTTTCGATGGCGGGAGTCTCTTCGGCGACCGGTTCTCCGGCGGCTTCGGGTTCGACTGCATTTTTTCCCGAGATCGGGCAATCAAACGACGCGGGCTTTTCCTCATTCGGGATCTCGCCCGTCTCGAGAGTGCGGTAGGGGTCCTCATTCACCGCAAAGTCCGTATCGATCGCCACGCCGTTGAGCGACGCTCCCTCACTCCATCTCACCGTCTCAGCCCGCCGGCCGTAGACGTGGGCGTCGTAGGTCTTCCCGGTTCGCAGCTCGGCGCGGCGTATCGTCAGAGACCCGAGTGGCAGCGGTTCACCCTCGAGCGGGGCGCCCTGGTAGACACGCAGGGTCCCGACTTCGTTGATGCGCTCCTCGAGGTGGGCGAGGATCGCCGGGGGCATCTGCTGCCGAGCGACCATGGGCACGGCCTTCCTCAGCGCCTCCTGCGGATCGTTCCGGATGAGGTTCTTCATCGCCGCACGCCGCGAAACCGCCCGGTTCACCCCCTCGGATTCGAGGGATTTTTTTTCCTGCGGTTTTGCCACGAGATACCGCTGGGTCCAGGTGGAGAAAGCGATGATAGGGTCGAGCTCATCTCCAGCCGCACCTGCGTCCGAGCCGGGAAATGAAGATGCCTTCGCCGCCGCCCCGGCGGGTGCTCCCTCCCCCCCGACAGGCAAGTCACCCCTGTCTCCCGGTCGCAGAAATACGACGACAAGAATCAAAGCCAACACCCCGGTGAGGGCTAGCCATTGGGAGCGGGAGGGCATGCGGGGGGATTTTTGCCTACGGAATCTGGACCGCAGGTTCGAAGGGAATCCGGAGAATTAACCAAAATTCACGAGCTTTGGCTAGCATTCTCTAAAGAAATAACCTCAACATTCAGGATCTTGCGTGTAGTTATTCTCTCTTTTCTGAGTCGGCTACACTTGACTGAGGGTTATTTTTGGAAGTTCTTTTGATCGTTTATACAAAATGGTATAAATATTAAATTGTATTTCGACTGCTTGTGATTTCGTTATGAACCCCGCCGCCGCGGTTGCATCAACGCTCATCTCCCAGGGGCCGAGAATCGGAGTTCCCGAAAAGACAAATCGCCGTCCGAAAGCGACAACGAAGAAGGCACGTTTACGTCAGAAGTGATTTCTTGTTATAATCTCGCTCTTTCCGGAGAGTAGAGGGCAAACACGTCGTTCCCATGACTCCCCACGCCGAACACCTTTCCCCCGCCGGTCGCCTGCTCCTCGATCGTCGCCGTTTTCTCGCGAACAGCACGACCGCGCTGGGATCGATTGCACTGACGAACCTGCTCGGCGGGGACGGGATCCTCGCGGCGGCACCGGGCGGGCCTATCATTGACCCGGCGAAGCCCTATGCGCCGAGGCAGCCGCACTTCCCCGCGAAGGCGAAAAATGTCATCGTGATCTTCTGTGCCGGAGCGGTGAGCCAGCTCGAGACCTGGGACTACAAGCCCGAGTTGATCACGTGGGATGACAAACCGCTCCCCGGTGGACCCGCCGTGACCTTTCAGGGACCGTCGGGCAATCTGGCGCGGCCGCAGTATGCGTTCCGTCAGCGCGGTAAAACGGGCAAATGGGTCAGTGACATGATCCCCCATCTCGCCGAGCTGACGGACGACTTCGCCTTTGTCCACTCCCTCACGAGCAAGTCGAACACCCACGGTCCCGCCGAGAACTTTCTCTCGACCGGCTTTGTTCTCGACGGATTTCCCAGTCTCGGCTCGTGGGCGACCTATGCGCTCGGCAGTGAGAGTCAGGATCTGCCCTCCTACGTCGCCATTCCCGATCCGCGAGGGGTGCCGCAGAATGGCTCGAACAATTGGGGCCCCGGCTTTCTCCCGGCGGCCTTTCAGGGGACGACGATGAGTTCCAAAAATCCGGTGCGTCATCTCGGGGCTCCGGGCGTGTCGGGCAAAGAGGACGCCGCCGCGCGATCGCTCCTGCAAAAGATGAACGCACGTCACCTCTCGGCCAATCCCGGGGACAACAAGCTCGCCGCCCGCATCGCCAGCTACGAGCTCGCCGCGCGGATGCAGCTGAGCATGCCGGATCTCTCCGACCTCGATTCCGAGCCCGCGCATATCCGCAAGATGTACGGAGCCGACGACACGCAAAATCCTGACAAAGCCGCCTTCGCGAAAAATTGCATTCTCGCTCGCCGTCTCGTGGAAAAGGGGGTGCGTTTTGTGCAGCTCTTCAACGGGGCCTATGCGAGTGGTGGCAAGCTGAACTGGGACGGGCACAGCGAGCTGAAGGATCAGTATGATGTCCACGCCGCCATCCTCGATCAACCCGCCGCCGCGCTCATCAAGGATCTGAAGCAGCGCGGTATGCTCGATGATACCCTCGTCGTCTGGTGTACGGAATTCGGTCGGATGCCATTTTTCCAGAAGGGGGCGAAGGGTCGCGATCACAACCCCGACGGGTTCACCTGCTGGATGACCGGCGCGGGCGTGAAGTCCGGCGTGAGTCACGGCGAGACCGATCCGCTCGGGCAAAAGGCGGTCAAGGACATCCATCCGCTCTACGATTTCAACGCCACTATTCTGCACCTGTTAGGCATGGATCACGAGAAGCTGACCTTCGAGCACAACGGGATTGATCGCCGCTTGACGAACGTGGAAGGGCACGTGATTCGGGAGATTCTGAGCTGAGAAGGTTGGAGTGAGGGCTTCAGCCCTTGCGCCGGGGAATCGGAGTCGCGCGGGAGTCGAACGAACGGCTAAAGAGGCTGTCGAAAAACTCACGAATATCTTTCAGCGCTCGGGAATTTCTTGCTGTAGCTGGCCTCTGTGAGGCCGGAACGTTGTATCTTGGACGCACGACCGGCCTCACAGAGGCCAGCTACAGGACTTCCCGGTGAAATTAAGGGTGAACGAGTGAGTTTTACTGCAGCCTCTTAGGCAGTCACTCCAGCGCGTCAGCTTCTCAATACTCCACGCAGATCGGATCGGGCACGTTGAGGACGTCGGCGGTGAAGTAGAGCTTCCCGCTTTCCTGATTGATCGCGAAGATCGAGAGGGTATTCGAAGTCCGGCCTGCGGCGATGAGCCATTTGCCGGTCGGGTCGATATTGAAATTCCTCGGGTAGGCTCCGCGGATCGCTTCGTGCTCGACGAAGCTGAGCAGTCCGCTTGCGCCATCGACCGAGAAGACGGCGATGGAGTCGTGGCCGCGGTTCGACGCGTAGACAAATTTTCCCGTCGGGTGAATACGGATCTCTGCGGCTTTGTTAGGCACTTTCCACATAGCCTCGGGCAGCGAAGCGATGGTCTGAATCGGGGACATGATTCCGAAGGCGGCTTCGTATTCGAAGACGGTCACGGTCATGCTGAGCTCGTTGATGAGATAGATCTTCGTGCCGTCGTGGCTGAACTTGAGGTGCCGCGGACCGCTCCCCGGGGCGAGGATCGCGACCCCGTGCGGGGCGATGGTGGCGGTCTCGTGATCGATGCGGTAGATGACGACCTGATCTGCGCCGAGATCGGGGACGAGGAGAAAGCGATTGTCGGGGCTGGCGCCGACGAAGTGCGGGTGGGGCCCCTCTTGTCTGTCTTTGTTGGGGCCGCTGCCGCTGTGTTTGATGACTTGTGCGCGCTCACCGATGCTGCCGTCTTCGGCCACGGGATAGATGGTGATGGACCCGCTCCCGTATTGTGCCGAAAAGAGGACTCGCTCCGTCCGGTCGAGGGAAAGGTGCGAGGCGCTGCCGTCTCCTGTCGATTGGGTGTTGATGGGGGTTAGGGAATGGTCCGCCCCGATGGAAAAGGCCGCGACGCTGCCGCCGTCGATGTTGCAGAGCGAGTAGAGGCGGGTCCGCTCGGCATTGAGCGCGACGAAACCCGGATTGCCGATTTCAGCAGCAAGGACGGGCTCGGTCAGCTTGCCGGTTTCCGTATCGAGCATCGTGCGGTAGATGCCTTGGGATTTTTTGCCGCCGGTGCCGATCCAGAGGGGGAGGGGATGAGTCATGGGTCAGGAGTCAGGAGTCAGGAGTCAGGAGTCAGGAGTCAGGAGTCGGGAGTGGATGAGGTCACCAGAGCAGATTCACTGCGTAAGCTGGAAAGGCGGAGTCAGATGTCACGATGGTCCAGTCGCGATTCAGTGCGCGGCTGATGAGGAGGCGGTCGAAGGGATCGCGGTGGTGAAAGGGGAGAGTTT